>JACOWC010000001.1 GCA_016177005.1 Methylocystis sp.
CCTCGAATCCCTCGCCACATTCACAATCCCCCCGGACCTCCTCAAAACCCAAAAAATCGAATGACGCCCGTCATTGGCATACTTTTAGAACTGCTGATGGCTGAGCGGCAAAACTCTTATGGGCGGCGCAACCTGCCCCCTCTCCCGCGAAGCGGGGGAGGATTGGGGAGGGGGCGATCCCGGCGTTTCTTTCTTGCGTCGCATAGCCCCCATCCGGCGCTTCGCGCCACCTTCCCCCGCTAAAGCGGGAGAAGGGAAAGCGGCGCCGCCGCGCCTACCAACAGGAATTCAAGAATTCTTGGAGACTGTACCCGTGGCGGGCGACTTTCTTGCCCCGTTGCGGGGCTTTTGGTAGAAGCCGCAGGCTTTCGCGCATGCGCCGACGAACGCAGGACACTCATGCTTTTCTACGAGCCGCTGTTCCTGTTCCTGTTCGGTCCGGCGGTCTACCTCATCTATCTGTTTTTCGGAGAAGTCCGCCTGCGGCGGGCGGTCATCCTTTTAGCGGCCAGCGTCATCTTTTACGCCTGGAGCGAGCCGGTCTTCATCTTCCTCGTCTTCGCGTCGGTCGCGCTCGACCTTTACGTGGCGCAGAAGATCGCCGCTCTATCTGTCAGCGGTCCCAATGTCATTCCCGACGCTTCGCATGAGCGAAGCGATCGGGAATCCAGACTTGCGAGCGAGGCTGTGGTTGCTCTGGATTCCCGGTCAGGCCTGCGGCCTGCCGGGAATGACAAGCGCAAGCTCTGGCTCGCGCTTGGCGTCGTCGCCAATCTCGCGATCCTCGTCTATTACAAATACACCGGCTTTCTCGCGCTCAATCTCGACGCGCTGTTGAAGGCGCTGACGCTGCCGGGGATCAACATTCCCCAGATCGCTCTGCCGATCGGCGTCAGTTTCATCGTCTTCGAAAAGATCACCTATCTCGTCGACGTCTATCGCGGCGTGACGGCGCCGGCGAGCCGGCCGCTGCTCTATGGGCTCTACGTCTTCTTCTTTCCCAAGCTCCTCGCCGGGCCGATCATCAAATATCACGACATCGCGCGCCAGTTCGAGGCGATGCCGCACGCCGACCTCGATGATTTCGTCATCGGCTTTTCGCGCTTCATGCTCGGCGTGGTGAAGAAGCTGCTCTTCGCCGATACGCTGGCGAGCGGCGCAGACCTGATCTTTTCGCGCGACATTAGCGCGCTCGGCTTTACGCAAGCCTGGGCGGGCGTGCTGTTCTTCACTTTCCAAATCTATTTCGATTTCTCCGGCTATTCCGACATGGCGATCGGGCTTGCGCGCATGTTCGGCTTCCGGCTCTTGGAAAATTTCAACATGCCCTATGTGGCGACGAGCATCACCGACTTCTGGCGGCGCTGGCATATTTCGCTGACGAGCTGGATTCGCGAATATCTGTATTTTCCGCTCGGCGGCAATCGGCGCGGCGAAGCGCGCACCTATCTCAATCTGTGGATCTGCTTTCTGGCCTCGGGGATTTGGCACGGCGCCGCTTGGACCTATGTCGTCTGGGGCGCCTATAACGGCGTGTTTCTGGTGCTCGACCGGCTGTTTCTGGTGAGAAGCCTGCAGCGATTGCCGGATTGGTGCGCCAACATCATCACGATGATTGTCGTAATCGTCGGCTGGACGTTCTTTCGCGCAACCTCTCTTCAGCAAGCGGGCGCGCTGCTGGCGTTAATGGCGAATCCCTGGGCGCAATCCAGCGCGGAAGTCGTCATTCCCGAAGAATATGTCGTGGTGGCGCTGATCGCCGCGGCGATCTGCGTCGCGCAGCGGCTGTCGCTTTATGTCAGGGATTTCGATTGGGCCAGCGCGGCGCAGCGTTACGCCTTGGCGTCGAATGGCGCGCTTTCGCTGCTCTTCCTTGCGGCGTTGGCGAAGGGACTGGCCGATCCTTTCAAGCCGTTCATCTATTTTCGCTTTTGAATCGGATGGGCGATCGAGCCGAAATGGATAAACGCGTCGAGAAGGATCATGCGGAACTTGAAGCGGCGGCGCGCGTGTCCCTTTCCGCTGAGCGCGCCTTTTTGAAGTCGCTCACCTTCGCGCGCTTGCCGATCTTTGGATGCGCGGGCTTCATCGCCTTTCTTTTCCTCGCCAATTTGTGGAATTTCGCCGTCGAACGCGATTGGCCGAAGCTGCGTATCCGCAGCGCCTCGCCGCTCGCCGGCGTCGCGAAGCCAAAGCCCGCGCCCTGGACGCTCGACGCCTTTCTTTCTGGCGAAACGCAAAAGGCGGTGTCGGCAAATCTTGGCCGAATGTCGCCGGTTTTTCCGATTTCCGTACGTGCGAAAAATCAGCTCGTCTTTTCGCTTTTCGGCGGCTCGGCGGCGCCCGGAGTCGCGATCGGCCGCAACGGTCAGCTTTATGAGCAGCTCTATATCGACGAATTTTGCGCTCGTGACGGCGGCTTCGATCCTTCTCGCCTTGGCGCCTGGTCTTCGACCTTGCGCGATATTCAGGACATGGCGCAGGCGCATGGAAAGAGCTTCGTCTATCTGATTTCGCCGTCCAAGGCGGCGCGCTATGCGGAAGATCTGCCGAAGTCCGCGCCATGCGCCGCGCGCGCGATGACGATGCCGGAGAAGCTTGCGCCCTATCGCGCGGCGCTCGACGAAGCGCATGTGCGTTATGTGGACGGCCCGGCGCTCGTTGCGGCGCAAATACCCAAACAGGCGATCGCGCTGTTTCCGCGCGGCGGCTCGCATTGGAACAGCGTCGGCGGCGCGCTCGCCATGCGCGAGGTCACGCGCGCGATTCCCGCCTCCCCTATCGGCGTTCTGGATTTTACGTCGGCGCCGGCGCCGGAAGCCGTCGGCGCCGACCGCGATCTGCTGGATTTGCTCAATCTCCTGTGGCCCGACGCGCATTATCCGACGGCGGCGATCGGCCGGGCAGGGGAGAAGGGCGATTGCGCACGCGTGCCGCGGCTGCTGGCGCTGGGCGGAAGCTTTCTGCATCAGGTGCTGGCGGCGGCGACGCTCGCGCCCTGTCCGCCGCAAATCGACTATTGGTTTTATATGCGGACCGAGAACAACACGATCGAACTCGGTCATTACCGGCGCCCGCCCGGCGACGCCTCGAACGGCGAGCGGCTGCCGCCGACATCGGAACAGCTCGAAGAAAACCTCGCGGGCGCCGACGTCGTCCTGCTTGAAGAAAACGAAGCGGGAATCGCCACGACGACGCAGGTCGCGCACCTCATCGAGGCGCTGCGCCGCCTGCCTTAAACTAACCGCGGAAATAGCTGCGCCAATCATGACGCGTTTCCCCCTCTTCCCGTTTACGGGGCAAAGGGTTGGCCTTCTAGCAGGACCGCTTGAACAAGAACCATTTGGCGAATCTGGAGGGTTGTGCACAGTTTGTTCGAGGGCTGAGGCTTCGTCCTCTTGCTGAAGAGGCTCAACTTAGCGAGAACTTCGCTGGCATGCACCCCACCTGGGGAACGTCAGCCAAACACTAAGGCGCAAAAATGGCGTTCCCGATTCTTCGAAGAGCGCTTTTTAAAGGAGATCGCTATGCACAAAGCCTCTGCTGTATCCGCACTGGAAACTGTGGCGTTCGCCGCGATGCTGGCCATGGCCTCAACCGCCGGCGCGCAGTCGCTGCCATCGACACTGGGGAGCAACATTTTGCCCATAGCTAATGCAAAATACAGCTTTAGTTTTCGCCAGTTGTGCGGGTCTATTCAAACAAATCAACAAAATCAACAAATCTCATACCTCAACGCGACCTTGTTTAATTCCGGAGAGGGCAAGGTGACGCTCGACACGCTGCACTCATACGCCGCTTGGCTTGCCAACGGTAGCAGCAGCGCCGGCCTCGGCTCGGATCCGACCAACCGAACCTCTCCCGCCCAATTGGGATTTACCTCCACCGCGAGCAGGGTGGCGGAAACGGTGCTACAGTGGGGAAAGATTGATGACGTTGTTTTTTCGACCGGCTTTGCTAACTTCGGCTTGGCCAACTATGTTGTGCCAGGCCCGCAATATTTCATCGTTACCAAGTATAGTTTTCCGTCGCCGCAAGACAGCTTCACGACTGGCTACCTCCTCTACATTTGGTTTCCGGGAGTCTCGGTAGGGGGACAGTCCCTGCCCCCGGCATGGCAGCAGAATCGCATGACTGTGTCTCCGAGGGGATTTCTCTCGACAACTGGCCTGTCGAGCTATGGCTGCGTCGTGCAAGAGGACTTTTTCCCCTGAGGCGTCGTCCGGAGAAACTCCCCCCTCTCCCCGCAAGCGGGGAGAGGGGGCGCGCGCGTTCGAACGATTCACTTGTTTCGCCACGTCGCCATAGAGTGCGGCTCGCGTAACAGCGGAGATTGGTTTTGCGCAAAGCGCACACTACGTTTTTGAGATCGATCACGTCATCTTCATTTGGGCGAGTCCGTGCGAATGCCGGTAGTATCCCGGTTTGAATTTCGGCTTACGACCCATAGCAGTCGCCCCGCCGAGCGGATGATGAATGGCTCGATTTGACCCGACTCGGTCATTCCTAGCTCATGATCCGTCATTGAATTCGAAAGTGGCCGTTGACCGTAGTTTGACGTATTGAAATGCGGAGCCGAAACCAAAAACACAAGGCGTCAACGTGTTCGCTGGATTCAACGCATCGTTGCTAGACGACCTTGACTTCAAGGAAGACTCTGTGCGTGAAATAATTATCACGCCCTTGCTGACGCGCCTTGGCTACAGCCCATCAGGTAAGAATCAAATCGTTCGCAGCAAATCACTCAAACATCCATTTATTTGTGCCGGAACCAGAAAATGTCCGGTTACACTAATACCAGATTATACGTTATTCCGCTCCTGATTTTGGCTCCGCACTCAAGCGGATGGGTTTGCGTGATGATGCGGTATTCACCTTCATCGGCGCGCAATTTAATCTGTTTGCAAGAGTGAATGATGAGCTCATGAGCGCAACGTCTAATTGCGAGTTTGCCGATAGACCACACTGCATTAGTTTTGATTTTCACCCGACGCTTCTCCTTGCAATTTTGGAAGGGCTACCTGCATCACTCGCCATTCAGTTTCGTGACGCTCTAAGTCGCGCTCCTTTCCAAGCAGCCGCCGAGTGGGCAATTGAAGTAGATATAGATACACACTTGGGTGACGAAATAGAGGGGCCAGATGAAACATTTATTCCTCTTATTGTCGACAAAGTTCGTGCATCACGCTTTAATCATTCGCCGTTGGCAAAGGAAGCGACTGATATTCCGGACTGCGTTTTTCGCTTAAGAAAAGCATACAAGATTATGTCTTCTGATTCTGAAGGCTAGAGACATTACCCAAATGCAGCGCGATCAAGCGCGCTCGTCGCTGCTCACGCCGCCTGCGACGGATCATCCCAATAGCCCTCCGAACGGGCGATCTTGGCGTATTCGGCGTGCACAACGGCAGGGCCGTAGAGTCGTTCGAGTCGGCGGACGACGAAATGGCCGCGCGCGAGACTTTGGAAGTGCTCGGTGAAGGCGACGTTGATCGCCGCGCCGCTGATCGCCCCGATCACCGGGACAGCCTGCGCCGCGGTCTTTTGCGAGACGACGATTCCGAAACGCGCCCCGATCGCGCCGATCAGACGGGCAAGAGCAGGCGCGGCCTCGTTGGAAACCCGCCGGACGGTCAGAAAGCGCGCCGCGTCCGACACCGATTTGGCGAGAACGGCGCGCAGCGCAAGATAGCCGCCCTCCAGGACATTGCCCTCCACGGAATGGCCGCCGAGGGCGAAAACCTCCAGGCAAGCGAGGGCCGCGCCCGGCTGACGTATGTCCTCTCCCTCCGCCTGTGCGATTTCCGCGATCGAGCGCAGCATGATCGTCGTCGACACCGGCAGCTCGATCGGCAGGCTCGCAAGCCCTACGGCGCCTCCCATGCCTCCGGTCAGCGCCGCGAGACGACGGTGAATCCGCACCGAATCCCTCCTTGGCTGCGCATCAAGGCTCGCCAGGGCCATCTTCATCGCCGCGGCGAGCGCTCTTTGCGTCGCCGCGGCGGCCGCCGCCTGCAGACGCGGCGGCAATGTCAAAGAGCCGAAACTCAGCTGTCGGCTCGCCAATCCGGCCAGCCGCGACGCAAAACTCTGTCGCTCCAGCGCCGCGACGGCGGACCGCAGCGCTTCGACGTCTGACGGCGACAACCCCTCGACGAGAACGGGCAGCGGATAGGAATGCGACACCGATGGGCCTCGGCTTTTTTTCACTGACGTTAAAATCGGACTCTTCCGCGGCCTTTGCAAGCGTTCCAAACGCGCGGCGACATGCGCTGGGGCGCGACGGCTTTGTGCGCCCGCGCACAGGATTTCCGGCAAATGACAGTATAGCTCCGGCTCCATCTGGAGCGGCGCTGTTGCATTTCGGCGCGCGTTCTGTACTGCAAGGCGTGCGTTTGCGGCTCCGCTTCGGACGGGACGGCGAGCTTGCCTGGGGCGTCGTCGCGGCGACGAACCACATTGGTCCGGGCGCTCTTGCCGGCGCCTATATGGGTCCCGAAGTCTCGGCCAAGATCGGGGTCGGCGGCGGCGGCGCAATCCTCGTTGGCGGCTCCGACAATACCTTCTCGCTGCAGCCGTTCACGGTGGAGGCGGGCGCCGGCGTGGGGTGGACCGCGGGCGTGGAGCGCTTGAGACTCTCGCCTATGTTCCGCCGCCGCCTCCGCCCCTGCCGCGCCGCGGCCATGTGCACCGTCATTTCCACGGGCATAAGGGCCACACGCACTTCCATACGAGCCACCACCACAACTAAGGCGCGCGCCCAAGCTGCGGCGGACTTAGGCCGGCGCGGAAAAACTCAGAAGCCGGTCAGCGGGGAAATCATAAAGCCTCGCGCTCTCGCGCCATTCCGGGGCGAGCAGCGCGAGGCATTTTGTTGCGAACTCCTCGGGCGTTTTTAGAGTCATCGGATCTTCGCCCGGCATCGCCTGAGCGCGCATGCGCGTGCGCAGCGGACCCGGATTGGCCAGCATCACGGTGACGCCCTCGCCGGCGACCTCGGCGGCGTAAGTGCGGGCCATCGCTTCGAGCGCCGCCTTGGAGACCGCGTAAGCGCCCCAGAACGGCTTCATCGTGGCGCGGTGCGCCGCGCCTGAAGTAATGAAGACGACGCGCCCGGCTCCCGATGCGCGCAAAAGCGGGTCGAGCGAACGGATCAGCCGCCAGTTCGCCGTGACGTTAACCGCCATGACGCGGCTCCAATCCTTCGGGTCGACATGAGCGAGCGGCGACAGAGGGCCAAGCAGACCGGCATTGCCGACAAACACGTCGAGCTTGCCCCAGCGTTCGAACAGCGCCGCGCCGAGCCGGTCGAGCGCGTCGAAATCAGCGAGGTCGCAGGGAACGAGCGTCACTTCGCCGCCGAGCGCGCGAATCTCGTCGTCGAGTTCTTCGAGAGCGCCCTGCGCGCGCGCCAAGGCGACGACATGCGCGCCGTCGCGGGCGAGTTCGAGCGCGAGGGCGCGTCCGATGCCGCGCGACGCGCCGGTGACAAGAGCGATGCGGGGGGAGGGGCGAAGCGGCATGATCGGCTATTCGAACAATGAAGGCCTAAGGCCTTGGCGCACATGTATCAGCGCTCGGATGAGGACGTGATCTCCTTCGTCGCAATAGAAGATCAAATGCGACTGAAAACGAAACTGCCGAAGGCGCGGCAGAACCTCTTCTCTGCTAACGCCGATAGCAGGAAAGTCAGCGAGCAGTCCAAACGTGCGCTCCAGTCCGGAGTGGTAGGCTTCGGCCTGATAGGCTCCGAAATTCGCCTCCGTATAGGCGTAAATGTCGAGGAGGTCGGCGCTGGCGCGGCGAGATAGGCGGAATTCAGCCACGACGCTGGTCAGCGCGGCGACGGGCCTCAGCTAAGAGATCGCCCATCGTCGCCGCTGACGCAGTAGCGCTCTCAGCATTTGCGAGAACTTTGCGGAGCCGACGCAGTTGTTCGTCTCGCGGCAGCTGTCGCCATTCTTCCACCTCCGCTTCAGCCGGCGTGGCGGAGGGCATGACAGCAGACGATCTTACTTCGCTTGCCATAGCCGTTTCTCAACCGTGGCGCTCATATCTAACTCGCCTCCGCCAACAGCGATAGTTGCGCGCGGTTCTCGCCGACGAGGTCGGTGAGCGACGTCGGATAGTCGCCGGTGAAGCAATGGTCGGTGAACTGCGGCCGCACGGGGTCGCGGCGCTCATAGCCCATGGCGCGATAGATGCCGTCGACCGACAGGAAGGCCAGCGAATCGCAGCCGATATAGTCGCGCATCTCCTCTAGCGTATGCGTCGCGGCGAGCAGTTTCTCCTTCTGCGGCGTGTCGATGCCGTAATAATCCGGATTGGTGATCGGCGGCGACGAAATGAGGAAATGCACTTCCGTGGCGCCGGCGTCGCGCATCATCTGCACGATTTTTACCGACGTCGTGCCGCGCACGATGGAATCGTCGATCAGGATAACGCGTTTTCCGGCGACGACGCAGCGATTGGCGCTGTGCTTCATGCGCACGCCGAAATCGCGCGCGATTTGGGTCGGCTCGATGAAGGTGCGGCCGACATAGTGATTGCGGATGATGCCGAGCTCGAACGGCACGCCCGACTCCTGCGAATAGCCGAGCGCCGCGGGCACGCCGGAGTCCGGCACAGGCACCACGACGTCTGCGTCGATCAGGCGCTCGCGCGCGAGCTCGGCGCCCATCGCCTTGCGCACCTGATAGACGGGGCGTCCGTGCACGACAGAGTCGGGTCGGGCGAAATAGATATATTCGAAGATGCAGGGGCGCATCGGCTGCGGCGGAAACGGCCGCAAGCTCTGAATTCCGTCCTCGGAGATAATGACGATCTCGCCGTTCATCACGTCGCGCACGAAGCGCGCGCCGATAATGTCGAGCGCGCAGGTTTCCGACGCGAGAATATATTTTCCGTCGAATTCGCCGATGACGAGGGGGCGAATGCCGAGCGGATCGCGCGCCCCGATGAGCTTCTTGTTGGTGAGCGCAACAAGCGAATAGGCGCCTTCGATCGAGCGAAGCGCTTCGATGAAACGGTCGATGAGCAGCGCCTTGCGGCTGCGCGCCACGAGATGAAGAATGACCTCGGTGTCCGAAGTCGACTGGAAGATCGCGCCCTCGCGGATCAGTTCGCGGCGCAGCGTCTGGGCATTGGTGAGGTTGCCGTTATGGGCGACCGCGAAGCCGCCAGTGTTCAGTTCCGCGAACAGCGGCTGCACGTTGCGCAGCATGGTTTCGCCGGTGGTGGCGTAGCGCACATGGCCGATCGCCGCCGCGCCGGGCAGGCGCTCGATCGTGCTCTCCTGAGAAAAATGGTCGCCGACCAGCCCCAGGCGGCGCTCGCCGTGGAAACGGCCGCCGTCGAAGCTGACGATGCCGGCCGCCTCCTGGCCGCGGTGCTGCAGCGCGTGCAGGCCGAGCGCAGCGATCGCTGCGGCGTCAGGCAAATCGAAGACGCCGAACACGCCGCAATATTCGCGAAGCCTGTCGCCGTCGAGATCGTCTGTCGCGTCAATCTCGCGGGATGAGGATCGCAGAAGATCCTCGGCGGCCTCCGACATGCTTCGTCCCCCATGACGCGCCGCCGCCCGGCAGTCCCGAGCGCCCGGGCGTCGCATTCCCGTCATATGTGCCAGCGGCGGGGCCCATCCGCAAGACCATCATTCAGGCTTGTCGCTCGACTCCGGAGCGGGGCTGGCCGGGCCGTCGGTGGTTGCGTCGCTGGGCGCGGGCTGGATTTTTTCCGGCTCGACGTCGGCCGGCGGCTCCTCGATCGCCGGAGCGCCCTTCTTGGCCTTGATCTTGGCGACGATGCTGTCGATGTCGTCGGGCAGCATTTCCCGCAGCTTCTCGCCGCCAGCGACGAGGAAGGGCTTGGCGCGCGCGTCCTTGATCCATTCCGGCTGATTCGTTTCCGGCACGAGCCAGCTGTAAAAAACAAAGGCGACGACGGCGATCAGGGCGCCGCGAACGGCCCCGAACAGGAAGCCGAGGGTGCGGTCAAGGGCGCCGACCTTCGAATCGAGGATGACATCCGAGAGCTTCACGGTCACCAGCGAAACGGCGACCAGGGAGACGAAAAACACTGAGGCCACCGCAGCCGCCAGAGCAATCTCATCCTTGCTGATGTACGGTTTGATGTAGGGCAGGGCGAGCGGATAAAAGAAATACGCCGCCGCCGCCGCCGCGACCCAGGACAGAATCGCAAGGACTTCCCGGGTGAAGCCGCGCAAAAGAGCGAGCATTCCCGACACCAAAACGACGGTAATCACTGCCAAATCAAGATATGACGGCATTGCTGGCCTCTTGGTTGTTCGCCCCGAGCGCTCAACGCTTCTGAATGGGCTGTTGGCCGCCTTCCGGCGACGCTTGCACGACCCTGTCCAGAGCTCATGTCAACTTTGCGCCGCCTTGGTCGGGCGGCGTCGCTCCGGCAGGTCTATGGCTCTTGCACTGGCAGCGTTCTAACGCATCTTGACGCCGGCCGGAAACATTAAAGCGCAGGACTATGGCCGCGCTGGATGGTTTTTTCGCGCGTCGACATGCGGGCGATGGCGGCGACGAGGGCGCTCACGTCCGCGCAGGGACGGATCGTCACGCCGACGCCGCGCGCGTCGTTGGAAATCTGCTGGGATTGGGGGACGACGGCGTGATGGAATCCGAGTTTCCCCGCTTCGGACAGCCGCATGCCGGGATGAATGACCGGCCGCACGGCGCCCGATAGTCCGATCTCGCCAAAAAAGAACAATTCGGGCGGCAGGACTGCGCCCGTAAGAGACGAGACCAGCGCCGCGGCGGCGGCAAGGTCGGCGGCGGGTTCGTCGGCGCGAAAGCCGCCGGCGACGTTGAGATAGACGTCATGCATGCCAAGCTTCAGCCCGCCATGCGCTTCGAGCACGGCAAGGATCATCGAGAGCCGATTCTGCTCGAAGCCGACGACGGCGCGCCGCGGCGTGCCGAGCGAGGTCGGCGCGACGAGCGCCTGGATCTCGATCAGCAGCGGACGCTGTCCCTCCATGCTCGCGACCACCGCCGCGCCGGGCGCGCCCGCGTCCCGCCCGGCGAGGAACAGCGCCGATGGATTGGCCACCTCGGCGAGGCCAAGGTTGGTCATCTCGAAGACGCCGATCTCGCCGGTCGCGCCAAATCGGTTCTTGGAGGCGCGCAGCATGCGGAAATGATGCGCGCCGTCGCCCTCGAAGGACAGGACTGCGTCGACCATGTGTTCGACGACCCGTGGACCCGCGACCTGTCCGTCCTTGGTGACATGGCCGACGAGAACGATCGTTGCGCCTGTCGTCTTGGCGTGGCGCAGCAGCGCCTGGGCGCTGGCGCGCACCTGCGTCACCGTTCCCGGCGCAGACTCCGCCATGTTGGTGTGCATGGTCTGAATCGAATCGATGACGATGAGCGCCGGACGGTCGCCTGTCGCGCAGGTGGCGAGGATATCTTCGACCTGGGTCGCGGCGGCGAGCTCCACTGGCGCATCGGCGAGGTTGAGCCTGGCTGCGCGCAGCCGCACCTGCGCGACGGCCTCCTCACCCGAAATATAGACGACGCGCGCGCCGCGCCGCGCCAGAGCCGCGCAAGCCTGGATGAGCAGGGTGGATTTTCCGATGCCAGGCTCGCCGCCGAGCAGCAGCACCGAGCCCGGAACGAAGCCGCCGCCGGTGACGCGGTCGAATTCATCAATGCCGGTGGCGATCCGCGGCGCCGGCCGGCCTTCGCCTGCGAGTCCCTCGAGTTCGAAGACGCGGCCGCGCGCGGCGCGGCGGGCGACCTCGGCGGCGCCGCCGGCCGACTCTTCAGCGAGGCTGTTCCATTCGCCGCAGGAGTCGCAGCGGCCCTGCCACCGCCAGGCGACGGCGCCGCAGTTTTGACAGACGTAGACCGCGCGGCTCTTAGCCATGCATGTTTGGCGCATGGCGCGCCAACGCTTGTCAAGCTGGGTGTGCGCCCCAAGCGCGCTTCAAGCGCGCGCCTTGTTCGAAAAGTCAGTCGTCGCCGTTAATTCTCGCCCGCAGGACGTTGGAGGGCTTGAACGCGACGACCAGCCGCGCCGAAATCTTAGCGCCTGCGCCCGTCTTCGGATTGCGTCCCAGCCGCTCTTTCTTTTCCCGCACCAAAAAGGCGCCGAAGGAAGAGAGCTTGACGTCTTCGCGCGAGACGATGCGTTCGAAAATCTCTTCGAGCACCATTTCTACATATTTCGCGGACTCGGCCCGTGGCACGCCGAACCTACGATGGATCGCTTCCGCAAGGTCCGAACGAGTCAAGGCGCCTCTCCTCGCTATGCGCTCTTCTTTCGCCTCGCCGTCCGGCTTAGCGGGCGCGTCCCCCTTGGCCACCTTCCGCCTTATGATTGATGACAACTGAACGTCATGGGCCGATTCGAAGCGCGCCGGGTGGGACGACCGGACTCAATCAGGGCGGCGCTCCCCGCCCACAGCGGGTATTCGCCACCGGCTGTTGTTGGAATTTTTCAGAATTGAATAGGAAAATCAAGCGCCGGTCGTATTCGGCTGTGATATTGCTTTCCAATATTTGCCTGCAGCAAAATTATTATTGTATTTCACCGGCTTACCAGCGTATCAGGGCTGATCCCCAGGTAAAGCCGCCGCCGACGGCTTCGAGCATGACGAGGTCGCCCTGTTTGATCCGTCCGTCCGCCGCGGCGACCGCCAAAGCCAGAGGAACGGATGCGGCGGAAGTGTTGCCGTGCAAATGCACGGTGGCGATGATTTTTTCCGGCGCTATTCCGAGCTTTTGCGCCGACATGTCGATAATTCGCCGATTGGCCTGATGGGGCACGAACCAGTCGAGGTCTTCAGACGTCAGGCCCGTTGCGGCGAAGGCGTCTTTGACGACGTCGGTCACCTGGCCCACGGCGAAGCGGAACACTTCTTTGCCTTCCATACGCAGATGGCCGACGGTCTGCGTGGCGGAGGGGCCGCCGTCGACATGGAGCTTCGCGCGATGGCGTCCGTCCGAACGCAGATGCGTCGTTAGCACGCCGCGCTCGTCAATTCCGCCCTGAGATGGCCGCGACTCGATAATCATCGCCCCGGCGCCGTCGCCAAACAGCACGCAGGTCGTGCGGTCGGTCCAATCGATGATGCGGGAGAAGGTTTCGGCGCCGATCACGAGCGCGCGCCTGTGCGAGCCTGAACGCAAGAATTTCTCTGCCGTGGCGAGGGCGAAGACGAACCCCGAGCAGACCGCCTGCAGGTCGAAGGCGACGCCATGCGTAATGCCGAGCGCGGCTTGAATTTGCGTCGCGGTCGACGGGAAGGTCCAGTCCGGCGTCGACGTCGCGACGATGATGAGGTCGATGTCATCGGCCTTGACTCCGGCGTTGGCGAGCGCCGCGCGCGCCGCCTTTTCCCCCAGCATCGACGTCGTCTCGCCTTCCGCCGCGATATGCCGCTCCTTGATCCCGGTGCGCTGCACGATCCACTCGTCGCTGGTGTCGACGAGCTTGGCGAGTTCATCATTGGTGAGGGTTTTTTGCGGGAGATAGGCGCCGACGCCGAGAACGACCGAACGAAACCCGAAATTGTCTGTCGTCACTGTGCGGCTTCCTGAGGCGGGCTGTTCGGATCGGCGCCGTCTCGATCTTCGAGACGGTGGGCCAGCGCGACCGTGTCGCGAATACGATTGAGGAGGTCGCTGCCCGCCATCTCATAGCCGATCTCCACGGCGCGCGCGAAGCCGACCGAATCGGCGCCGCCGTGGCTCTTGATGACGATTCCCTCGAGCCCGAGGAATACGCCGCCGTTGGTCGCCCGCGTGTCCATCTTGGCGCGAAGCTCCCGGAAGGCGCCGAGCGCCAGAATGTAGCCGAGCTTGGCGAGCAGCGCGCCGCTCATCGCTTGTTTGAGATAGGCCGCGATCTGGGCGGCCGTTCCCTCGGCTGTCTTGAGCGCAATATTGCCGGCAAAGCCCTCGGTGACGACGACGTCGACGGCGCCTTTGCCGATGCCGTCGCCTTCGACGAAGCCGCGATAATCGAAGCCGGGCAGGGCGAGGTCGCGCAGCGTGGTCGAGGCGGCCTTCACCTCCTCGATGCCCTTGATCTCTTCGGTGCCGACGTTGAGCAGCCCAACGGTCGGACGCTCAAGTCCCAGGATGACCCGCGCCATCGCCGCGCCCATGATCGCGAGGTCGACAAGGTGGCCGGCGTTGGCGCCCATGGAGGCGCCGACATCGAGCACCACCGACTGCCCCTTCAGCGTTGGCCACAGGCAGGCGAGCGCGGGCCGATCGACTCGCGCCATCGTATGAAGGCAAATTTTCGCCATGGCCATGAGCGCGCCGGTGTTTCCGGCGGAGACGGCGACGTCGGCGTCGCCTTTCTTGACCGCTTCGATCGCGAGCCACATCGACGAGACGCGCCTTCCGTAACGCAGCGCCTGGCTCGGCTTGTCGTCCATGCGGATCGAAACGGAAGAATGGCGCACTTCGGCGCATTCGGCGAGGCGCGGATGGCGTTCAAGCTGCGCGCGTATCGCCGGCTCGTCGCCGATCAGCAGGAAGCGGCTGTTGGGATGCCGTTCGAGAGCGCTGGCGGCGCCCGCGATGGTCACCTTCGGACCGAAATCGCCGCCCATCGCGTCGAGCGCAATCCGAATAGTTTGCGGCATTTATCCCGTTTCTCCCGACTTCGCGCCTGGATCGGCCGCCTTGATTTATTGGCCGGCTTTTGTGACGCGTCCGAGAAGCGCGTCCGCGCTCCCACTCCCGCGGGCGACTTGCCATTTGCCGGCCACGCGCGCAAGTGCCCATTGCGGCTCGCCTCAAGGCTCGCCGGGCGGCTTGAGCCGTCGCAGCTCGGCGAAAGGCGAGATCGCCTGAGCGCCGTCGCCAGGCTGCGGTTCGACGAAATGCGCGCCCGGCTTGCGTGGATAGGGATCGAGCGCCAGCGAAAAGAACTCGGATGCAATGGCGCCGAGATCGACGCCGCCGCCGATCAATGGATCGGGCGGGTCCTCGTCCAGGCTGATTTCAGTCGATTCTTCATGTCGTCTTCGGCTGCGCGGCGCTTCGTCCGGCGGCGGCGCAAAGCTCATGTGGATCGGTTCGACGAGCTCCGAATCGAATTCCTCCAGGGTGGCGACGCAGGTTTGTCTGACTCTGGCGCGCACTTCGCCGTCGATCTTCAGTCCGTCGCCGCGCCACCGCTGCGCCCGCAGCCTGGCGTGCAGCGAATGCACGGCGAGAAGCGCGTTGTGCGACGCCAACGACGCGCATTCGGCCGGCGTCGCGCTGATGTCGACGTCGAGACCCTCGGGCGGCACGTCGGAAAGCGCGAGCCGGCGCGACAGCGGCGGTTGCAAGTGAGAAACATTGTTCATGGCGTCCCGCCTCCAGGTCGCAGGCAATTCATCAAATCAGATATGTGGGTCGGCGCACAGACGCCAGCGCGGTCGCTGCGCAGGGAAACGCCGTCTTGCTTTCGCTGCGTTCGAAGATTACGGAGTTGGCGATAGGCTATAGGCCCGGCGTAGGCGCGCTGAGGCGGAGGATTGCGGAGACACATATGGCGCGGGCTTTGCGCATCGTTTCTCGTTTGGCGGCCGCCGCCGGGGTGGCCGTTTCGCTTTCAGGTTGTCTTGGCTATGAGGGCGTCGTCAATCGCGGCGCGGTCCTCGATTCGCGCAGCACCTCGCAAGTCAAGGCCGGCATGACGGCCCAGCAGGTGATGACGACCGTTGGCACGCCCTCGACGACGTCGACGGTCGGCGGCGACGCTTGGTATTACGTCAGCCAGCGCATTGAGCGCAAATTCGCCTTCATGCCGCAAAACATTACCGAACAGCGCGTCTATGCGGTCTACTTCGATAAGTCGAAGAAGGTTCAGCGCGTCGCCGATTATGGCATGGAGGACGGCAAGCCGATCGACTTTATCTCCCGCACGACGCCGACGGCCGGCCCGGAATATCATTTGCTCCAGGGCATGCTCTCCAAAATGGGCGGTCTCTTATAGAGCCGCCTCCCTCTCGGTTCGCGACCAAGCTTGTCAGTGTACGGCTCGACTGATGGCGCCATTGTGACGGCGGCGGCGCGCCAATCCGAGCAACATGCTGTAAATATTGGAGTTTTGTAGCGACGGCGCGTCTGGAGCGCAGCCGCAATCATGGCGCGAGCATGGCTCCGGCCGCCGATCTTTTGCCCCGTCTCGCAGGTAACCTTCTGTTTACGCAAACTTTGTGTAGATGTGGAGAAACCTCGAAGCATGACGGTCACGCTGACGAACGCCCCGCCGCCCTCCAAGGACGAAAAGGTCGCGTCGCCTCGCCCAGGCCGACAGTCCAACGGGTCGCCCCGGGCGTTTCTGTCGAATTTATTGCTCGATCGATCCTGTTCTCCCTTGTTGCGCGCGCTCTGCGTCGCGACGCTGCTTTCCGTGGTGGCCGTGTTGGCGATGACCGGGGAGCGCGACGACGCGCGTCGACCGGAGCGGACCGCGCGCGCTGCGCGCTTGCGCGTCGCCGCTTCGCCGCTGACCACCTTAATGAAGGACGCCGTCGACGACGAGGAAACCGCCCTCGACTCAGATTTTTCGATTGAGCAGGCGGCGCTCACCTGGTCGCATCGTCTCGACGACGGCGATTTCTCCGAGACGCCGGGCATGGTGCGCTTCGGATCGGTCAAGGTGCAGCAGTCGATCGTCGAGCGGGTCGTCAAGGCGGCGCAGACGACCGAGATGGACCCGGCGCTGCTCATGGCCATCGCCGACAAGGAATCGAATTTTTCCTCGACGGCGAAGGCGCGGACGTCATCGGCAAGCGGCCTCTTCCAATTCGTCGAGAAGACGTGGCTTAACGCGCTGAAAACTTTTGGCTGGCGCCACGGCCACGGGGATACGGCGGCGGCGATCGCGAGCGACGACGCGCCGCGCGTCAACGGTCAAAAGCGGGCGCAAATTCTCAATCTGCGCAACGATCCATATCTTTCCGCCGTTCTCGCCGCGGAAATGCTCAAGAAGGACGGCGCCAGGATCGCCGAAAAGATCGGCCGTCCGTTGACGTCCGGCGAGACCTATCTCATCCACTTTCTCGGTCCGGACGACGCCGAGCGCTTCATGAAAACCGTGGACGAAGCGCCGCACACCTCGGCCGCGGCGCTGCTGCCGAAGCCGGCGCGCGCCAATAGGCCCATCTTTTACGAACAGCAGGGCCGCCGGCTAAAAGTTCGCTCGGTCCAAGAGGTGCACGAAGCCTTCGAGACGATGATGGACAAGCGCACCAGCCGCTATGAGGACGTCGCCGCGAAGCTGCCCGCAGGCGCGACCGCTTACGCGGAGTGAGTAGGGAGTAGTGAGTGGTGAGTAGTGAGTAGAGCGCCTCACTATTCACTACTCACTATTCACTACTCACTCACTTCCCATCATCAGATCGAGATTTTGCGCCGCCGCGCCGGCCGCGCCTTTGCCGAGATTGTCGAGCCGGGCGACGAGCAGGGCGTGACCGTACGCCGCATTGGCGACGACGAAGACCTCCAGGTCGTCGGTCTCGTTCAGCGCCAGTGCGTCGAGCTTTCCATTCGCCGGCGCGGGCGCGAGCCGGACATGTTTCGCATCGGCGTAGTGACTCGCATAGGCGGCTTCGAAATCCCGAGCCTTGGGCTTGCCGGGCAGGGCGTCAAGGATGAGCGGAATCGAGACGAGCATGCCCTGGCGGAAGTTGCCGACGGAGGGAACGAAAAGCGGCCGCGCCGCAAGTTTCCCGTAGGCCATGATCTCCGGCACATGTTTGTGCTCGAACCCGAGCGCATAAAGCTCGAAGGCCGGCGCCCTGCCGCTCTCATAGGCTTCGATCATCTGCCGCCCGCCGCCCGAATAGCCCGAGACGGCGTTGATCGTCAGCGCCTGATCCGACTGGAGGAGACCGGCGTCGACGAGCGGTCGAATGAGCGCGATGGCGCCGGTGGCGTAGCAGCCGACATTGGCGACGCGGCGGCTTGCGGCGATTGCCGCCGCCTGTCCTTTGCAAAGCTCGGCGAAACCGTAGACCCAGCCTTTCGCGACGCGATGGGCGGTGGAGGCGTCAAGAAGACGAGGGCCGTCAGCCCCGAGCGCATCGCAGAGCGCGACGGTTTCCTTCGCGGCGTCGTCCGGCAGACACAAAATGGCGATGTCGACGGAAGCGAGAATGTCGCGCTTGGCGGCGACGTTCTTGCGCTTCTCCTGCGGGAGCGCAAGGAGCGCAATGTCCGAGCGCCCGGAAAGCCGTTCGCGGATTTCGAGCCCGGTGGTGCCGGCGTCGCCGTCGATGAAGATTTTCGTCGTCATGGCCCGCATCTAGTCGATTTGGGCGAAGAGAAAAAGATTGAAGGCGAAGTCCCAGCATGTTTTTGACGCGCGCAGCGCTCCGGCCTATGGCGCGGATGGAAGCGCTGGTCTCGGGAGAAAAGCGAAGCCCATGGTCGACAGTCCTTGCGTAAAAATTTGCGAACTCGACCGGGACGACGTGTGCGTCGGTTGCGGCCGCACGCGCGCCGAGATCGCCGGCTGGACCGCGATGTCCGAACCGCAAAAGGCCAAGGTCGTCGAATTGGCTGATGGGCGCAAGCGCATTGCAAGCGCCAACGACAAAGACAGGCTTCGAGCGAGTAGGCGCTGACGGCGACATTCCGGGCTCTATATTTATTTTCAGCAAAGGATTTTTGGCTGCCTCCAAAGGGAGGATAGATCATGGCGAAACAGGTAGCGGAAAGAGACGGCGCGTTGCGAGCATATGCGCTCAGGCTCGTGGATACGGTTTACGACGCTTCAGTTTACACGGTGATCGGCTACAGCGCGCTGTTGGCCCTGCTCGCGGTGGTCGGTCTGGCGATCTGCCTGAAAATCATTTACGTGCCAGAATTCCATCCCTGGTAGCCGCGTCGGTTTGCCAAAGCGCCTGCTCATCGTCGCACATGCGCCGTCGCGCAATACCGAGCGGCTGCGGGACGCGGTCGTCGCCGGCGCGCGCGCGCCCGAGATCGAGGGCGTCGACGTCGAGGCGCTCAGCCCTTTCCTGACGACTCCCGATCATGTTCTCGCAGCGCAGGCGGTCATTCTCGGAACCACCGAAAATCTCGGCTATATGAGCGGCGCGCTGAAGGACTTCTTCGACCGCTGCTATTACCCGCTGCTTGAGCGCGCGCAGGGTCTGCCTTATGCGCTGTACATTCGCGCCGGCCATGACGGAACCGGAACGCGGCGCGGCGTCGAGACGATCGTGACCGGTCTGCGCTGGCGCGCGATACGCGAGCCGCTCATCTGTCGCGGCGAATGGCGCGAGGACTTCGTCGAGTCCTGCCGTGAATTGGGGATGCTCGTGGCGGCAGGCCTCGACGTGGGCGCCATTTGAGCGAATCGAGCCGTCATCGGTAGAACTGCGGTGCGTGAGCCGCG
The DNA here is from genome assembly GCA_016177005.1 of Methylocystis sp. Classification (GTDB taxonomy): domain Bacteria; phylum Pseudomonadota; class Alphaproteobacteria; order Rhizobiales; family Beijerinckiaceae; genus Methylocystis. Next base: position 19,393 of record JACOWC010000001.1, read on the forward strand.
CGCGGAACGAAGGCCGGCGAGAGCGAATGACGCGAAGCGACGATTTTCTCGGCCATCCGCGCGGGCTCGCCTTTCTCTTTTCTTCCGAATTGTGGGAGCGCTTTTCTTATTACGGCATGCGGGCGCTGCTCGTCCTCTACATGGTCGATTATCTTTTGACGCCCGAGCGCATGAATGCGGCGCTGGGCCTCGACGCCCTGAAGCGCGCGCTCGAAACTCTCTCCGGACCGCTCGGCCCGCAGCCTTTCGCTTCACAAATCTACGGCCTCTACACGGGCCTCGTCTATCTTACGCCGATCCTCGGCGGGTTCATCGCCGATCGTTGGCTCGGACGCACGCGCATGATCGTGATCGGCGCCGCGCTCATGGCCGTCGGGCATTTCATGATGGCGTTCGATCGCCTGTTTCTGATGGCGCTGCTTTTCATTGCGCTCGGCTGCGGCGGCTTCAAGCCGAACATATCGACGCAAGTCGGCGAACTCTACGCGCCGACCGACGTGCGTCGCGATCGCGCCTATTCGATTTTCTACGTCGGCATCAATATCGGCGCCTTTTTCGCGCCGCTCGTCTGCGGAACCGTCGGCGAGACGATCGGCTGGCATTATGGATTCGCCTGCGCGGGCGTCGGCATGGTCATCGGGCTCGCGACTTACCTGACTGGTCTGCCCAGCCTGCCGCGGGAGCTGGCGCCGCGCGCAGCGTGCGCGCCGACGGCGCAGTCGCGCGCGCAGTTTCGCCGGTCCTTCGCCGCGCTTATGCTGCTGTTCGCGCCGTCCGCGCTGTTCTGGGCGGCTTTCGAGCAGCAGGGCAATACGATCGCGCTATGGGCCGCGCAATCTACCGACCGCGGCGTCGACGTCTTTGGATGGCGCGCCGAAATTCCGGTGACATGGTTTCAGGCCTTCAATCCGCTGATGATCTTTCTCTTCACGCCGCCGCTCGTCTCGCTATGGGCGCGGCTCGCGCGGTTGGGGCGCGAGCCCTCGACGATCCGCAAAATGTCGCTCGGCTGTCTTGGCGTCGGCGTGAGTTACGGCGTCATGGCGCTGGCGGCGTGGACGAGCGACGGCGGCAAGGCGAGCTGGCTCTGGCTGCTCGCCTATTTCGGCGTCATCACCGTTTCGGAGCTGCACTTCTCGCCGATCGCGTTGTCGCTTGTCTCGCATGTCGCGCCGGAAGGGTCGCGTTCGGCGCTGATGGGGGTCTGGTTCACCTCGATGTTTCTCGGCAATCTCCTGGCCGGATGGCTCGGCAGTCTGTGGTCGAGCCTTTCAAGCGTGCATTTCTTCATGCTGATGGGCGCGCTCGGCGTCGTCGGCGCGCTGATCGTCGAGGCGGCGCGGCGACCGCTCGGCGGCCTCATGTCTTCCGGTTAGGCCCGCGAGGCGTCGCGCGATGGGAGAAAGATTCATGAAAAAAATTGCCTATTTGGTCGCATCGGTCGTGATTGCACAGTGTGTTCTTGTCGCGAACGCTGGCGCCAGGCCCGCGAAATGCGTCGTCATCGGCAATGGCATGACGCCCTATAGGGGGAGGTGCAATTTTACGCTCGACGAGGGCGGCAGCTTTGGGATCGAACCGATCGGGAAGTCTGGATTTGACGGCGTGACGATGGTCAGCGTCGCCATCGTTTCGCCGGGCGTCGCGGAAGTGAGA
>JACOWC010000160.1 GCA_016177005.1 Methylocystis sp.
CGGCGGCTTCGTTGTAGTTTCGAAAACGTCTAAAGAGCCTCGGCGAGGCGCCAACATTGGCCGGACGCATTTCAAAATGGGCGGGCGCGACGCGAACGCCGGGAAGAGGAAAGGAACAAGGATGAAGACGATTTCCCTGCTGACGTTCGCCGCGAGCGTCGCTTTCGCCGCTTCCGCCGGCCAGGCTTACGCGGGCGGCGACGCCGCTGCGGGCGAAAAGGTCTTCGCCAAGTGCAAAGCCTGCCATCAGGTCGGAGAAACCGCGAAAAACGCCATCGGGCCTCAGTTGAACGGCGTTGACGGCCGCAAAGCCGGCTCGGCGCCGGACTACAGCTATTCGGAGCCGATGAAGAACTCAGGCATTACCTGGGACGAGGCGAGCTTCAAGGAGTTCATCAAGAACCCGAAGGCGAAGGTCCCCGGCACCAAGATGATCTTCCAGGGCCTGCCCAGCGAGGGCGACCAGGAGAATGTGTGGGTCTACCTCGCCCAGTTCGGCGCAGACGGCAAAAAGAAGTAAGCGCGCTTCTTCTCAAGAGACAGTTTTGGCGGCCCTGTTGCAGGGCCGCCTTTTTTATCCGTCGCTTGAGGAATACATCGGGGGCGCTTGATTCGATGTGTGTTGCAAATGCAATAGTCAAGGGAAAGAATGATGTTTAATATTTGAAAGAGTTCCAGATAAATTCAATTTACTGTCGCATTCGAGCAACACTGAGCCAAATTGAAAAATATTCGCCTGGAAGCCTTCCAGGGTAGCCCCTCAGCTAATTGACCGTTTTCAAACAGAAAACTTATCAAAGGACCTTCTCCTGGGACATGAAGGCGAGAAGGTGCAGACATGATTTGGAACCGATCTATATCCCGACAGGCGCTCTTCGTTTCCCTTACCGCGGGGTTTGATCGGATGACGGGCGCGGTTCCGGTCGCCGCCTTGGGTCTTGCTGCGGCGCTGACGCCCGGCGTCAGCATTCCCGCTCTCGCGGAATCCCAATCCACGCCCTTACAGGCAGTGAAAGTCGACGCCCCGCCGGAGAAGCCGCGCGCAGCCGCGCAGGCGAAGCCGAAGCCTGTCGCCTCTCAAGCGCGCCATGCGAGCGGCGCCCAACGATTGCCTCCCATCGACGTTGGAGGCGCACGACGCAGCGCTCGGGTTCTTCCGACAACTCGGGCGCCGGTCGGGGCTGCCGCTCCGTCCGTCCAGGGACCTCCCGGCGACCGTCCGCTTTTCCCCGCCACGGCGCTCGGCCGCGGCCCGACGGACGTCGTCGGCTATTTCGCCGGCAGGACATCGACGGCGACGAAAACGAATACGCCGATTATCGACATCCCTCAGTCGATCACGATTCTCACCAAGCAGCAGCTTCAAGACCGCAACAGCATCGATCTTAATCGGGCGCTGATGTTTGTGCCTGGCGTCACCGTCGCCCAGGGCGAAGGCAATCGCGATCAGATCACGATCCGCGGACAGGATACGAGCGCGGATTTCTACACGGACGGCATTCGCGACGACGCGCAATATTTTCGCGACCTCTACAACATCGAGGCGGTCGAGGTTCTCAAAGGACCCAATGCGCTGATCTTCGGCCGCGGCGGCGGCGGCGGCGTCGTCAATCGCGTCACCAAGAAGGCCGACGGCGAAAGGCTGCGGTCGATGATGGTCAGTTCCGGCAGTTTCGCGCGCAAGCGACTCACAGTCGACGTCGGCGACGCGATCAACGATACGCTCGCGGTTCGACTGAACGGGCTCTATGAGCAGTCGTACGGCTACCGAGACTTCTTCAAGCTCGAGCGTTATGGCGTCAACCCGACGATGACCTGGCGCCCGCTCGAAAAGACCTTCGTGACCCTAAGCTACGAGCATTTCCGGGATCGCCGCACCGCCGATCGCGGCATTCCGTCCGTAGGCGGCTTCGTATTTGGAGGCTCGTCGATCTATCCGGGCTACCCGTCGCCGGCGCCGATCGACGCCTTCTTTGGCGTCGGCAATCCTTCGGTCGAAGCCGTCAATTACGCGAAAGTCGATCTCAATCGCGCCGCGCTCGCCTTCGATCACACGACGGAATTCGGCCTCAACATCCGCAACCAGACGGTCTATGCGGATTATGAGAAGCGCTATCAGAACACATTCCCTGATCAGGGTCTGGGTTTCGTCACAACGCAACTCAATCCGGTTGCCAGGGCCGTAACGCCCGTGGGCGTCGTTCGCCTCGACGGTTATGTCAGCTCGAATCCGCGCCAAAATATTTTCAACCAGACCGACCTCGTCTACAAATGGCAGATGACGCCGGACATCCGTCACACTGTGATGTTCGGCGCCGAAGTCGGCAATCAGAAGACCGACGACAATCGCAATCTCTCCTGCTTCAATCTGTCCTGCGCGACTCGGCGGGTGACCACGCCGTTTTGGACGCCGACGGCATTATTCCCGGTCGTTTTCGCCAACCCCAACCGTCGTCGCCACACCGATCTCGATCTCGCCGCAGGCTATGTTCAGGATCAGATCGAAGTCACCCGCTATATCGACGTGATCGCGGGCGTGCGGTTCGACAGGTTCGACCTGAAATTCACCGGCTTCGATCCCGGTCCGACCGACTTTAGAGGCCAGCTGCGCCGCGTCGACAATGTGTGGTCGCCCCGCTTCGGCCTTGTGTTCAAGCCGATCGACATTCTGTCGTTCTACGGCTCCTATTCGCGAAGCTTCCTGCCCGTGGCGGGAGATCAGTTCAACGTGCTCTTCCCAACCGTCGCCAATCTCGCGCCGCAGAGCTTCGAGAATGTTGAGGTGGGATTCAAGGCGCAGTTGCTGCCTTCCTTGCTTTTGACCGGCGCGCTGTATCAGCTCAATCGTTCGAACCAGCAGCTCACGGTCGATGCGACGACGGCCATTCTCGCCAATACGAGGACGCAGGGCGGAGAGCTCGGCCTTGTCGGCAATGTCACTGACCGGTGGGAGGTTTCGCTCGGCTACGGCTATCAGGACGCGCGCGTCGTCAGCACCGACAGAAGGCCGACCGTGCGGACGCCCTTCTTCACTGACGTTGGCAAGACAAATCCCTCTGTGCCCAGAAACACCTTCTCCTTCTGGAACAAATACGACATTTCGTCATTCTTCGACGCCGGTCCCGGCGTTCTGGGCGTGGGCGCCGGCGTCGTCTACAATTCCAAATTCTATCCGGCCATCGACAATTTCGTCGTCGTGCCCGGTTACGCGCGCGTCGACGGGGCGCTGTTCGTCAAATTAAGCGAGAACGTCTCGGGGCAGCTCAACGTGGAGAATCTGGCGGGCGCGCGTTATTACGTGTTCGCGCACAACAATAACAACATCACGCCCGGGGCGCCGCGCTCCGCCTATATCACTCTGAATGCGCGATTCTAGAGCGCGGCCCGCGAAAAAGTGGAGCCGGTTTGTCGCATGGGGCGGGCTCTAAACTTTTGACACCGATCGCGTTATCTGCATTTGGGCAATTTTGCCCAAATGCAGCGTGATCAAGGACGCCGTGACCCGCAAACCCGACGAAGTATCCGCCGACCTCATGCAGCCGCTGGCGACTCTGCCGGTGTTCTACACGCTTGCCGGGCGGCGCGTGCTCGTCATCGGCGGCGGCGAAGCGGCGGCCTGGAAGGTCGATTTGGCGGCCGCGACCGGCGCGAAGGTCGACGTTTTCGCGACGGAGCCCTGCGACAAGCTTCGTGAGATTGCGCGGGCGCGCGACAGCGTCTCCATCCATGCTCGCGACGTCGAGCCGAAAGATTTTGCCGGGGCGGCGATGACGCTTGGCGCAATCGAGGACGACGCTCTCGCTCGAAAGGCGCATGAATGGGCGCGCGCGGCCGGCGTGCCGCTCAATCTCACCGATCGCCCGGCGCTCAGCGATTTCACCATGGGCGCCATCGTCAATCGATCGCCGCTGGTGATTGGCGTCTCGACCGGCGGGGCGTCGCCGGTATTTGCGCAAGCCGTCCGCGGGCGGATCGAGACGCTGGTGCCTGCGACATTCCAGGCCTGGGCGCGCGCGGCGCAGGTCTGGCGGCCGCTTGTGCGCGCATCCGGACTGGACTTTTTGGCGCGGCGCGATTTCTGGCGCCGGTTTACGCGGCTCGCCTTCGGCGAAATCGAACGAAGGCCGCTGGACGAAGACCGGGCGGCGCTGATCGAAGAGGCGCGTGTGGGCGCCGAGGCCACGGCGCGCGGACGAGTCACGCTCGTCGGCTCCGGGCCCGGCGATCCCGAACTCCTCACGTTGAAAGGCATGCGCGCGCTCGCCGGCGCGGATGTCGTGCTCTTCGACGATCTCGTTCCGGCGAGCATTCTCGATCTCGCCCGCCGCGAAGCGACGCGGATCAACGTCGGCAAGCGGGGCTATGCGCCCTCTGTCCGCCAGGAAGAAATCAGCGCTCTGCTCGTCGAGCTAGCGCGCGCGGGCAAGAATGTCGTGCGGCTCAAGGGCGGAGATCCGCTTATCTTCGGCCGCGCCAATGAAGAGATCGCCGCGCTGCGCGAGGCAGGCTTTTCGATCGAGATCGTTCCCGGTGTGACCGCCGCCTGCGCCGGCGCCGCCGCGATCGGCGCGTCGCTGACCAACCGCGAGACGGCGCGGCGCCTGCAATTCATCACCGCGCACACCAAGGATGGCGAATTTCCCGAAGACTTCGACTGGGGCGCGCTCGCTGACGAACGCGCCACCACGGCCGTCTATATGGGCAACCGCACGCTGCCGGAATTGTCGCGTCGCTTGCTGCAGGAGGGCATGTCGCATGATACGCCCGCCTTCCTCATTGAACGCGCGTCCACGCCGCAAGAGCGGGTGGTCAAGGGCACCATCGCGGATTTGCCTTCGAGAGTGGCCGGGCAGGCCATCGTCGGTCCGGTCATGGTGCTGATCGGCTGGGCGCTGGCGGAGAACTGATTCAGCGCCAGAGCGCGGCGCGCGGCGAGATTAATCGAGAGGCTTCCAATTCTCGGCGAGGAAGCCGCGCGAGTCGACAGTGACGACCTGGCGCACGATCTGCGCATTCGGCCCGACGCATTTCCATTCGTAGATGGTGTCGTGACCCGTGGCCGCCATCGGGATCATGTCCGAGCCGGGATTGTCCTTGCAGAAGGCCGCCGCCCCCGGCAGGTTTTTCGAGGCGTTCGCCTTG
>JACOWC010000186.1 GCA_016177005.1 Methylocystis sp.
ATGTCGAATACGAGACTTTGGGCACCAACTGGCGGCTTACGGTATCGGATAATGGCGTCGGACGGCCGGAGCAGGGCGCTGGGTCTCTTGATGGACTAGAGCGGATTCGTCTTAAACCGGCTCGTATCCAGCGGCGTGGAAAAAGTTTGCGCATTCATTTGGGGTGAACTGGCGGAGCAAGGCGCCGATCCTGTCCCAGAGGGCGTCGACGGTTCGCTCGGCGGCCTTTCGCAGCAGCGCCTTGAGTTTCGAGAAGGCCATCTCGATCGGGTTGAAGTCCGGACTGTAGGGCGGGAGATAAAGGAGCGTCGCGCCTGCCGCCTCGATCGCCTTGCGCACGCCGGGGCCTTTGTGGCTGCCGAGATTGTCCATGACGACGATGTCGCCTTTGCACAGCGTCGGAACGAGAACCTGATCGACATAGGCCTGGAACCAGAGGCCGTTGATCGGTCCGTCGAGGACAAAAGGCGCCGTTAAACCTGTGCGGCGAAGGCCGGCGACGAAGGTCGTCGTTTTCCAGTGTCCATGCGGGACGCTGGCGCGCAACCGATCGCCCTTCGGGGCGCGCCCGCTCTTGCGCGCCATGTTGGTCGTCGCCCAGGTCTCATCGATGAAGACGAGCTTGTCGGGATCGAGGTCGAGTTGGCCGTCGAACCAGTCTTCGCGTCGCTTTACGATGTCCGGCCGGTTTTGCTCGCTCGCATGGGCCGTCTTTTTTTGAATGTCAGACCGCAGCGATCGAGAAACGTCCACAGCGTCGCGCGACTGGCCTTTACGCCTCGCTCAGCGAGAAGCCGCTCCAAGAGCTCGCTGATGGTCAAATCCGGCGTCGCCTCGATCAATCCCAGCAGATAGTCCCTATGTGGATCGAGCTTCGAGCGGCGCGGCTGTCCTTGCTTGCGGGCGGCGCGTTCGCCCGTCTCTCGCGCCCGCCTCACCCAGACAATCGCCGTCGCGTCGCCGATCCCAAACCGCGCCGCGGCATGGCGAGCTGGCAAACCCGCCAGCGCGGCGTCGATCACACGATCACGCAAATCCTGGCTGTAAGCGCGCGCCATTTTCGCCTCCATCGCTATCGCAATGAAGGAATCATGCCACGGCCGATTCGGGAATCCCCCTCAGAATCGGAAAATCACGAACGCGCTCTAGATGATTGCAAACATATTGCCCACCGCCTTTGTAGCGGACAAACATTTTATGTCCGCATCGGCCGCACCAGGCGATGCCGTGCAAGAGGAGTTCGCCGTCGCGCGG
>JACOWC010000161.1 GCA_016177005.1 Methylocystis sp.
GCCGGTCGGCGCCGGCGAAACCGCCCATCACCGCCGAACACCAGATCGTCGCGGCGGTGTTCAGCCCGCGGATGTTCATGCCCTCCTTGAGAATGACGCCGGCGCCCAGAAACCCGACGCCCGACGCCACATAGGCGAGCACCTGAGTCGCGCCTTGGTTGCCCATCAGCCGCATGCCGAGATCGACGAAGGCCGAGGCGCCGAGCGCGACCAGCGCATTGGTGCGCAGGCCGGCGGTGCGCTGGCGGTATTGGCGCTCGGCCCCGATCGCTGTGCCGAGAAGGAGCGCGACGGCCAGCGATACGAGCGTGTTGAGAATTTCCGCGCCGTCGAAATTCGCGATCGCAATCATGGGCTCGCATCCTTTGGCGGGTTCATGCGCCGGCTTATAGGCGAGCGGACGGCCCTTGTCGCCCGCGGAAACTCCCGTGCGCCATCAGGCGATCGCGCCGCGCCCTTAGCGTCCCCCTCCCGCGCGTCAGCCGGTCTCCGCGGCGCTCCACAGCCATGCCGCCCCGCGCACGCCGCTTGAATCGCCATGCGCATTCGGCAGGATTTTCGTATCGAATGCGTCGGTGAAGGCGTTTTCCCCGACGCGCGCCGCTAGCCCTGCGTAGAGCCGCGAGATATTCGAAAGACCGCCGCCGAGCACCATCACGTCGGGATCGACGAGATCGACCACCATCGCCAGCGCGCGCGCCAGACGGTCCTGATAGCGCTCGAGGCTCTTGCGCGCGACCGCGTCGCCGGCCGCCGCCAGCGCGGCGATCTCGGTCGCGCCGCGCCGCTGACTCGAACGCCGCTCATAGTCGCGCGAAAGCCCCGCGCCGCTGAGAAACGTCTCGATGCAGCCTTTGTGTCCGCAAAAGCAGGGCTCTCCCGGATATTCCTGCGGCGTCATCCATGGCAGCGGCGCATGGCCCCATTCTCCGGCCACACGATTGCGCCCCTCGACAATCCTGCCATTGACGATGACGCCGCCGCCGACGCCGGTGCCGAGGATCACGCCGAAGACCACGCCGGCGCCGCGTCCGGCGCCGTCGATCGCTTCGGACAGCGCGAAACAATTGGCGTCATTGGCGACGCGCACCGGCCGGCCGAGCGCCTGCGAAAGATCGACGTCGAGCGGCCTGCCGTTGATGACGGCGGTGTTGGAGTTCTTCACAAGCCCGCTGCGGGTCGAGATCGCGCCGGGCGCGCCGACCCCCACAGCCCCGCGCCTTCCAATATCGGATTCCATGTCGCCAACCAGCCCCGCGACCGCCTTGACGATCGCCGCATAATCATGCGCCGGCGTAGCGATGCGGCGGCGCGCCAGAGTCTTCCCGTCGGCGTCGAGCGCAATCGCCTCGATCTTGGTTCCGCCGAGATCGACGCCGATGCGAATGAGGTCGCGCGTCATTTCATGCGGGCGCGATCGATGTTCTGCGCGTCCGAGAGCGCGGCCCGCGCGTCGGTGTCGATCTGCGCGGAATCAAGGTCGAGGCCTTCCGTTTTCGCGCCGGTCCAGTTTGCGCCGGTCAAATCCGCGCCGGCGGCGTCGGCGCCCATCAAATTCGCATTGGTGAAATCCGCGCGCGCGGCTTTCGCAAAGCGAAGGTCGGCGCTCGCAAGATTGGCGTTGCGAAAGCGCGCGCCCTCGATCGCGGCCGAGCGCAGCACCGCGCGCATCAAGCCCATCGACTGGTTCTTCATGTCGGCGGAAAGATCCGCGTCGCTGAAATTGGCGCCGCGCGCCGACGCGCCGGTCAGATCTCCGGCGAGTCGCGCATGGGCGAAATCGGCGCCGTCAGCCCGTATGCGCTGCATTTGCGAAGCGAAGGCGTGCGCGCCGATCAGCGACGCGCCGGTGAGGTCGGCTTCGATGAGCCAGGCCTGATCGAGGATCGCGTCATCGAGACGCGCTCCGGAAAGACGCGTCTTGTTCATGCGCGCCGCCCGAAAATTGACGCCGCGCAGATCGAGTCCGGAAAGATCGAGCCCGTTGAGGCTTTTCTCCGAGAGATCGACCTTGCGCCCGCTACCGCGCTGCTCAAGCGCCGCTTCGACGTCGGCGCGCGTCAACTCAGCCTTGGAATAGGCCGGCTGCGCAAGATCGACGCCTTGCAGCATGTCCTGAGCGCGAAGGTTTGTCGCCGACAGGAAGGCGACGCAACCAAGGATGACGCTCAGAGCATGACGCAAACGCACGAATCCATCTCTCTTCGGCGTTACGCCGCGTCGGCGTTGCGGTCGCCAAGGACTCCGCCGCTCAGCGCTTGCGCCTGTTCGACCCAACCGTTGCGTTTCACGCGTCCTGCCGCGCCGATCGATGATTCGATCCATTTGACGTGATCATCGCTCCAGCCGGCGATCTGATCATAGTGGAAAACGCCGAGCGCGTGCAGCTTGTCGACGCTCTTTGGTCCGAGCCCCTTGATCTTGGCGAGATCGTCGGCCGCGCCGCCTCGCGGCGCGGGCAGCGTCGCGGGACGCGCGCCGGGCGCCGGCTTAGCGCCTGGCGCGCGCATCTGCGCGGCTTTTTCGTTCAGCGCCCTGGCGGCCGAAGCGGCCGCGTCCAACGCCGGCTCGACGCTCGCTTGCGTTGCGGGCTCCGCCGTCGCAACGATCTCCTCGTGCAGCTCAGGCGACGGCGCGACGAGAGATTCGGGGATTTCGGCGATCGCGCCGCGAAGCATGATCATCGGCCGCTTGGACGCAAGAGCTGGCGCCGACGCCTGAACCCTCTTGAGCGCGCCGCCAAGCGGCAGACCGATCAGATAGGCGAAGGCCGCGACAAGGAATATGTCCAACGTCAGCGCGGCGCGGCCTTCAAGGAGCCCAAGCCAGGATGCGGCTGCGCCGCCCGCGAGCGCCACAGCGATCGCGACAATGTTCCAGCCGGGCGCCAAGGGCGCGTCCTTCGCCTGCGCGGTCGTGACATAGCCGATAAGCGCGCCAAGCGCGCATGCGGCGGCGAACCAGGGCCAGCCGAGCGTCAGCACATAAGACATCTGCTTCTCCTTCTCTGACGCTACTTGACGAAGATTTCGACGCGACGATTGCGCGCGCGATTTTCGTCGCTGTCATTGGGAACGATGGGACGCTCGCCGCCATAGCCGACAGCCGCAATTCTGAACGGGTCGATCCCGGCTTTCAAAAGACGATCGACGATCGCCTGGGCGCGACGCTTGCTGCGTCCCATGTTCACTTCCGCAATGCCGACATTGTCGGTATGCGCGGCGACTTCGAGGGCCGCCCGCTGGCAGCGCAGCGCGGTCGCGGCGATCGCATCGACGAGAGGCGCCGACTCAGAGGCGATCGCCGAATCGTCCGAGGCGAAGACGATCGGCGATTTGGCGATAAGCCGGGACAGCGTCGCGCCGCATTCGCCCGCGTCGAGCGGCGAGCCGACGATGCGCGTCGAGAGCTGCGCGGCGCCGCGGAAGCTCTGCGGCAGCGCATCGGCGATCGTCGCTGCGATGTCGGCGCGCGCGCTCTGATGTCGGGCGACGCCGGCGAGCGAGACAGTCTGGTCGCTGATCGAAAGCTTGCCCTCGTCGAGCCGCGCGAGCGCGGCAAGCGAACGATCCGTCGCTTCGGCGAAGTTCTGCGGCGCGCCCTTCGCGATGACGAGCCGATCAACGACCGTCGCGTCGAAGAAACTTCTGCGCGCGGTTTCGACGAGACGATTGCGGACGGTCTCATCCGGAGCATAGCCCGTCAGCGTCACTTCTCCGCCGGCGCGCTGCGCGCTGAATACGTAAGGCGCGAGCGGACCGGCCATGACGTCGAGCCGCGCGATCTCGAATTTTGACGGCAGCCGCGCTTTGGCGTCGGCCTCGATCGTGGCGCTCAATATGTTTTCGCGTCCCTGCCCTTCGATGGAGATTTTGGCGTCAGACACGACGATCTTGCCTTGCGACAATTTGCCGAGTTCGCTGATGGCGAAGGCGAGCGCGCCGGCGAAGTCTCCGGCAGGCGCGCCGGAGCCGAGCCGAGTCGCGTCGCTCACTGCGGCGCCGGCGCCGGCCGCGGTCGCCATGGCGACGACCTGTTTGCGCAAATCGTCATTGGGAAGATGGCCGGACAGGCTGATGACTCCGTCGCGGGCCGTCGCAGCAAACACATAAGGAGAAACGCGCGGCGGCGACACTTCCGCCCGTATCGCGCGCTCTCCGAACGGCGACGCCTTGAGCGCCGCGAGCGCCTTGTCGTAGTCGGCCTCGCTACGGGCTTCGCCTGCGACCGCGAGGGCGCCGTCAGTGATCGTCGTCGTCGCGGGGTCGAGTTCGGCGAGACGGCGGACGGCGAAGGATGCGAGATCGGCGAAAGATTGCGGCGCGCCGTCGGCGTAGGCGGCGGCGTCGCTCACGTCGAGGCCGAGGGCGGCGATCTCGGCGCGCAGCTTGTCCCGCGCGCCCGTCGGCGGGACATTGCCCGAGATCGTCGCCTTGCCGCCGTGACGTTCGAGTTTCAGCACGAAGGGCGTTGCGCGCGAGAGAGGCTCGGTCGCGTCGACGATGCGCCGCGCGGGCGTCTCGACGCCCAACGCCGTCAGAAGTCGCGCCTTCACATCGGTCGACAGCGAAATGCCGGCGAGGATGACGTCACGACCCGCGACGCTAACGTCCGGTCTGTCGATAACGTCAGGCGACTTGGCGATGCGAGAAAGGACTGCGTCGCGCAGACCATTCTCCAGCGCAGGCGTCAGCGCCTGCTGCGCAAAATAGGCGAGTCCGATAAGGACCGGCAGCCCAATCCACCATTTCTTGGGAAGGTGCATCGACGTCTTGCCCTCCATCAAAGAGAGAATCAGCGAAGACGCGCATACTCTAACCGCACATGCTCCATTTGCGCGGCGTCATGTCAATATGATGGCGAAAGCAATGATGGCGAAAGCAAAATGGGGAACGCGGCCGCGCCGCGCTCCCCAAAGGTGAAGAAGAGTCCTGGTCGACTATGAGATAGGGTTGGTCAGCGCGTCGACAAGACTATTTCGGCGACGCTATTTCAGCGAAGCGCGCGCGCTTCCAGGCGGCGCCAATGTGTCGGCGCGCTCGTTCATCTCGTGGCCTGAATGGCCTTTGACCCAATGCCAGTCGACGTCATGCCGTTCCGCCGCAGCTTCCAGCCTTTGCCACAGATCGACGTTCTTCACAGGTTTTCGGTCGGCGGTGCGCCAGCCGCGCGCCTTCCAGCCGGAGATCCAGGAGGTGACGCCGCCGCGCAGATATTGCGAATCGGTATGGAGATCGACGGCGCACGGACGCGTGAGCGTTTCAAGCGCCATGATCGCCGCCATCAACTCCATGCGGTTGTTCGTGGTGAGCGGCTCGCCGCCGTTAATCTCTCTTTCGCGATCGCCAAAGCGCAGAATCGCGCCCCAGCCGCCGGGCCCCGGATTGCCCGAACAGGCGCCGTCGGTCCAAATCTCGACGCCGCGGGTCATGCGCAAAGGCCATAGACGCGCGCGTCAGGGGCGGATTGATGAAACCGGAGCTTGGCGAGGTATTCGCGCGGATCTTTGGGACGCACCAACGCGCCCGGCGGCACGTTGAGCCAGTCGACGTAGCGGGTCAGCAGAAAGCGTAGCGCGGCGCCGCGCGCGAGAGTGGGAAAGGCCGCGATCTCGGCAGGGGAGAGCGGCCGAATCCGGCGATAGGCGTCGAGCAGCGCTGCGCCCTTCTCGGATTGATAGCGATGCTCGGCGTCGAAGCACCAGGCGTTCAGGCAAATCGCGAGATCGTAGGCGTAGGCGTCGCTGCAGGCGAAGTAAAAGTCGATCAGTCCCGAGATGCGCTCGCCAAGAAAGAAAACATTGTCAGGGAAAAGATCGGCGTGGATGACGCCGCTCGGCAGGTCGCGCGGCCAGTTCCGCTCCAGATGATCGAGCTCCGAGTCGACAAGGGCGCGCAAACCCGATGCAACCTCCTCCGCTCGCGACGCGCAGGGCGCAAAAAGCGGCCGCCATCCCTCGACCGAAAGCGCGTTGCGGCGCCGCTGCGCGAAATCGGCGCCGGCGAGATGCAGTTGCGCCAGAGCCGCGCCAAGCGCGGCGCAGTGCCCGGTTTCGGGGTGATGGACGGAATAGCCGTCGAGAAAGGTGACGATGACGGCGGGGCGGCCGGCGAGGCGCCCCAGCGCGACGCCGGCGCGGTTCTTCACCGGCAGCGGACAAGTCACGCCCCGCGCGGCGAGATGCTCCATAAGGTCCAGGAAGAACGGCAGGTCGGCTTCCGCGACGCGCTTCTCATAAAGCGTCAGGATGAAGCTTCCGGCGCCGGTGTGGAGATAGTAGTTGGAGTTTTCGACGCCCTCGGCGATGCCTTTGCAGGACAGCAAATCGCCGAGGTCGTATGTCGCGAGAAAAGCGATCAGCTCCTCATCATCGACCAGCGTATAGACCGCCATGAGCGCCGACCGTTAACTGCAGGCCGCCCGTCAGGCGATCGCCCGCAGCTCCTTTGGCAGGGGGAAGGACACGTTCTCGTCGGCGCTGGAGATGGTTTCGACGACAATGTCGTAGCGTTCGGCGAAAGCGTCCATGATTTCCTCAACCAGAACCTCGGGCGCCGACGCGCCGGCGGTAATGCCGAGCGACGAAATGCTGCCGAAGATCTCCCAATCGATTTCTCCCCGGCCCTGCACGAGCTGCGCCGGCGCGCCGGCGCGCTCCGCCACTTCGCGCAACCGCTGCGAGTTGGAGGAATTCGGCGAACCGACGACGATTACCGCTTCAACGTAAGGCGCGACCTCCTTCACCGCAGCCTGGCGGTTCGTCGTCGCATAGCAAATGTCTTCCTTGTGCGGGCCGATGATCTTTGGAAAGCGCCGCATCAGCGCGCTGACGATCTCTTGAGAGTCGTCGAGCGACAGCGTCGTTTGCGTCACATACGCGAGGCTGGATTCGTCGTCGAATTTAAGTTTATCGATGTCCTCGACGGATTCGACCAGCACCACCGCGCCGTCCGGCAGCTGTCCCATCGTGCCCACGACTTCCGGATGGCCGGAGTGTCCGACGAGCAATACGCGACGGCCGCGTCGCCAATGAATTTCCGCCTCCCGGTGCACTTTCGTGACAAGCGGACAGGTCGCGTCGATGGCGAGAAGCCCGCGGTCAGCCGCCGCGGCGGAGACTGATTTGGCGACGCCATGCGCCGAGAAGATCACTGGCGCGCTGCTCTTCGGAATCTCGTCGAGCTCCTCGACAAAAATCGCGCCCTTGGCCTTGAGCGACTCGACGACATAGCGATTGTGGACGATTTCATGTCGCACATAGACAGGCGGACCGAATTTGGCCAGCGCCCGCTCGACGGCGTCGATCGCGCGCACGACGCCGGCGCAAAACCCGCGCGGAGAACAGAGCAGTATTTTGAGCGGCGGCTTCGCGGGCCGAGGGTGAACGTTCATCTACGCGCCTTTGGCAGAGGCGGCGCGAGGCGGCGAGTCGCTCAAGCGCCAAACGCGGCCATCCCGATCCCGGACTGAACGCCGGCAAGCAATGTCGCGCATGCGCGACGGTGTCAAGCCGATCGGGATGGCGCAGGTCAGCCGCGAAAGGCCCGTATGCATGCAAGACCAACGCCTTGCGGAAAGGTCGCTGCGCCCCGGCTGGTTGTTGAGCTTCGCCTCCCGATTGGCCGCGCCGCCGGACTGTGACGGCATGAGGGCGGGCCAGATGTTCGGAAAAGTGCTGAGAAAGCCGCCCCCCTCAACGGCGGCAGGCCGCGCGCCGGGCACGGACGGCCGATCATTGCGAGGCGCCCTTCCCCGCCGGCGCGGCGGAGGCTTGCGCAACGCCCGCTTTCCTGCAATCCATCGGCGCGACTCCTCGATCGCGCGAGGCGCGCCTGCGCCGCATTTCGCGCGCCTCCTCGAACACGGAAAAAATCCAGGTAAATGGCTCGCGACGTTTCCGACACAACGCCGATCGCGTCGCGCAACATGCTGGTCGAATGGCTGGAAGCCGGCTGCAAGTTGGGCGGCGCTCCCCTGCGCATCGGCACCGAACACGAAAAGATTCCGTTCTATGCGGCCGACAATGCGCCGGTTCCCTATGAGCGCTCGGCCGGCCGCGGCGGCGTTCGCGGCCTGCTCGAAGGCTTGCGCGATGCGCTCGGCTGGGAGCCCATTCTCGACCGGGATGCGCTGATCGGCCTCTATCAGCCCGACGGCGGCGCTGCGATCTCGCTCGAGCCGGGCGGACAATTCGAGCTCTCCGGCGCGCCGCTTCCCGACGTTCACGCCACAAAGGATGAGCTTGACGCGCATTTTGCCGCGCTCGCGCCAGTGGCGCACGGGCTCGGGATTCGTTTCCTCGATCTCGGCTGCAGCCCCAAATGGTCGCGCGCGGAAACGCCCGTGATGCCCAAGCAGCGCTACGCCATCATGCAAGCCTATATGCCGAAAGTCGGCGCCCTCGGGCTCGACATGATGTTTCGCACCGCCACCGTGCAGGTCAACGTCGACTTCGTCGATGAAGCCGACATGGTTCAAAAGATGCGGGTCAGCCTCGCCTTGCAGCCGCTGATCACGGCGATTTTCGCCAACTCGCCGTTTCTCGACGGCAAGCCTACCGGCCAGCTGTCGCAGCGGTCCCGCATTTGGCTCGATACCGACCCGGATCGCACCGGCATGCTGCCGTTCGCCTTCGAACAGGGATTCGGCTTCGAGCGATACGTCGACTATGCGCTTGACGTGCCGATGTATTTCGTCAAGCGCGGCGACGTCTATTTCGACGTCGCGGGCGCGAGCTTTCGCGATTTGATGGCGGGACGCCTTCAGCAATTGCCCGGCGAAGGCGCCATGATGTCCGACTGGACCAATCACCTCTCGACCATTTTTCCGGAGGTGAGATTAAAGACCTATCTTGAAATGCGCGGCGCGGACGCGGGGCCTCGCGCACATTTCACCGCCCTTCCCGCGCTCTGCGCCGGTCTGCTCTATGATCCCGGCGCGCTCGACCAGGCGGCCGAGCTGACGAAGGCGTGGAGCGCCGCCGCCCGCCAGACGCTGCGCAACGACGTCCCAGCGCTGGCGCTCGATGCGACGATCGAGGGCCGCAGCCTGCGCGACGTCGGGCGCGACGTTGTTGCGCTGGCCAAACACGGCTTGCGCCGGCGCGCGCGACTCGATTCCCAGGGGCGCGACGAGAGCGTTTTTCTCGCGCCGTTGGAATCAATTCTCGAAGATGGACGCACTTTGGCGCAGCAGCGGTTGGACGCCTATTACGGCGACTGGGGTCGATCGATCGACGCCGCCTTCACCGATTGCGTCATCCCGCAATAGTCGTTTGGGAACGCGCTTGTACCAAGCAGCATTCGGGCGCAATCGCCCAACTGCAAAGACGCGATCGATTCCGAAAGCTTGGCGCGCGCTTTGCGCCCCGCTCTAGCGCGCTTTCCGATCGGACGGAATCGTCCGATCGATAAGAAATCGCGCCAAATGAATGAGCTGGAGCAAGTTCTGATCGAAAAAGTCTGTCAACTTATCGAAAAAGTCTGTCAACTTTTTCGGAACTTGCTCTAGCGCGGGAAGAGTTCGTGCAGTCCGAATGGCGCGATGGGGAGCAGCGAGGAACGCGCGGCGGCGCGTTGCATGCCGTCACGCGGCATCGCAGCGTAGCCCATAGGCGCGACCGGGGTTCGGGGCATGGCGACGCGGACGTGACCGCCGAGTCGAACGCAGTTGTTTGACCCTGCGACGGCGACATAATCAGCGCCATAGCGCGCGCATTGGCTGACATTCTCGGCGCGAACCGGCGTGACAGCGAGCGCGGTGAGCGCGACAACGCCAAAAAGGCGTATCGAGAACAGACGGTCGCTGCAGCTTGTGATGTCTAGGGTCGTCATAATTTTCGGCCTTACCTCCGAAAGGTCGCGCATGCGCGCGAGATTTCAGGAGCCTTGCAATCCCGACCAAGTCTCTCGATACGCAATCGTTACGCCGGCGGCGACGATAGGTCTCTCGCTTCGAAACGACGCTTCGTTCCGCCGCACGCAACTAGAGCCAAACATCGTGGCAGGATCGTGTCTTTGACGCCAGGGGGCGAAGCCTGGCGGCGTCACACGAGAACTACGCTTTATTTTCCATTTATTTATTTTCTGTTTAGACGTCGGACGGGGCCGGCGAGCGCCAGTCGCCAATCGCGGCCTGTATGATCGCCAGCGCCGCGACGGCGGCGGTGTCGGCGCGAAGCACGCGCGGTCCGAGCGAAAGACGAACGACGTTCGGCAGACGTCCAAGAGCCGCCCGTTCGGCGTCGTCGAAACCGCCTTCCGGTCCGATGAGCACGCTGACGCCCTCTTCGACCACACGATCAGCGAGCGCATCCATCGGATTGGCGAGAGCGGCGCGCTCATCGCAAAAAACCAGTAGCCGCTCCGCCGGCAAACGCGCCAGAAAGTCAGGCAATTCGATCGCGGCCGCAACTTCGGGCACAGCCAACACGCCGCATTGCTCGGCGGCTTCGATGACATTCGATTCGAGCCGCGCCGAATTGATTCGGCGGACCTGGGTGCGATGCGTGATCACCGGAATGAGCCGGCCGGCGCCCATCTCGGTGGCCTTTTGCGCCATATAATCGAGCCGCGCCTGCTTTAAGGGAGCGAAACAATAATCGAGGTCGGCGCGTTCGGGTTGGACGCGCAGCCGCTGCGCGACGCGCAATCTCGCGGCGCGACGCGAAACGTCGAAGAGCGTCGCACGAAACTCCCCGTCGCGGCCGTTGAACACATGTATCGCGGCGCCCTCGCGCATGCGCAGGACATTGAGCAGATAATTTGACGCCTCGGCTGTAAGCGTGAGTTCGGCGCCCGGCGCGAGGTCGTCGCGAACGAACAGGCGCTGGGCGGTAAAATCGTAAGCTGACACAATCGCTTCCCAGCGGGGCGCGAGCGCAACGGGCGCTTGCCATGAAGCCGCCGCTTTGTTGCGCGCAGGTTGGCCAAAACTTGCGTCGCCGGCAAGCCTGCTGGTATTGCTGCACGCCTGATGAGCGGACCAAGAGACATGATCATTGGCGCTGTCGCTTTTCCTCGCGCTGTCGCGCGATATTCCATCCTTGCGATCCTCGCGCTCCTTGCGACGCTGCTCGCGGCGAGCGGCGCGCTTGCGCAAAGCTGCCAGGAGGATTTTCAGAAGCTCACCGTCAAGCGGATGGCCGGCATCGAGGCGCTCAAC
>JACOWC010000002.1 GCA_016177005.1 Methylocystis sp.
GGTGGCGCCGGTGAAGGCGCCCTTCTCATGGCCGAAGAGAATCGATTCGACGAGATTGGCCGGCAGCGCGCCGCAGTTGACGGTGACGAAGGGCTTGCCCTTGCGATCCGACGCGCCCTGAATGGCGCGGGCGACGATTTCCTTGCCGACGCCGGATTCGCCTTCAAGCAGCACGGGAATGGAAGAATGCGCGGCGCGCTGGCCGAGCCTGATGACGCGCGCCATGTCGTCGCTGCGCGAGACGAGGTCCTTCAACGTCAGCGCGCCTTGCGCCCGACGGCTGATGCGGCGCACCTCGTCGGCGAGCGCGTCGGCGGAGAGCGCGTTCTTGATCGAAATCTGCAGGCGCTCCGCGCCGACCGGCTTGACCACGAAATCATGGGCGCCGGCGCGCATCGCCGAGATGACGGCCTCGATCGACCCATGGGCCGTTTGAACGATCACCGGAGTCGCCTGTTTCATGTCCCGCATGCGGGTGAGCACGCCCATGCCGTCGAGATCGGGCATCACGAGGTCCAAAATCAACAGCGCGACGGGCTTGGCGCCATGCTGGGTCAGCCGCGCGATCGCCTGTTCGCCGCCCTCGACGGTCTCGGCATCGTAACCAAATCGCCGCGTCATAGCTTCCAGGAGACGACGCTGAACCGGATCGTCGTCGGCAATGAGAATGGTTGAGGTCATTTCGTCCCTTGCGTTCCGGGATAATTGGGCGGCAATGCGCCGCGTCAGGCCTGGCGCCTGCCGGAACCGTCTTCTTGGCTCCACAATCCTTGCCAAGCATAGTAAAGGCGGGGTTAACCGCGCCAAGAGGAAGACTTTTTAGCGCCTTCCGTCCGCTCCTCCAAGACCCCAATGGGAGACCCCAATGGGAGACGGACGCTTAGGGCGCGATTCGCGACGGTTTCACGGAGAAATCTGCGCTATGGCGACGCCAGCCCGCGCGCTACAAGCCGGCGCGGAGGAAAGCTGATGGATTCGCGCAAAATCGCCGGCACGCTCGTCATTGCAACGCACAATCCGGGAAAACTGTGGGAACTCAGGCAATTGCTCGAACCGCATGGCGTCGCGGCGGTCTCGGCCGGCGAACTCGGCCTTAAGGAGCCGGAGGAGACCGAAGAGACCTTCGCCGGCAATGCGCTGTTGAAGGCCCGCGCCGCCGCCATGGCCTCGGGATTCCCCGCTTTCGCCGACGACTCGGGACTTTGCGTCGACGCGCTCGACGGCGCGCCCGGCGTCTATTCGGCGCGCTGGGCCGGCGAGGACCGCGACTTCAAGGCCGCCTGCGCGCGGGTCGAGCGCGAGCTTGCGGCGCGCGGCGCGAAGCCCCCTTACCGCGCCCATTTTACCTGCGCGCTCGCCGTCGTCTGGCCCGATGGCCATATCGAGCGGTTCGAGGGCCGAGTCGACGGCGTTCTCGTCTTTCCGCCCAAGGGCGAGAAGGGCTTCGGCTATGATCCGATCTTCAAGCCCGATGGCCTCGACAAGACCTTCGGCGAGATGATGTCGGCGGAAAAACACGCCAGGGGTTCTCTCTGCGCCAAAGTCTTCCTGCTCGGGCACTTGGCGTAACGCCACGCTCCAACTACCTTCTCATTAAAAAACGCCGCCGCAGCGGAAATTAGAGGAACGCCCCATGACCAAGCACGAAACTTTCGCCGCGCTCAAACCGCCATTCAAGCCGCGCTACGGCAATTTCATCAATGGCGAATGGGCGGACGCGAAATCCGGCCGCGTCTTTGACAATATCTCGCCGATCACCGGCGGGAAAGTCTGCGAGGTCGCGCGCTCCGACAAGGACGACATCGAAGCCGCGCTCGACGCCGCGCACGCCGCCAAGGACGCCTGGGGCAAGACGAGCCCGGCGGAACGCGCGCTCATCCTCAATCGCATCGCCGACGTGATGGAGGCCAATCTCGGCCTGCTCGCCACGGCCGAGACCTGGGACAATGGCAAGCCGATCCGCGAGACGATGGCCGCCGACATTCCGCTCGCGATCGACCACTTCCGCTATTTCGCCGGCGCCATCCGCGCCCAGGAAGGCGGCGTTTCCGAAATCGACCACGACACGATCGCCTATCATTTTCACGAACCGCTCGGCGTCGTCGGCCAGATCATCCCCTGGAACTTCCCGATCCTGATGGCGACGTGGAAGCTCGCGCCGGCGCTCGCCGCCGGCAATTGCGTCGTCATCAAGCCGGCCGAACAGACGCCCGCGAGCATTCTCGTCTGGGCCGAGCTTGTCGGCGCCCTTCTTCCCAAGGGCGTGCTCAACATCGTCAACGGCTTCGGCTTAGAGGCCGGCAAGCCGCTCGCCTCGTCGAGCCGCATCGCCAAAATCGCCTTCACCGGCGAGACGACGACCGGCCGGCTGATCATGCAATACGCCAGTCAGAACCTCATTCCGGTGACGCTGGAGCTCGGCGGCAAATCCCCCAACATCTTCTTCGAGGACGTCGCACGCGAAGACGACGACTATCTCGACAAAGCGGTCGAAGGCTTCGTGATGTTTGCGCTCAATCAGGGCGAGGTCTGCACCTGTCCGAGCCGCGCGCTCGTGCATGAAAAGATATACGACCGCTTCATGGCGCGCGCGCTGAAACGGGTCGGCGAGATCAAGCAGGGCAATCCGCTCGATCCCGAAACGATGATCGGCGCGCAGGCCTCCTCCGAACAGCTCGAAAAAATCCTGAGCTATATCGACATCGGCAAGCAGGAGGGCGCGAAGGTGCTCGCCGGCGGCGAGCGCAACACGCTTGCGGGCGAACTCGCCGACGGCTTCTATGTGAAGCCGACAGTGCTCCAAGGCCACAACCGCATGCGGGTGTTCCAGGAGGAGATTTTCGGCCCCGTCGTGTCGGTCACGACCTTCAAGGACGACGAGGAGGCGCTCGCCATCGCCAATGACACGCTCTACGGCCTTGGCGCGGGCGTGTGGAGCCGCGAGGCCAACCGCTGCTATCGCTTCGGCCGCGCCATTCAGGCCGGGCGCGTCTGGGTGAACTGCTACCACGCCTATCCGGCGCACGCCGCCTTCGGCGGCTACAAGCAGTCCGGCATCGGCCGCGAGAATCATAAGATGATGCTCGATCATTATCAGCAGACGAAGAACATGCTGGTGAGCTACAGCGAAAATAAGCTGGGGTTCTTTTAGCCCCACCTTCGCGGTCATCGCCGCTGTCATTCCCGACAGGCCAAAGGCCTGATCGGGAATCTAGAGAGTTTTCGCGAATGGTGGATTTGCCCTAGATTCCCGATCGCGCGCGATGCGCGCGTCGGGAATGACGGGCGAGGGAGACCGCGCATTGAAAGCAGAGCGACCTGCAAGAGTCCTCGCCACGCCTGCGGCGCTCGAACTGATCGAGCGGCTGCGCCGTGAACATGGCGACCTTCTCTTCCACCAGTCGGGCGGCTGCTGCGACGGCTCGGCGCCGATGTGCTATCCGCAAAGAGAGTTCCTTGTCGGCGATAGCGACGTGCTGCTGGGGGAAATCGGCGGCGCGCCTTTCTACATCGGCGCGGCGCAATTCGATTACTGGAAACATACGCAGCTTATCATTGATGTCGTTCCCGGACAGGGCGGCATGTTTTCGCTCGACAATGGCGCCGGCCTGCGATTCCTGACGCGCTCTCGGCTTTTTTCCGGCGCGGAGATGGCTTGCCTGACCTCCGCCGCGCCGGCGACCGCCGGTTCGCGCAATTGACGGACGGCGCGACCTCGCCTCTGCCGACGGGACTTTGAGGTTGACACTGGCCGGCCGGGGCCGCATATGCCGCTTCGCCGGCCGCGCTCAACGCGGCCGCCGTCTCTTTGGCGAGACGATGGGGGAATGTCCCGAGCGGCAAAGGGGGCGGACTGTAAATCCGCTGGCTAAGCCTTCGTAGGTTCGAGTCCTACTTCCCCCACCATCGGCTGAGATCGCCTGTATCGAGGCGTCCGAGTTCCTCTGGGTCCGCGTTTCGAGTTTTTTGCCGCGCGCCGATTGCGGAACGCCAGCCGGCTGGCGCCTCGTTTCAATGCTCGCGCTTGCGCTGTCTTGTCCGCCGCAGCCGCCTTTGGCATGGTGCGCGGCCACGACTGGAGGGGAGCGCGCATGACCGGGTTTTTCAGGACAATCGCCGCCGTGATTTTGTTTGGCGTCGGCTTCGCGAGCCAGGCCCTGGCGCATACTCCGGACATTTCGACCGGCAAAATCGTTCCCAAGGACAATCGCGTCTACGTCGTCGACGTCGGCTTTCTCGCCACCGACCTCGAACGGATGTTCCAGGATACGATGAGCGAACGCGCCGGCGTCGACCTTTCGCCTCCCGGCGCGCTTGAGGCGGAGATCGGCAAATTCGTCGAAAAACGGGTCGCGATGCGCGATGGGGCTGGCCGCGCCTGCGTCGCCAGCGTCGTGAAATCCGGCGAAGACCCCACCAATCAGGACAGCGCGCTCATCGTCGTGCGCTTCGTTTGCGGCGCAACGGATGGCGCGCTGTTCTACGACGCGACAAAGCTCCTCGCCGCGCAAGGCGCGAAGGGAAAGCATCTGGTCACCCTCGAGGGAGGCGAAAACGCCGGCCAGACCATGCTGTACCCGGTCGATCCGCCGCTCGATCTGTCAAAGCCGATGGAAACGATGGCGCAGCTCATGTGGAAGTTTCTGGCGGCAGGCGTCGAACATATCGTCACCGGCTATGATCATCTGTGCTTCCTGTTCGCGCTCATCCTCTGGGCCACGCGCATCTGGCCGGTCGTCAAGATCGTCACCGCCTTCACCATTTCGCATTCGATCACGCTGTCGCTTGCGGCGCTCAACATCTTTACCCTGCCCTCGACATTGGTCGAGTCGCTGATCGCCGCCTCGATCATCTTCGTCGCGGTGGAGAATTTCTTCTCGCGCGACGTCGACAACCGCTGGCGCAACACATTCTTCTTCGGCTTCATCCACGGTTTCGGCTTCGCCTCGGCGCTGACCGAGATGGGCGTGCCGCAAGGCGGCGTCGTGCCCGCGCTCGCCGCCTTCAACATCGGCGTCGAGCTTGGCCAGATCGCCATCGTCTTCGCGGTGATGCCGATCCTGTTCTTCATCGACCGGCAGACGGGCGGCAAGCGTAACGAAAAACTGGTTTATGTCGCGTCGGCGCTCATCGCGCTTGCGGGCGTTTATTGGCTCTTGGAGCGGATCGGTCTGCTGCCCGGAGGCTGAGCTCACGAGCACACAATGAAGCCGGCGTCGCGCTTTTCGAGCCGAGGGCACCAGGCGCCGAGATTGACGACATAGGCGTCTCGCGCCGTACCGCTCAGCGCCTTGATCCTTGGCAGCGCCGCAGTCGCCGCTTCGAGCGTATCGAATTCGATGACGCTGCGATAGCGCCCGCGCTTCAAGCAGATATAGGCGTTGTCGAATCCTTGCGCGGTCGCCCGCTTCACCTCGGCGCGAGCGTCGTCCTCAGTGACGTCGGATCCAAAAATCACGATCCAACGCGAGTCGCCGCGCGCCGTGAGCTCCTTCGCCGAGGAGATGAGGGCGGCGTTCTGCGACAGCGCCTTAGCGGCCTGCGCCTGAAAATCAGCGGCCCGTTTCAGCGCATCGCCATTCTGCGCAAGGATGACGCGAACGCCCTCATCCGTCATCGTAGGGCTCGCGGCCCCATTTGGTCCCGAGCGACCTTCGAACCCGCGAACAGACGCGCGCCGCCGCAGCTCGTCATTCTCCACCACGAGGGTTTTAAGCTGCTGGTCAGACGCTGTAAGCTTCTGCGCAAGCTCGCGTTGCACGACTTGCGCTTCCTGCAGATCGCCGGCGACCGTCGCAAGAGCGGTCTTGCCTTTAAAGCCCCACAGATCGAATTCGGCGACGCCGATGCCGGTCAGGGCGTGATGCACGATCTGTGGAAAAACAAAAAGGGAAACGACGATGAAGACGAGCGCCAGACTCTTAAGCAGCTCGAAGATCGATCTCCAAAGTTCGACAGTATCTTTTGCGGACATGCCGACGCTCCTTATTTAAATTCAAATTGCTCCCCACCCCGAAGCTCATCCATTCATTCAAAGAAAACTAATCAAGCCCTCACCCGCACATATTCGCCGGGCGCGTCGCAGACGATCTTGAGCTTGCCGCCGCCAGGCCGGCGCGCAGGGACTTTCCTCGGCGCCTGAGCCGTCACCCAGGCGAGCCAGTGCGGCCACCAGGAGCCCTTTGTCTCCTTCGCCTTCTTGAGCCAGTCCTCGAAGGCGCCCGTCGCGGGGCCGCCCGTCCAATACTGATATTTTTCCCTCGACGGCGGGTTGATGATCCCCGCGATATGGCCCGAGCCGCCCAGAACGAAGGTCACCTCGCCGCCGAAAAACTTCGCGCCGCGAAACACGGATTGAGCCGGCGCGATATGATCCTCCTTCGCTGCAATCTCAATGACGGGGATTTTGACCTGACGCAGATTGAGCGGCACGCCGTCGATGACCATCTCGCCGCGCGAGAGCCGATTTTCGAGATAGCAGCTGCGCAGATAAAAAGAGTGATTTGCCCGCGGGATGCGCGTCGAGTCGGAATTCCAATACAGAAGATCGAACGCCGCGGGCTCGACGCCCTTCATGTAGTTGTTGACGACATAATTCCAGATCAGTTCGTTCGGCCGCAGCATGTTGAAGGCGTTGGCCATCTTGACCCCTTCGAGATAGCCGGTGCGCGCCATGCTTTCGTCGAGCGCGGCAAGCCGCGCCTCGTCGACGAAAATCTGCAGATCGCCCGCGTCGGAAAAATCCACCTGGGTCGCAAAGAAGGTGACGCTGTCGATGCGATCGTCGCCGGTCGCGGCCATATAGGCGAGCGTCAGCGCGAGCAGCGTGCCGCCGACGCAATAGCCTGCGGCCGTCACCTTGCGCTCGCCCGTCGCCTTCTCGATCACGTCGAGCGCGGTCAGCACGCCTTCGTGCATATAGGCCTCAAAACCCTTGGCGGCCTTGGTCTCGTCGGGATTGATCCAGGAGATGATGAAGACGGTGAAGCCCTGCTCGACCGCCCAGCGGACGAAGCTTTTCTCGGCGTTGAGATCGAGCACATAAAATTTATTGATCCAGGGCGGCGTAATCAGCAGCGGCCGCGCATAGACTTCCGCCGTGGTCGGCTCATATTGAATGAGCTCCATCACGTCATTACGCCAGATCACCTTGCCCGGCGTATTCGCCAAGTCGACGCCGAGTTCGAATTTCCAAGCCGCGCTTTGACGAATCTTCAGCACGCCGCCGCCTGCGGAGATGTCTTCGGCAAGCATCTTCAAGCCGCGAACAAGATTCTCGCCCTTGGCGTCGATTGTCGCACGCAACAGTTCGGGGTTGGTCGGCACGAAATTCGATGGCGAAACCGCGCTCGAGATCAGCCGCGCGTAAAAGGCGGCCCTGGACTTTGTCTGCGGGTCGAGGCCCTCGGCCTTCTCGACCATGTCGCCGGCCCAGCGCGACGTGAGCAGATAGGATTGCCGCAACCAATCGAAAAACGGGTTCTCGTTCCATTCCGGCGCGGCGAATCGCTTGTCGGAGAAATCGGAAGGGACGATCGGGGCGACATCCTCCCCGCTGTAGCGGCGCATCGTCTGCCGCCAGATATCGCTGAGGCCGTCGTAAAGATCGGCCTGGGCCGCCGCAGCGCGCTCGGGCTTCGAGAGCCACCATTCAGCGACCGCGCCGAGAGTCTTTGTGGCGTCGGCGACGCTCGCGGCGAGTTCGCTGCGCGCTTCCCCGGGATTGGCGCCGCCGATCGCGGCGGCCAGCGCCTTGCGAATTTGGTCGACGAGTTCCGCCATGTTGTCGGCGATCGTTTCAAAGTCGAGACGGCCGAATGTCTCCACATTGGCGAGACTTGGCGCGCCCGCGCCATTGGGCTTCGCGGCGGGCGCCTTGCGCGCGGGCGCGCTCGATCCGGCAGGCTGCGCCGCCACAGGCTTTTTCCTACCCTTGCGCGGCGTCTTGTTCAGCGTCTTGCCTGGCGTCCCCGACTTGCCGCGCGAAGACGCCTTTTTCGCTGGCCCCGGTCGCGTTGGGCTGGCCGCGGGGTCCTGGTCCTCAGTCGCGCTCATGCCCTTAACCCGCCTGTGTTCAAATGAGGGGCGCCGCCCCGTATCGCCGCGTCGTATTGGTCTAACAATTGCCCGCCGATGAGAAAAGCTCTACCGGTCCAACCGACAGAAGCTGCGTCTCAACGACATAAGCTCCAACTTTTACAATGCAATATCGATCCTTCCGCGTCGAAACGCCCTTCTCGTGCGCGTAGGCGGCAAGGACGCACGCCGCCGAACAGAATTCCAGGATAAGCGCTATGCGGCCCCGGCGCTATCCATCACATTGAGGTTCGACGACAACGGCAGACCGTGCGCGGCGGCGACAGGCGCGGAAAATATCCGCCCGGCGGAAATTTCCAATCCCGCCCGAAGATGCGGATCGTCCTCGACGGCGCGACGCCAGCCCTTGTTGACGAGCGCCAGCACGAAAGGCAGCGTCGCGTTGTTGAGCGCGAAAGTGGACGTGCGCGGCGTGATGCCGGGCATGTTGGTGACGCAGTAATGCACGACGCCGTCGACCACATAGACCGGGTCGGAATGGCTCGTCGGCCGCGAGGTCTCGCAGCAACCGCCCTGATCGATCGCGACATCGACGATCACGGCGCCGCGCTTCATCGTCGCCAACATGTCCCGCGTGATCAGGATCGGCGCCTTTGCGCCTGGCGCGAGCGCCGCACAGATGACGAGATCGGCGCGCTTTACCGATTCGGCGATCGCCGCGCGAGTCGAGTAGATGGTGCGGGCCGCAAAGCCGAAACGCGTCTCGAGCCGTCGAAGCGCGTCGGGATTTCGGTCGGCGACAAGCACGCTCGCGCCCATGCCGAGCGCTATCGCGGTCGCCTGCACGCCGACGCTGCCTGCGCCGAGGATGAGGACGTCAGCCGGCGGCGCGCCCGGCGCGCCGGCGAGCAGAACGCCGCGGCCGCCAGCCTGCTTCTCGAGAAAATGCGCGCCGATTTGCGGGGCGAGCCGGCCGGCGATTTCCGACATTGGCGCGAGCAGCGGCAATCCGCCGCCAGGCGCCGTGACCGTCTCATAGGCGATGCACTGCGCGCCGCTCGCCATGAGCTTACGCGTCAGTTCAGCGTCCGCAGCCAAGTGGAAATAGGCGAAGAGCGCATGGTCCGGCCGCAGATAGGCGATTTCGCGCCGCTGCGGCTCCTTCACCTTCACGATCAGTTGCGATGCGGCGAATAGCGCTTCAGGACCGTCCACGAGATTGGCGCCCGCCATGGCGTAATCCGAGTCCGACAGCCCAGCCCCCTCGCCTGCGCCGCGCTCGATTAAGACCTCATGTCCTGCGCGGGCGAGTTCGGCGACCGAAGAGGGCGTCAAGCCGACGCGATATTCATTGTCCTTCGTTTCCCTCGGCGCGCCGACACGCATTTTCGGCTCCAAAAAAAGACGGCGTCGACTTGGGTAAAAATCTCGCCTTGCGGGAATATATGCAGAGGGCGGCCTTTCGCCACAAGGGCGAAGGTCAAGCAAGATTGAGCCGGGCGGAAGGAAAAGCGATGCTGACCATCAATACGGACAAAGTCTGTTTCGTCGTCGTCAAGGCCCGCGAACTTGAAAGCGAAGATGAAGGCGTCGAGGCCGACGCGTCGAACGCCACCGACGACGGTTTCGTCAGCGTGTTGACCGAGGACGCGTTCTCCACCACGCGCGACGAGATTTCGTCTTTCATCGACTCCATGGATATCGACGAGCAGATCGAGCTCGTCGCGCTGATGTGGGTCGGGCGTGGCGACTTCGACGCCAGCGAATGGAACGAGGCTGTGGCGCAAGCGCGGGCGCGCCATAAAGGCCCGACCTCGGCCTATCTGCTCGGCGTTCCGCTTCTCGCCTCATTTTTAGAGGGCGGGCTGGCGGAGTTTGGCGAAAGCTGCGAGCTTTATGCGGCCGATCGGCAGTGAGCGCCTCGGACAAGGCCTCGATATCGCAGCGAAAGCGACCATATTTACCGGTGATGCGGCGAACGTTGAGGAGACGTCCATGAATCGCAGAATTTTCGCAACGGCGCTGGCTCTATCGATCGCAGCCTTTTTCGCCCCTCGATTGGCCTACGCGGAAGATCATCTGGCCGAGGCCATTACCCACACCAAACAGGCGATCAGCGAAGGCAAGGCGGGGAAGGCCGACGCGCTGACGATGCATGCGGAAGAAGGGCTCAAGCACGCCAAGGCGGCTGAGACCGCGAAGCCGAACGAGCACACCAAGCAGGGCATTTCCCATCTTGAAATGGCGATCGACCACGGCAAGCAAAACCATGCCGACGTTGCGACCAAACACGCCGAGGAAGCGCTGACCCATCTCGAAGCCGCGAAGAAATAGGCTGCGCCGGCTTTGATGAAACGAGAGCGGCCTTGCTGAGGCCGCTCTTTTTTGTGCGATTGCGCGAGATCGAGCGGTCATGACAGCGGCGCGCCGATCGCCTATGGACGTCGTGGCGGACACGGCCGCCGACGGGCCTATTGATGAAATTTTCCTCCCCGCTGTTGCGCGTAAAATCGATCGAATCGCTGCAAGCCGAAGCCGACCGGCCAGGCGGATTCCGTCGCGTGCTGGGCGTCTGGCAGCTCACCGGAATCGGGCTCGGCGGACTCATCGGCGTCGGCATATTCGTATTGACCGGCGTGGTCGCGGCGACTCAGGCGGGACCGGGCGTCGCCCTCTCTTTCCTGATCGCCGGCGTCGCCAGCGCCGCGGCGGCGCTCTCCTATGCCGAATTCGCCGGAATGATTCCGGTCGCCGGCAGCGCCTACACCTACGCCTATGCGGTGCTTGGCGAGCTCGCCGCCTGGATCATCGGCTGGGACCTTCTCTTGGAATATGCGCTCGTCGTCGCCGTGGTGGCGATCGGCTGGTCGGCTTATTTGCAGGCGCTCGTCGCGCAATTCGGCCTCGCTCTCCCCGAATGGGCGAGCGGCGCGCCTGGAACAGGCGCGGGCCGCGTCGTCGATCTCTTCGCGGCGCTCGGCGCGCTTGGGGTCGCCGGCCTGTTGATTCTGCGCGTCGAACTCGGCGCGCGCTTCAACACGGCGATGGTCGTCATCAAGATCGCCGCGGCGCTGCTGGTGATTGCAGCGGGCATCCCCTATGTGCGCATCGAGAACTGGTCGCCCTTCATGCCTTTCGGCTTTTCCGGCGTGGCGCAAGGCGCGGCGGTCGTGTTCTTCGCCGTGTTCGGCTATGACACGCTGACGACGGCGGCCGAAGAAGCGCGCGCGCCGCAACGCGACGTGCCGCGCGCGGTTCTTCTGTCGCTCGTCGTGGCGCTGACGCTCTATATCGCCATGTCGCTCGTGCTCACCGGCGTCGTGCGCTACGACACGCTCGACACGCCGGCGCCGGTCGCGACCGCTTTTGCTTCGCTCGGCCTGCCCTGGGTCGCCTTCGTCGTGTCGCTCGCGGCGGTCGCGGGCATCGCCAGCGTGATGCTCGCCTTTCTGCTCGCCTGCGCGCGCATCTGGTTCGCCATGAGCCGCGACGGCCTGCTGCCCGGCTGGTTCGCCAGGCTTCATCCGCGCTTCCACACCCCCTATCGGCCGACGCTGATCGCCGGCGCGCTGACCGCGCTGGTCGCGGCGCTCTATCCGATCAAGGAAGTGGCGGAGCTGGTGAACATCGGCACGCTCTCCGCCTTCGTCGTCATCTGTTCGGCGATCATCGTGCTGCGCCGCACGAGGCCTGACGCGCGGCGCAGCTTTCGGGCGCCTTTCGTTCCCTTCACGCCGCTCATCGGCGTCGGCTTCTCGCTATGGCTCCTGTCGCGCCTGCCGACTGTCGCCTGGGAGCGCTTCACCATCTGGATGGCGATCGGCCTCGCGATTTATTTTTCCTATGGGCGACGGCGCAGCAAGCTGGCGGGCGACAGTGGAATTGAAGCCGGTTAGCGGATGCCTTCGGCCGGACATGGACTGGGCGTTCAGGCAATTGCGCCGGCGCGCGCCGGCTTGAGCGGCCCGACGTCGACCTGAATCTCGTCGCCCTCCACGCGAAGCGCGTAGGGATGAAGCGCATTGCGGACGAGATGCGTCACGCATTTGCCGCTTGTGCTGTCGAACCCCCATTGATGGTGCGGACAGGTGACGGTCTGCCCGTTGAAGGCGGCGTCGCTCAACGGCATGTCCGCATGCGGGCAGCGT
Source organism: Methylocystis sp. (assembly GCA_016177005.1). Classification (GTDB taxonomy): domain Bacteria; phylum Pseudomonadota; class Alphaproteobacteria; order Rhizobiales; family Beijerinckiaceae; genus Methylocystis. The sequence goes on from JACOWC010000002.1 coordinate 12,186, forward strand.
CCGCGATAGGCCTTGAGTTCGCCGCCCGTCGGCCAAACCAGGAGCACGCTCTTTTTGCCGGCGTGAAAGAGGCCCATGCCTCCTTCGCCCACGGCGTCGGTGTTACAAATTGTCGTGAACGCCATCGACGTCGCCTTCAAAAAAATCAAACCCTGACAGGCGGTAGCAAGTTGCGGACCAACGAAGCTCTGCGCTGGGCGGGAGGCGCGAGAATCGAACGGACAGCGATCGCATTCGCAATTCTTTTGGAGCGGCGGCCGGAGTTGCACGACGCAGGCCTTTTCGGCCCTGCCCGCCCGCGCCTCACGACGGCGGCCGGATACGTCAATAAGCGTCGTCGGTCGCAGAGAAGCGGGCGCGCAGCCTGTCATTGGCGCAGCGTCAGCACAAATTTTGTTTGCGACCGCTTCGGGAATTCATCGACTTCTATATTGCTTTGCAGCCTTCTACTATGGGCTCATCGCCGTCTTCTGGTTGCGACGTCGATTTCTGACGCATGAGAGGATCGGCGCTATGTCGAAAGGCCGACGTGACGACTCCGCCTGGTGGCTGAACGCCGTCACAGATGACGCAGCGGACACGTCGGCCGCAGCGATGGGCCTAACGAGCGTTGAAGCGCGCGCGCGTCTCGCCGAGATTGGCCCCAATTTGTTCGACGTTCGTCAACAGCAGCCATTGTTCCTGCAATTTCTTGCGCGCTTTAGGAATCCGCTCGTCATTCTGCTGCTCGTCGCCAGCGCAATTTCGGCCTTCACCGGAGAAGTCGCGAATTTTGCGATCATCTCCACGATCGTGCTGTTCAGCGTCACGCTAGACTTTATTCAGGAGCGTCGCGCCGGCAAAGCCGCGGAGCGTTTGCGTCAATCCGTCTCGGTGCGCGCCAAGATCGTTCGCGATGGCGTGGAGGTCGCGGCGCCCGTCGCCGACGTCGTCCCGGGGGACCTCGCCCTATTGTCCGCCGGCGACATGATTCCCGCTGACGGGCTGGTTTTGGAAGCGCGCGATTTATTCGTCAAACAGGCGCTGTTGACCGGCGAGCCTTATCCTGTCGAGAAACGGCCGGGGCCGGTTACAGCCGACGCAACGGAGATCCAGGACGCCGCCAACGCCGTGTTCATGGGAACCAGCGTGATCAGCGGCAGCGCCAAGATACGCGTGGTGAAAACCGGCGCCGACACGGCGATCGGCGCCGTCGCCGATCGCGTCAGGCGTCAGCCGCCGCCCTCGGCCTTCGAGATCGGGACGCATCGCTTTGGCTTACTGATCATGCGGCTCACGATCCTTCTCGTCTTGTTCGTTCTCCTGGTCAATGCGTTGCTGCACAGGCCGTGGCTCGAGTCCTTCCTGTTTGCCGTCGCGCTCGCCGTAGGCCTCACCCCCGAGCTGTTGCCCATGGTGGTGTCCGTCACCTTGTCGCGCGGCGCGCTGCACATGGCGAAGCGGCGCGTCATCGTCAAGCGATTGTCGGCGATTCAAAATTTGGGATCGATGGACATTCTGTGCACGGACAAGACCGGCACCTTGACCGAGGCGAGGATCAGGCTGGAGCGGCATGTCGACGCGGCCGGGAGGCCAAGCGACCGCGTTCTCGAACTCGCTTATCTCAACAGTTTTTTCGAGACGGGCTTAAAGAGTCCGCTCGACGACGCGATCCTCGACCATCAAAACATCGACGTGCATGAATGGAAGAAAATCGACGAAGTTCCGTTCGATTTTGAACGGCGGCGCGTTTCCGTGCTCCTTGAAAAGGGCGACGAACGATTGCTGGTGGTCAAAGGCGCCGCCGAGGAAATCATTACGCTCTGCAAGCTCTACCAAGATTCGCAAAATGGCGTGCAACGCGCGCTTGAACCCTCGGCGCTCGCACAGATCAGCGGCCAGCGCATCGCCCTCGAAAAGGACGGCTTTCGCCTCTTGGGAATCGCCTGGCGGCGGGTTCCGCTCGATCACCAGCATGCAGTGGTCGGCGACGAGGCGGAGCTGGCGTTCGAAGGCTTCGCCGGATTTCTTGACCCTCCCAAAACCAGCGCCGGGCCTGCGCTCGCGGCCCTCGCCGCAAGCGGCGTGACGGTAAAGATCGTGACCGGCGATAGCGAATTGGTCACGCAGCATGTCTGCGCCAGCTTGAATATCGCCGTTGAGGGCGTGCTGACCGGCAAAGAGATCAGCGAAATGGATGACTCGGCCTTACGCGTCAAAGTGGAGCGGACCAATCTCTTTTGTCGCGTCAATCCTTCGCAAAAAGATCGGATCATTCTCGCGCTGAAAGCGCGCGGTCACGTTGTCGGCTATTTGGGCGACGGCATCAACGACGCGCCGTCCATGCACTCGGCCGATGTCGGCCTATCGGTCGACTCGGCTGTCGACGTCGCCAAGGAAGCGGCCGACATGATCCTCCTCGACCAGGATCTGCACGTCCTTCATGACGGCGTGTTGGAGGGTCGCCGCACATTCGCCAACGTCATGAAATATATCATGATGGGCACGAGCTCGAATTTCGGCAACATGTTCAGCATGGCGGGCGCCTCGCTCCTGCTGCCGTTCTTGCCGATGCTGCCGACGCAAATTCTTCTCAACAATATCCTTTACGATATTTCCGAAGTGCCGATCCCTTTGGACGATGTCGACGTCGAAGACGTTTGCCGACCGCAAGTTCTCGACATGAGCTTTATTCGCAACTTCATGCTGGTCATCGGTCCGATCAGCTCAGCCTTCGACTTTCTGACCTTTTACGTCCTGTTGTTCGTGCTGAACGCCAATGAGAATTTGTTTCGCACCGGCTGGTTCGTTGAATCGCTATCCACTCAGGTTTTGGTGATCTTCATCATTCGCACGCGCGGAAACCCGTTTAGGAGTAGAGCAAACCCGGCGCTTGTCGCAACGTCCTGCGCAATAGCCGTCATCGGCGCAGCGCTGCCGTTTAGTCCGTTTGCGTCCTATTTCGGATTCACGCCGCCGCCGGCTAACTTTTATTTGATGCTCGCCGCGATGGTGGTCGCCTATCTTGTAATCGTCCAAGTGGCCAAGAAAGGCTTTTATCGATGGTTCAACAGGTCGCGCACGCCATTGAGGACGATGTCATAAAAAATCCGAAGGGCCGGGTTGATCGAACGAAGCGCTTTGATCAGCGGCAGGGGCGGCGAGCTCTCGCCACAGGAGCATCAATGCGGCCATGATCGCCGGTCCCAGGAAAAGGCCGAGGAGCTGGAACCGTTCGACGCCGCCGAGGATGCCAAGCAGGACCCAGAGAAACGGCAGCTTGGTCGCCCCGCCAATCAGCCTGGGCCTCACAAAATGATCGGCTGCGAAGATGACGACGAAGCCGGCCAAAGCGACGATGATCGCCGGCGCGAGCCCTCCGGCTCCCAGCAGTATCAGGACTGCGACGCCAATTGCGATGCCGGCGGCGAACGGAATCATTGCAGCCACCGCAGTAGCCATCGCAAACAGAACCGGGTGAGGCAGATCGGCAAGGGCGTAAACCACGCCCATCAGCATGCCTTCCCCAATCGCCACGAAGACAAGTCCGGCAATCGTTCCGTGCACGGAAGCGACCATTTGCAAGGCGACGCGTTCGCCTCTGTCGCCGAACAGCTTTCGCGAAGCGGAGCGGCATTGCATCGATATGTGTTCGCCATGACGAAACAAGAAAAACAACGTCAGCAGGGATACGCCAAAAATGACTCCGCGATGCAGCACATTGGCGCCCACATTCGCTCCAAGCTCACGAAGCGATGATGTGTTGACCTTCGCAATAATCTCCTTGGCCCATCCGGCATGCGACAAGTTTTCGCGCCACCAGCTCGCGAGCCATTGGCCGACGTAAGGCAGGCGCGCGATGAAATCTGGCGCCGGAATTCCGGATTTTTCCGCTTCCCGACCGTAGTCGATGAGGTCGCGCAGCTCGCGGGCCACATCTACCGCAAGAGTCGCGACCGGCAGAAAGATCGCCAGCCCCACGAGGGCCGTAAAGACAATCGGCAGTAGATCCCTGGCCGCCCAGGGCGACGCCTGCCGCCGCGCGCGATCGTAGAGCGGCCATAGCGCCACCGCCAGCACGAGAGCCCAGGCCAATGCGCGAAGGTAATTCCCCAGCACGTAGAGGCCCAAAGCGACGAGCGTCGCGGAAAGAAACAGCCGCGCAACGGTTTCGCGCCAGGACAGCGCTTCTAGAGCGTCCGAGCGGCGAGCGGCCTCTTCCGCCTGCGCCCCAGCCAGCTCTCGACTCCTGTCCATTCGCCGCTCCCAAATTCAGCGGGCTCCGCCAACCGACGACGCAGCGACGACGCTCCTCTATCTCGTTCTGCGCCTCGCCCACCGAGATTTTTTGGATTTTTTCCCGGCTCTCCTTTGCCGTCGCCTCTCATGCTAAGCGTGCGGCCAGCGCCGTTCGCGGAACCATGCGCGATAGTCCGTCATCTTCGCGCGCTGCGCGGCGGGCGCGCGCCGCGCGCAGGTCGCCGCCTCGGCGCTCCCCTCGGGCGCGCCCCATCGCAGTTCGACGCAGTCGTTGGGATTGTAGCCCATCTCAAGATCCTCGGCGCGGTCGATCACGTCTTTGAGCGAGAGCGTCCAGGCGGAGCCGTCGCTGCGCGCATAGGAGAACGTGCGGGCCGCGAGTTCGCTCGCAAGCGCGCTTTGCAATTGGGCCTTCACATTGGCCGGATTTTGGCCAAACGGCATTGCGTAGCGCTCGCTGCGCCGCGCGACGCGATCGGGATAGCCGCGCACCACATCGATCGCGATCAGCAGGCGGAGATCGCGCGCCGGCGTCGAGAAATCCTCCCAGGGGCCGGCGGTCGCGAAGATCGCCGGACCGTCCGGCATCGATGCTTCGCCGCGCCCCCCGTTCTGGAACTTTCGACCGTTTTCGACCGCCGTCGCGCGCGTCTTCACCTGCTCATCAAGCGCCGTAATCGCCGCCGTCATCGCGCGCATCGGATCGAGCGGTTCAGGCGACATCACCTCATCCATGCGATCGTAGAAATCCTCGGCGCTGAGCTGGGTTTGCTCCAGCGAAAAATCGCCATACTCCGGGTTCCTGGCGATTTCAGAATTGGTGAGCGCCCGCAACGCGCCATTCTCCCGCACGACCGGCCGGAAGCGCTTGAAGCCGGGGCTGCCGAGCGTCGCTTCGTTCGCGAACAGGAAATTGCCGCGCCAGAACCGCTTGCGGGTGACCGTGCCATCCGGCTCGGCGTCGACGGCAAGAAAGACGCCGGCCGCGTCCGCCGTCTGCGGGACGCGTTGCACGAGCATCATGACGTGCCCATAGGGATCGGCGTAGGCGGTTCCGGGACGCAGCGTCTCCTGCGTCAGTGGAATGGTATAAAAGTCGGACTTGTCGCTGTTTGCCGATGCGCGCACCGAACCGGAATGAACGACGTCGCCCACTGCCCGCAAATATCCGGCGACACCCGCCGGCCGCTTTGGCGCAGGCGGTTTCGCGGGAGCGATCGCCGCAGCCGGCGCCCCGGGCTGGACCTGCTGAGGCTGTGAGAACAGTTGCTGCAAGATATTCGTTGGCGCCGCTGCGGGCGCGGGGGCCAGCGGAGCGGCGACGGACGCCGTAGCTTGCTCGGGCGGCGGCGCGGGCCGGGTCACTTCGGGGTGCAGAATATCGAACCGCTCATTGCATCGAGGCGCCGCGCCGCCGGCCCCGCGCGAGCAATTCGAATAGGCGAACGGCAGCCCCATCTTGAAAGCGAAATAGGCGCGCAGGAAGTAGACGAAATCCGCGCAGTCCGGCTTCAGCGATAGGGTGAGGCTGTCTTCGCCGGTTCCGAGATGATTGAACAGAACATTGCGCGACTGATTGCGCAACACCTCGTGCCACGTCTTCCAAGACTGCTCCGCTTCGAGCGGCGCGTCGAACAGCTTGGCGATCCACGCCGAATATAAATTTTCGGTCGCGCGGTCCCATTTGCCGCGCAGCGCCCAGACGGCGCCTTCCTTCGCGTGTGGCGCAGACGTCTTTTGCGCGCTCACGTCGATTTCCTTCGTCATCGCGCCGCAGTCGGAGAAAATGCCGCCGCCCCCGAGCGTCGCGCGCCACGCGCCGGCGGTTGGCGACGCAACCTCGGCGAACCAGACATAGGGAGGTCCGCCGCGCTGCTGGCGCGATCTGGCGGCGACGCGTCCATCAGGCGCGATCAGCGAAAGCTCGCCGTCGACCGGCTTTTCCGCGGCGACGAGGACACGCAAGGGCGCGCCCTTCCATGGCGACGCCGGCGACGCCAACACCGCGATCTCGGCTGTTTCTTCGCAGGCGCCCGATAAAACTTGAGCTTGGGCCGCCGACAGGGAAAAGAGCAAGGGAAACAAAACGCCCGCGATAGGCAACGATGAAGCGAATCGGCGCGATGGAAACATGTTCGATCCCCTTTTTGGTCGCCCTCGATTCGTTTCCCTCGTCAGAGGCCGAGCGGCAGGATATCGGCTTCGCGGACATGAGTCAGCGGAGTTGCGAAACGACTTTGTAGAGCCGCCAATCGCGACGAAATCGTGTCCCCAGTGAGGGCGTAATTTGATTCGAGCCAGCCGTTTGCGACGCGCATGTTGATCGCGCCATGGCGAGACTGTGGCGGCCCTCACGGATCGGTCGATCGCCTGCGGAGGCGCCGCGCTTGACTCGCGTGGCGATCGCCGGTCTACTTTGCAGCTGACGGTTCCCAACGGGATCAAAATGGGAATGCGGTGAGCGCGCCGACTCGGCGCGCAATTCCGCGGCTGCCCCCGCAACTGTAAGCGGCGAGCCGAAGACCATTCAGCCACTGGAGCGAGACGGCTCTGGGAAGGCGGTCCAGGGCGACAACCCGCGAGCCAGGAGACCTGCCGTCGCTTCGTGGTCACGCGCGAAAGCGTCGGGCGGGGTGCACCGATGCGGCCGATGCCCCTCGCCTTCTCGGCGTACGGGCAAAGACCTTCGCAGTGACGGCCCACGTCTCGCTGCGAGTTTACGCTCATGCAGATTCAAATCCCGGCGACCGCCTTGCGCGGCGCGTTTCTGCTGTCTCTATGTCATTGCGCTTTTCCCGCTCACGCCCAGCAGTCCCTGCCTGTCATCGAGGTCGGCCCGTTGAGCCCGGCGCAACCGGGTTCGCCCGCCGCCGATGTCGAGGACCAAACCGTCGTCACGCCGACGCGCGTCGAGCAGCCCGTGTCGAGCAGCGGCGCTTCAGTGAGCGTCATCCACGCGCATGACATTCAAAAGCGCGGATCGCTCGCCTTCAACGACGTGCTCCGCGGCGTTCCGGGACTGGATGTCTTTTCGACCGGCGGGCCGGGAACGCAAACCTCGGTCTTTCTGCGCGGCTCGACGCCCGGCCAGACTTTGGTGCTGATCGACGGCATTCGCATCGGCGATCCGGCCAGCACGGACGGTTCGTTCGATTTCGGCCGGCTCATTCCCACCGACATCGAGCGCATCGAAGTGCTGCGCGGCCCGCAATCGGCGCTTTACGGCTCCGACGCGATGGGCGGCGTGATCAATATCATCACGCGCCGCGGCAAGGGCGCGCCGCAGGGCTGGGCGATGACCGAAGGCGGCTCCTATGGAACCTCGTCGTCGCATGCCTCGATCTCCGGCGCCGACGCGCATGGCGCCTATGCGCTGTCGATCTCGGGTCTCCATGCCGGCGGTTTTCCGCGCTACGGCTATCGTCAGCAGCGCCCCATCGTCATCGGCGATCAAACGACGCCGCTGCCGCCGCTGCCCGCCGACGATCCGACCAACAATGTCGGCGTCACCGGGCGCATCGGATACGACTTCACTGAAGATGCGCGGATCGAAGCGGGGCTCGCCGGTTACGACAGCGCCATCCGCTACGACAATCCATGCGCTTTCAATTCGTGGAGCGTTTTCGATCCGTTCAATCATCAGCACGCGACATTCATGCAGGGCTATGCGCGGCTCGGCGCCGACATGTTCGACAAAAGGCTCCGCAACAGGCTGACGCTCTACGCCAATCGGGGAAACCGCGACGTGTGGGCGACCGACGCCTGTTTCGACATGCTGACCTTCCTGTCGCAGAACTGCCGCTTCGGCTTTCTCGGCGGACGGCGGGGCCTCGAATATCAAAGCGATGTCGCGCTCGGCGTCCTGGGTCTCGCGACGCTCGGCGCGCGCGTCGAAACCGAGACGGCGCAAAGCTCGCGCGAAGCCTGGATCGTCGACAGCTTCGCGCCGAATTTCGCCGAGCAGACGACATGGTCCGGCTATGCGCAGCATCAGTTCACCTTCTTCGACCGGCTCGACATTTCCTATGGCGGGCGCGTCGACGCCGTGAGCCACAACCGCACTTTCCTCACCTGGCGCACGATGGCGAATTTCCGCATCGACGAAATCGGCATGCGGCTGCGCAGCTCCGCCGCGACCGGCGCCAAAACCGCGTCGCTCTACCAGCGATTCAGCCAATATGGCGATCCGACGCTCGCGCCGGAGCGCGTGCTCGGCTTCGACGCCGGTATCGATCAGAGCCTGTTCGGCGGGCTTGCGACGGCTTCGGTCTCCGTCTTCGCCAATCGCTACACGAATCTCGTGCAATTCGGGAAGGCCGAGAGCTGCACGGCGACGCAGATCTTCGGCTGCTATTTCAATGTCGGGCGGGCCGATACGCGCGGCGTCGAATTCTCCGGCGAAGCGGGCCTCGTCCCCGGCGCGCTGCTGTTGCGGGGGAGCTACACTTTCCTCTCTGCGCGCAATCTCGATTTTGATTCCGACAGCATCTACGCCGGCAGGACGCTTCTGCGCCGCCCGCGCCACAAGGGAATGTGGTCGCTCATTTACACGGGCTTGCCGGGTCTCGAACTCGAAGCGCGCGCGAATGTCGTCGGCCCCGCGCATGATGTGGATTTCATCTTCAACCGTCGCGTGATGCTCGCGCCCTATGTGCGGCTCGATCTCTTCGCCAATTACAGGCTCACCGATTCGCTGACGCTTCACGGGCGCATCGAGAATCTCAACAATGCGCTCTACGAAGAGGTCTACAATTATTCGACGACGGCGCGCGCCTTCTATGGCGGCGTGAAATACGCCTGGTGATGAGGGAGACCGACATGCAAACGAACCCGGACGTAACGCCAAGCATGACGCCACAGCGGATCATCGAGCCCGACGGCGCGGCGCTCGATGTCTTCTCTCTGCCGACGGATACGCCAAGTCTCGAAGAACTCATTCGCGATCTCTTCGAGAATCACTGGCGCGAGATCGTCTTCGGGCCGATCATTCAGGGCGCGGCGTGGGAAATCCACGCCGACCGCGCGCCGACGCGCATCAGGCTGCTCGACGGCTATCTCACCGTCGCCTTCGGCGTCCGTGCTGCTGCCCAATCCCTTCCTCGATCCGGCGACGGACAAGGTTCTCAAGAACCCGGATTGGTCGCGCCTCGCGCTCTGGGACAAGCTGCGGGCGCGCTGGTTCGGCCTTCGCGAACCTGATCCGATCGATCGCGCGGCGAGCCGCTTCGAACACGCCTGAGGCTTTCCAAAGTTTTCTCGCCCGCGCCGCGGGACGAAAGCCGGCTGAGGCCGGCGCTCAACCGAAAGGAGTCTGTTATGACAATCATGCTTTCCCAAGTTTCGCCCGATCGCCTCTTCGCGCTTTGGGCGGCGACGCTCATAAGCGCGAGCCTTCTGTCGAGCTTCACGTTCGCCTGCGCGCTTCCGCTCGCGGGCTTCGCCGCCGTTGCGGCGCTCACCGCCGCCCGTCGCGAAGCTCTGCTGCTGACGGGCGCGATCTGGTTCGCCAATCAGGCGGTCGGCTTTCTCTTCCTGCATTATCCGACCGACGCAATGACGCTGTTTTGGGGCGGCGCTCTCGGCGTCATCGCTCTGCTGTCATGTGAAAGCGCCGGCCTGCTCGCGCGCCGCTTTCCCGGCCTCAGTGGCGGGCTCGCCGCTTTTCTCGCTTCCTTCGTCGTCTATGAGAGCCTGGTTCTGCTCATCACCGCCGCGATCGGCCCCGGCGTCGACCATTTCACCGCGCCGGTCGTCTCAAGAATCTTTTTCATCAATCTCGGCGCGTTTGTGGGGCTGTTGATGTTGAAGGCCGCAGGCGCCGCAGCGGCGAATCGCAATATCACGAAGACTTTCGCCTCGCGTCCGACCTAACCGCGCAGGAGCCGTCGACGAAGGGCAAGTCATGACCCAGAGCAGACCTACGAGTTGGACGGTGTTTTTAGCTGCGCCCTGTGGTTCAGTCACACAAGGGTGACGATCGCACGCGTCGCGCCTCATATCGTAACGAAACACTGCGGCCGATTGCTTATCTCGGCCGCAGCTTCTTTGCTACGCTCTATTCAACTATCCCCCGCGCACGGCCGCACGACACTTTGCAGGAACAACCAGTCCCGAGCCATCCGGGCTCGTTGAGCAAGCAGGTCTTCACGGGGGTCACACAATAATACCCCTCATTCGGGACAGGCGCGGAATAGGCTGCACCGTAATAGCCGTCGTTCCCAGAGCCGTAATCGCCGCACCCCGATGGATAGGGAGCGCCGTAATAGCCGTAGCTATGCGGGTAGCTTGTTGCCGCGTCGAGCGCCATGTCGTCGTAGCCCCATTGGTGGCGCCCCCAACCGCCGTCACAGCGGCCCCATGCGGAAACTGAGGTCGAAATTGATAGCATAGTGATCGCCATCGTGGCGGCGAGCGCCGCAGTAATTATCTTGCGTGAGTTCCTCATTGGCAGAACTCCCTCAGCGAGGCTCAGCCAGGCCCTTGTTGGACAAAACCCCAACGCCCACCCCTGTAACGCGAGCCCCGCTTTGCTTGTTCCCGCCCATGAGGGCGCGGAACGCGACGGCGGGAGGCGAGTTGGATGACAACGCTTGCGACAACCTCATTCAATAATTGGCGTGAAGCCCCAAACCGCAAGAAATGTCCACTCTTGGCGCCAATCCGCCGCCGCCCAAAAAACCTCACCCGCCGAGCATCCGGTCCGCGTGGCCGCTGTGCTGATCCGCGAGCCGCGCCAATGCGAACAACAGATCGCTGAGCCGATTGAGATAGGCGAGAGCGCTCTCTGGCGCCGGCGGCTCTTCGAGCGCGGCGATGCTGCGCTCAGCGCGTCGCGCCACGGCGCGCGCCATGTGGAGGCGCGCGCTCGCCTCCGCCTCGCCCGGATAGATGAAATCGCGCAAGGGGGGCAGCGCGTCGCTGGCGCGGTCGATCTCGGCTTCGAGCGCCGCAATCTCAGACTCGTCCAAAACGATATCAATCTGCCGCGCTTCCGCGCTGACGATGGCGCTGATTTTATAAAGCGCCTTTTGTGCGCCGCACAAAAGGTCGCTCGCTTCGGGAAAAGCGACGCGCGCCAGCCCGAGGCTCGCCGACAATTCGTCGAGATCGCCGACCGCCGCGACGCGCGGATCGAACTTCGCCGCCCGCCGGCCCGAAAAGAGGCTGGTCTGGCCCCGGTCGCCTTTTTTCGTATAGAGCTTCATCGCCATCCTATGCGCTTCCAACGCCTCGTTACCGCACGCCGGACAGGCGGTCATCCATAAAACGCATCGCTCGAAAAAGCCTCGGTAAAGATGGAAAGGCAAGCGGCGCTGCGATACGCCCACAACACGCCCAAAACACGCCCATGCCCTCGCGTGGCGCCATCAGTCCGTTTCGCTGTGGCCCGGAATTGCGAGGAAAAGAGCCGCGGGCGCGTCATTCGGCCACTCGCTTTCCGGCCACGGATCGGCTATGTAAGAAACCGTCCAAACTAGACGGCGGGCAGGACGGGGGCCATGTCGTCGGACTTCGGGGCAAGAAAAAATCAAAGGGTTGGAGCATGGTCTATCGGCGTTATTTCGAGGCCGCCGTCTCCCGTCTCAAGGACGAGCGCCGCTACCGCGTCTTTGCGCATCTGGAGCGCGACGTCGAAGCTTTTCCGCTGGCGAACTGGCACCGCGACGACGGCTCGGTGGAGCCCGTCACCATCTGGTGCTCCAACGACTATCTCGGCATGGGTCAGCACCCCGAGGTGATCGCCGCGATGGTCGACACGGCGGCGCGAGTCGGCGCCGGCTCGGGCGGCACGCGCAATATTTCCGGCACCAGCCACGCCATCGTCGAGCTTGAGCGTGAACTTGCCGATCTTCACGGCAAGGAGGCGGCGCTCGTCTTCACCTCCGGCTGGATTTCCAATCTCGCGGCGATCTCGACCATCGCCGATCTCTTGCCCAATTGCGTCATTCTCTCCGACGCCTCGAATCACAATTCGATGATCGAAGGCGTGAAGCGCTCCCGCGCCGAAAAGAAAATCTTCCGCCACAATGATCTCGCCCATCTCGAAGAGCTGCTGATCGAAGCGGGCGAGCGGCCCAAGCTCGTCGTCTTCGAAAGCCTTTATTCGATGAACGGCAATATCGCGCCGGTCGCCGACATCGTCGCGCTCGCCGAGCGCTACGGCGCGATGACCTATGTCGACGAGGTGCATGCGGTCGGCATGTATGGCGCGCGCGGCGGCGGCGTCTGCGAACGCGAAGGCGTGATGGCGCGGGTCAATGTGATCGAGGGCACGCTCGCCAAGGGCTTCGGCACGATGGGCGGCTATGTCGCGGGCGACGCGGCGGTGATCGACGCGATCCGGTCCTATGCCGCCTCCTTCATTTTCACGACGGCGCTGCCGCCGGCCGTCGCCGCCGCCGCCTGCGCCGCCGTGCGTCTGCTCAAGCGCCGGCCGGATTTGCGGGCGGCGCATCAGCGCGCCGCGCATATCACCAAGCACGCGCTCGCCGCCGCCGGCCTGCCCTTGCTTGATAACGGCTCGCATATCGTGCCGGTAATGGTGCGCGACGCCGAACTCTGCAAGGCGGCGAGCGACCTGCTGCTTCAGCGCCACTCGATCTATATTCAGCCGATCAACTATCCGACTGTCGCCAAGGGAAGCGAGCGGCTGCGCGTCACGCCGACGCCGCGCCACACGCAAGAGCATATCGCGGGCCTCGTCGAAGCTCTCGTCGACGTCTGGCAGACTCTCGGCATTCCTTTCGTCGAGCCGCCGTCGCATCTCCATGTCGCGGAGAAGAGCGACGAGAAGTGCAGCTATCCCGAGATCAAGCTCGCGGCGCAGTAGGCGGGCGCGGCGGCGACAACAAATCCTTTCGGTTCAGGATTTTTCCGTCGCCATAAGGTTTGCGTCTCTGGCAAGCCGCCATCGTCCGTCGGCTTCCTTACGCAGAATCGTCAGCGTATATCCGCTCCGACGCGCCGGCGCGCCGACGTCTGACGGCGTCACCGTCATCTCGACGTAATTGCGCAGATAGGCCCAGTCGCCAAAAACCTTGAGTTCCTGGATTTCGCTGCGTCCTTCGAGCGAAACGCTCTTCATGCCTTCCGACACGGCTGCGAAGGCCGCCTTTCCAAACGGCGTTCCGCCCGGCGTCATAAAAACCACGTCGTCAGTCATCAGATCGAGCACCGCCGGGAGGTCGCCAGCCTTGCTGCTGACCATCCATGCGTCGACCAACTCGCGAATGGCTCTTTCATCATCGGTCATCTGCAAGGGCTCCGCGTGATTCATCTCACGTCCTCCCCACGCTCACATAGGTGAAGCCGCGCTTTCTCACATCGGCGGGGCGATAGACGTTGCGCAGATCGACGATGATCGGCTGCTTCAAGAGGCTCTTCACCCGGTCGAGATCGAGCGCGCGGAAGGCGTCCCATTCGGTGACGATGGCGAGCGCGTCGGCGTCCTCCAGCGCCGAATAGGCGTTGTCGTGGAAGGTGACTTCCGGCATCAACGGACGCGCCTGCGCCATGCTTTCGGGATCATAGGCGTGCACCTTGGCGCCGTCGCCGGCGAGAGAGGCGACGATGGCGAGCGAGGGCGCGTCGCGCATGTCGTCGGTGTTGGGCTTGAAGGCCAATCCCAAGAGCGCGATCTTCTTGCCGCGCACCGAACCGCCGAGCGCATGGATGACCTTGCGCGCCATCGCCCGTTTGCGGGCGTCGTTGACCGCGACCACCGTTTCGACGATGCGCAGCGAAGCGCCTTCGTCCTGTCCGGTCTTGATCAGCGCCAGCGTATCCTTCGGAAAGCAAGAGCCGCCGTAGCCGGGACCGGCGTGCAGGAATTTCCCGCCGATGCGCTTGTCGAGTCCGATGCCGCGCGCGACGTCCTGCACGTCGGCGCCGACCTTCTCGCACAGATCGGCGATTTCGTTGATGAAGGTGATCTTGGTCGCGAGAAAGGCGTTGGCCGCATATTTCGTGAGTTCCGACGTGCGGCGGCCGACGAAGACCAGCGGCGGCGCATTCAAGGACAGCGGCCGATAGATTTCCTCCATCACCTCTTTGGCGCGCGGATCTTCGATGCCGATGACGACGCGATCGGGGCGTTTGAAATCCTCGATCGCCGCGCCCTCGCGCAGGAATTCAGGATTCGACACGACCGCAAAATCGGCGTCCGGATTGACCTCCCGGATGATGCGCTCGACCTCGTCGCCGGTGCCGACGGGAACGGTCGATTTGTTCACCACGACCGTGAATCCTTCCAGCGCGCCGGCGATGGTCTGCGCGGCGGCGTAGACGAAGGACAAATCCGCATGGCCGTCGCCGCGCCGCGACGGCGTGCCGACCGCGATGAAGACGGCGTCGGCGCCTTTCACTGAGGCGTCGAGCTCGGTGGTGAAGGAGAGTCGATTTTGTTCGACATTATTGGCGACGAGTTCGTCGAGGCCGGGCTCGTAGATCGGAATCTCGCCCGCCTTGAGACGCTCGATCTTGCCGGCGTCAGCGTCGACGCAAATGACGTTATGGCCGAAGTCGGCGAAACAGGCGCCCGAGACGAGACCCACATAGCCCGAGCCAATCATCGTAATGTTCATTCATCGCCTCATTATTCGCCGACGCGCGATTCGTCGATCTCAACTACCTGCTCAGGAACGAGGGGCGCCGTCAGGAGAAGGCGCATGGCACATCGCCTGAACAGCCTGCTTTCGGCCTGCGGGACCGGAAATCATCGCCCTTCGCCGGAGCGAGCCATTTCGCTCTTGGACGCCATGACGACTCACCCCCCGACGCCAAAGGCGGCGAGCGCCGCCATGTTGACGATCTCCGTGTCCGTCGCGCCGAGTTGGACGATTTGAATCGGTTTGTCGAGTCCGACGATCAGCGGACCGAGCACGGTCGCGCCGCCCAGTTCCTGTAACATTTTTGTCGAAATAGCCGCCGAATGAAACGCCGGCATGACAAGGACGTTCGCCGTATCGCTGAGGCGCGAAAACGGATAGGCGCTCATCAGCTCCCGATTGAGCGCGATGTCGGCGCCCATCTCCCCCTCATATTCGAAATCGACTCGCCGGCGGTCCAGCACCTTGACCGCCTGATGCACGCGCGCCGTGCGTTCGCCCGGCGGGTAGCCGAACGTCGAGAACGCCAGCATGGCGACGCGCGGCTCGATGCCGATGCGACGGGCCACGCCCGCCGCCTCGATGGCGATGTCGGCCAGCTCTTCGGCGTCCGGCATTTCAGTGATCGCCGTGTCGGCGACGACGACGACGCGGCCCGCGGCGAGGATGAGCGAAGCGCCGATGACGCGGTGCCCAGGCTTATGGTCGATGACGCGCCGCACGTCCTCGAGCGCGTGGGAGAAATTGCGCGTTACGCCCGTCACCATGGCGTCGGCGTCGCCCTGCGCCACCATGGCCGCAGCGAAGTGATTGCGGTCCTGATTGATCAGCCGCTGGCAGTCACGCATGAGAAGTCCCTTGCGCTGCAGCCGCTCGAACAGGAATTGCGCATAGACTGCGTTGCGAAGAGAGAGCTTGGCGTTGTGGATTTCAATCTCGGGCGGAAGTTCGAGTCCGGCGTTCGCCGCCGCCTCCTGAACGCGATCCTCTCGACCGACAAGCACGGCGCGTCCAAAGCCCTGGTGGACGAACGCAAGCGCGGCGCGGATCACCTGTTCTTCTTCGCCCTCGGCGAAGACGACGCGTTTCGGATCGCGTCGCACCCGTTCGTGAATGATTTGCATCAGTCCCGCGATTGGATCGCGTCGCGCCGACAGCTCGGCGCGGTAGGCCTTCATGTCGACGATCGGCCGTCGCGCGACGCCGGAGTCCATCGCCGCAAGCGCCACCGCAGGCGGGATAACCGAGATCAGGCGCGGATCGAAGGGCGCCGGAATGAGATAATCGCGCCCAAAACGCGGCCTTGCGCCGCGATAGGCGTTGGCGACTTCGTCCGGCACGTCCTCGCGCGCGAGTTCCGCGAGCGCCTGCGTGGCGGCGATTTTCATCTCCATGTTGATCGTGCGCGCGCGAACGTCGAGCGCGCCGCGAAAGATGTATGGAAAGCCGAGAACATTGTTGACTTGGTTTGGATAGTCGGAACGGCCGGTGGCGATGATCACGTCAGCGCGCGCGGCGTGCGCTTCTTCTGGCGTGATCTCCGGATCGGGATTGGCCAGGGCGAAGACGATCGGATCGTCCGCCATGCCGAGAAGCATTTTCGGCGTCAGGGCGCCTTTGACGGACAGGCCGTAGAAGATATCCGCGCCTTCCAGAGCCTCGGCTAGCGTTCGCGCCTTGGTGTCGACGGCGTGCGCGCTCTTCCACTGATTCATGCCTTCCTGACGGCCGCGGTAGACGACGCCCTTGGTGTCGCACAGGATGACGTTGCGCGGATCGAACCCCAGCGCCTTTGCAAGATCGAGACAGGCGATGCCGGCGGCGCCGGCGCCGTTACAGACGAGCTTTGCATTGCCAATGTCGCGTCCGGTCAGCAGCAGCGCGTTGATGAGGCCGGCGGATGAGATGATCGCGGTGCCGTGCTGATCGTCATGAAACACCGGAATGTCCATGAGGTCGCGAAGCCGCTCCTCGATGACGAAACATTCGGGGGCCTTGATGTCTTCGAGATTGATTCCGCCGAACGAGGGGCCAAGATAGCGCACCGCGTTGACGAATGCATCGACGTCCTTTGCATCGATTTCGAGATCGATCGAATCGATGTCGGCGAACCGCTTGAACAGCGCGGCTTTGCCTTCCATCACCGGTTTCGCCGCCAAAGCGCCGAGATCGCCGAGTCCGAGGATTGCGGTGCCGTTGGTGATGACGGCGACCATATTGCCGCGAGTCGTATAGTCGAAGGCCGCGGAAGGATCCTTGGCGATGGCGAGCACAGGCGCCGCCACGCCCGGCGAATAGGCGAGCGACAGATCGCGCTGAGTCGCCATCGGCTTCGAGGCGACGACAGCGAGCTTTCCCGGCCGGCCGCGCGAATGGAAGAGCAGCGCCTCCTTGTCCGAAATCGTCGCGCGCTCTCCCTCCGCCCCAGTCTCCGCCCTGTAGTCGGCCATCTCCGCCCCGTTTGTTGTTGCAACGCAGCGCAGCGACCATAACCGGAGCATGGTCGCGTCCACAAGCGCTTTGCCCGTTAGCGACGGCAGCGCCAAAGAGACGACGGCGCCAGAGAGACGATAGCGCCAGAGAGATGATAGCGCGAAGCGTCGCGATCTCATTTGTAATGGGAGGGCGCCGGCCTGGCGCCGCCGGCTCGGCGCGCCGATGCCGATCATCATCCTGCTGGCGCTGCGGCGGAAAAGGAAACCCCGGAGGAAAGATTTTCCGGGCCTTTGCTTTGGCGCGCGGATGAGCGGCGGCTGACAACGGCAGTTGCCGCAAGAGCGGCCAAAGCGAGCAATATGTTCTGATAGCGATAGAGGGAGACGTTTGAACAGAGTCGGACGCGTCGTCCACATGTGCGTGCACGTCCCGCGTGGCGCCTAAGCCTCAACGCCGCTACACTGGCGCGGATGAAATACGCAGCGCCCCCCGCCACGCCAAACCCTGACGACAAGGCGTCGGCGCGCGCGACGCCGATGATTGCGCAATATATCGAAATCAAGGCGGCCAACGCCGATTGCCTACTGTTCTATCGCATGGGCGATTTTTACGAACTGTTTTTTGAAGACGCGCAGACGGCCTCACGCGCGCTCGGCATCATGTTGACGAAGCGCGGCAAGCACCTTGGCGAAGACATTCCGATGTGCGGCGTGCCGGTCGAGCGCGCCAATGATTATCTGCAAAAACTCATTGCGCTCGGACATCGCGTCGCTGTCTGCGAACAGACCGAAGACCCGGCCGAAGCAAAAAAACGCGGCGCGAAATCGGTCGTGCGGCGCGACGTCGTGCGGCTGGTCACGCCAGGCACGATCACCGAAGACGCATTGCTCGATCCGGCGAGACCCAATGCTTTTCTGGCGATCGCGCGCTTGCGCGGCGACGACGGGCGGTGGCGATACGGCCTTGCGAGCGTTGATATTTCTACAGGCGCGTTTACGCTCTGCGCGCGCGAAGAAAGTGCGCTTGGCGCCGAGATCGCGCGTCTCGATCCCCGCGAAATCATCGCCGCCGATGCGCTGTGCGGGAACTCTTCGCTTTCGGCGCTCTTCGAGGCGGCGGGCGTACCGGTCACGCCGATCGGTCGCGATATCGGGGACCGCGCCGACGCGGAACGGCGCCTCATGGACTTTTACGGCGTGGCGACGCTCGACGGCTTTTGCGCCTTGAGCGGCTGTGAACTCGCCGCCGCCGCCACGGCGATCCTCTATGTCGAACGCACGCAAAAAGCACAGCGCCCCGCGCTTTCGCGTCCCACGAGCCTGTGCGAACTGACGACGCTGGACATCGACGCGGCGACGCGCGCCAATCTCGAATTGACGCGCACGCTCTCGGGCGCGCGCGAGGGGTCTCTGCTGTCCGTCGTCGATCTCACCGTCTCGCCTGCCGGCGCGAGACTTCTCACCGAGCGCCTGGCTGCGCCTTTGACGGAGGCGCGGTCGATCGCCGCGCGACTCGACGCCGTCGCCTTCTTCCTCGAATGGCGCGATCTGCGCGGCGCGCTTCGCGCGAAGCTCGCCCGCGCCCCGGATCTTTGCCGCGCTCTGTCGCGACTTTCTCTGCAGCGCGGCGGACCGCGCGATCTCGCCAGCGTCGGCGTCGCGCTTGAGACTGCGCGCGACATCGCTGTCCTTTTTGCGCAGCTTGCGCCGCCCGCGGAAATCGCGGCGGACGTTCAAACGCTTTCTCGCGCCGACGTCGCGCTCGCCGGAAACATCGCCGCAGCTTTGAGAGACCATCTGCCGCTCGATAGACGCAGCGGCGATTTCATTCGTGAGGGCCGCGACTTAGAACTCGATGAGGCGAGACGGCTTCGTGACGAAAGCCGCAAGGTGATCGCCGAACTGCAGGGGCGCTACGCGGAACTCACCGGGGCAAAGCTGAAGATCAAGCACAATAATTTTCTCGGATTCTTTCTTGAGGTTTCGCTGGCGCAGGGCGAAAAGCTCTTGCGATCGCCGTTCGACGCGACCTTCACCCATCGCCAGACCATGGCCGACGCGATGCGCTTCTCGACGCGCGAACTCGTCGAACTCGAAGCGAAAATCGCTTCCGCGGCCGATCGCGCTCTGGCGCGCGAATTGGCGATCTTCGACGCGCTGGTCGCCGACGTTTGCGCGCGCGCTGAGGATTTGCAGCGATTGGCCGAGGCTTTCGCGCGGCTCGATTTATACGGCGCCCTTGCCGAAGTCGCCGACAAGCGCGGCTGGACGCGCCCGGCGATCGACGCTTCGCTCGATTTTCAAATCGTCGGCGGGCGCCATCCGGTCGTCGAGGCTTCGCTTCAATCGCAAGGCAAGGCCTTCGCCGCCAACGACTGCGATCTCGGCGAAGCCGAGGGCGGCCGGATCGCCGTCGTCACCGGGCCGAATATGGCGGGCAAGTCGACCTATCTGCGTCAGAACGCGCTCATTGCGCTCCTGGCGCAGACAGGCGCTTACGTGCCTGCCCAGTCCGCCCGCATCGGCGTCGTCGACAGGCTGTTCTCTCGCGTCGGCGCCTCGGACGATCTCGCCCGCGGACGTTCGACCTTCATGGTCGAGATGGTCGAAACCGCGGCGATCCTGAACTGCGCCACGCCGCGCTCGCTCGTCATTCTCGACGAAATCGGCCGCGGAACGGCGACGTTCGACGGGCTGTCGATCGCCTGGGCGACGATCGAGCATCTGCACGAAATCAATCGTTCGCGCGCGATCTTCGCGACGCATTTCCACGAGCTGACGCAACTTGCAAAGAGACTGCCGCGACTCGTCAATCTGACGATGAAGGTGACGGATCATGCCGGCGATGTGGTGTTCCTGCATGAGGTGATAAAAGGCGCCGCCGACCGCTCCTATGGCGTGCATGTCGCGCAGCTCGCCGGTCTGCCGGCGAGCGTCGTCGCCCGCGCGCACGCCATTCTCGCGGAATTGGAAGCGGCGGACCGTCGCGCGCCGGTCGAGACCTTGATCGACGATCTGCCGCTTTTTGCGCGAATTGCCGAGTCGCCGGCGGCGAAGGACGCGCTGCGCGACGCACTCAAGGAAATCGATCCGGATCAGATGACGCCGCGCGAAGCGCTCGCGGCGCTTTATGAGTTGAAGAAGAAAGCCTGAGGCAGCCGTCATTGCGAGCGAAGCGAAGCAATCCAGGATAAGCGGTTCTGGATTGCTTCGCCTTTCGGCTCGCAATGACAAACTCAGTCCACATAGCGCGCGAAGACGAATTGCGTATCGCCGTAGCGACGCTCGTCTGCGCGCAGCAAGGACGGCGGCAAGTCTATTTGCGTCTTTGCGCTCTCCTCGATGACGACGATCGCGCCGGGCGCAAGCCAGCCGCCGTCGACAAGCCCGGCGAGCGCCGGCGCCGCGAGGTCTTTGCCATAAGGCGGATCGAGGAAGGCGAGCGAAAATTGCTCGTCCGGCGGCGCAGCGCCGAGCTTGGTGGCGTCGCGGCGAAAGATGCGCGTGACGCCGCCCAGTCCCAGCGTTTCGATATTGGCGCGCAAAAGAGCGCGCGCCTCGGCGCCGTCGTCGACGAAAAGCGCGCGCGCCGCGCCGCGCGACAGGGCTTCAAGGCCGAGCGCGCCGGCGCCGGCGAAGAGGTCGACGACATTCGCGTTCGACACCGGATCGTCGAAGCGATGCGCGAGAATGTCGAAGACGGATTCGCGCAACCGTTCGGACGTCGGTCGGATGGCTTGCGAACGCGGTCCGGAAAGCGCGCGGCCGCGCAAGGCGCCGCCGACGATGCGCATCGCTTATGCGCCGCGCGGTTTGCGCGGTCCTTTCGCCGGTCCGTTGCGCGGCGCGCCTCGGCCGCCAGCGGGACCTTTGCCTCGCCCGGCTCTCGGACCGTTGCGAGGTCCCTTATGGGGTCCGCCGCTTCGCGCGGGCCGTGCGTCTCCGCCGGCGCCAGGCCGATCAAATTTACGCGCGCCCTGCGCGCGATCGCCTGCCGAAAATTTGCGCTCGCCGCTGCGGCTCGGCCGTTTGTCGACTGTCCGCGTTCGCTCCTGGCGCGTCGCGCCGGCGCCGCGCATATCTCCTCGCGCCTCGTCGCCCTCCCGACGCGGCGGGCGCTTGTCGACACGCGCGTCGTCGCGATCGGGCGTGCGATAATTTCCGTGAGCGCTAGTGCGTTCGTCTCGCCGTTTCTCGAAACTCCGCGTATTGCGCGGACGTTCATCGCGCCTTTCGGCCCCCTGCTCGCGCGGCGCGCGCATCGCCGGACGCGCCCCGCTTTGTTCGTCGAAGCGCGGCGCGCGGCGCTGTTCGGGCGCAGCGCGGTCGTCGCGTCGCCTGCCTTCCTCGCGAAGTAAACGCTCCCCGCGCGGGTTGCTTTCACGTGATGGACGTTCGGATCGCGCCTTCGGCGGTCGCGACGCGCCATCGGCGCGCATCGCCTCGAAACGTCGGGCGTTGCGCGACGGCGCCGCCTCTTGCGCCTTGCCCCGAACCGGCGTCACCCGCTCGACGGCGACGGCGCGGCCCTTGCGGTCGGCGACGGCGCCGCGCGTCACGCGCGCGCGGGGACCGGCGTCGCGCCGCTCGTCACGCTCCTTGCGCAGCGCAGAGACATGTTTGCGCGAACGCTTCTCGGCGCGCTCACGAATCTCCTGCTGCTCTTCGGGCGCCTTCTCGCGCAACGGCGCGGCAAAGTCGACGCCGGCGAGTTCGGCGAGCGATTTGCCCAATTGCTCGCGCAGCGTTTTCAACCGCACCTCTTCGACCGCGCCTTCTTCGAGATCGCCGAGCTGAAAGGGCCCATAGGACACGCGAATGAGGCGCGTCACGTCCAGTCCGAGATGCGCCATGACCCGCTTGATCTCGCGGTTCTTGCCTTCGGTGAGGCTCATCGCGATCCAGGCGTTGGCGCCCTGCTCGCGTTCAAGCCGAGCCTCGATCGGCGCATAGTTGACGCCCTCGATCGTCACGCCATCGCGCAACGAATCGAGCCGCGCCTGATCGATTTCGCCATGCGCCCGTACGCGGTAGCGCCGCGTCCAACCGGTCGCCGGCAATTCGAGCGTGCGCGCCAGGCCGCCGTCATTGGTGAGCAGCAGCAGCCCTTCCGTATTGATGTCGAGCCTGCCAACGCTGACGAGCCGCGGCAGATCGGGATGACGCTCCTCAAGATAGGAGAACACCGTGGCTCGGCCTTCTTCGTCGCGCGCCGTGGTGACGTAGCCGGCAGGCTTGTGGAAGAGAAAGAGCCGGGTGCGCTCGCGCGCCTGCATCGGCGCGCCGTCGATCGCGATCGTGTCGCTGTCCTGCACATTAAAGGCGGGACTGGTCAGAACGCGCCCGTTGACGGCGACGCGGCCTTCAGCGATCCAGCGCTCGGCGTCGCGGCGCGAGCACACGCCGGCGCGCGCCATGACCTTGGCGATCCGCTCGCCTTCGAAAGCTTTGTCGTGGGGCGCGGGCGCGGGTGCGGCGACGGGCTTCTCGACGGGGCGCTTTCCTCGCTCGCTATCAGCGCGGGACGAGGCGGGCTTGTCAAAGCGCGGCTTATCGAAGCGAGGTTTGTCGAAACTCGGCTTTGTTGGCCTTGCGTCTTTGCTCGCGGCGGCGGGCGGCGCGGGCGTCTCCTTGGCGCGGCGACGCAGGGGCCGATCGCCGCTGGCGGAGCCGGCGCGGGTATTGCGGTTCTTTTCAGTCATGGGTTCTGATAGCAGGCGGGACGCAGCAGGAGGAAGTGCCTAAAATTGACTCTTGCTTAACTAGCACGCTCTAATCTATGTTCTTCATATGTTCTGGCGTTCTCAAATGGCTAATGCGACTTCTATCGAGTGGACCGACGCTACTTGGAATCCCGTAACCGGCTGCACGAAGATCAGCGCGGGCTGCAACCATTGTTATGCTGAAAGGTTCTCTGAGCGTTTTCGCGGCACGCCAGGCCACCCGTTCGAGCGAGGTTTCGATCTGGTGTTGCGCCCAGAAAGGTTGAAGCAACCTCTAAATTGGCGGGATCCCAAGCTAATCTTCGTGAACTCGATGAGTGACCTGTTCCATAAGGAAATTCCTCGTCCATTCCTCGACGAGGTTTTTGCAACCATGGAAGCCGCCGACTGGCACACCTTTCAGATTTTGACAAAGAGAAGCTCTCTTTTGCGAGACTATATAAACAGCCGCTATCCCAACCAGCCTGCGCCCGCGCACATTTGGTTGGGAGCGTCAATCGAAAATGCAAGGGCGAAATCCAGAATTCGGCATGTGCAAACGGCAAATGCGTCTATTCGTTTTTTGTCCATTGAACCGCTGATCGGGCCGCTCGGAAAAGTCGATCTTTCAGACATCGACTGGGTTATCGTTGGTGGCGAGAGCGGCCCTAAAGCACGCCGAATGCACCCAAACTGGGTTCGTGAAGTCCGCGATCAATGTGCGGAGGCGAACGTGTCGTTTTTCTTTAAGCAATGGGGCGGCATCAGGCCAAAATCTGGGGGGAGAACGCTTGACGGGCGCGAATGGAATCAGATGCCCCCTCTTCTGGTCGATAAGCAAATTCTCTCGGTGGCGGCTGAATAAATTAGATGGCGGCGTTCGATGGAAAACGTTTATGGCGGACGAGAACAAACTCGTGCCAAACATTTTATTCTCAAAAAATATTTAGAAACTCTGACCTTCAAATTATTGCAAGGAGGCCACTCAATCTTGACCTATGTCGACGGATTTTCAGGGCCGTGGAAGCCGAAGGCGTCGGATTATTCAGATACATCGTTCATGATCGCAATTCGAATTTTGAAGAATGCGCATCGCAAATTCCGTGACGACGGCAATCCGAAGGAAGTTAGATGCTTTTTCGTTGAAGAGAATGCGGATGCGTATGGGCAGCTGAGGGCCGCAGTTTCAGCTCACGACGACCCCAGCAACGGCTTTCATGTTAGATCATATGGGGGCACATTCGAGGAAGCCATTCCTCAGATCAAAAATTTCATAGGCGATTCGTTTGCTTTGACTTTCATCGATCCAACTGGATGGACGGGATACGACCTTAATAAGATCGCCCCCGTTTTGCGTCACCATCCGGGAGAAGTGCTTGTCAATTTCATGTACGATCATGTGAACCGGTTTATTGGGAGCGAGGATCCGAAAATCATCTCGTCTTTCGATTCAATCCTGGGCGGACCAAATTGGAAAGACCGGCTCGACAGGAGCCTGCCCCGTGGACTCGCTGCGGAAATGCTGTTCAAGGAAAATCTCAAAAAGGCTGGGCGGTTTAAATACGTTCTGTCGACCCGAATTGATAAAGCTACAGCAAACCGACCGCATTTTGCGCTCGCATATGGCACACGAAGTCTGGCTGGCCTAAAGGCGTTTCGTCAGGTCGAATTTGAAGCCTTGCGCGCGCATGAAAAGCAGCGTCTTGAAGCAAAGCACGCCAAAAGACAGGCGAGGACAGGCCAAGGAAGCTTATTTGGCGCCGGTGAGCTTCCGGAGGCGGGCTCGATTGACGACGTCGTGACCGAGAATGTTGAAGCTGCGCGAAGATGGATTGTCGACTATCTCCGCCGACGTGGTTCGGTAAGATTTACTGAACTCTGCGAGAACGTTCTTCTCACACACATGCTGCGAGAGACGAATGTCAAAGACATTTGTGTGGAATTGGCGGAGAAGGGGGTGATAGCTGCATCGTGGCGCAACGAGACGCCAAGAAAGCAAAAGCCGAATGACCATCATTTGATCGCGCTTGTCGCGAACAAGCCGGTCGGCCCATGACTGATCTCTTCTGCGCCGCCTTCGATGAGGCGCGCGCCGCCGCCGCTGCAGGCGAAGTCCCGGTCGGCGCGGCGCTGGCGCGCAATGGCGCGGTCATCGCCGCCGCGGCCAACCGCACGCTGCGCGATCGCGATCCGACCGCTCATGCCGAGATGCTGGTCATTCGCGAGGCCTGCGCCGCGATCGGCTCGGAGCGTCTCGTCGACTGCGATCTCTACGTGACGCTGGAGCCCTGCGCCATGTGCGCGGCGGCGATCAGCTTTGCGCGCATCCGGCGGCTCTATTATGCGGCGAGCGATCCGAAGGGCGGCGGGGTGGAGCACGGCCCGCGGTTCTTCTCGCAGCCGACCTGCCATCATCGGCCCGAGGTCTACGGCGGCATTCGCGAGAGCGAAGCGGCGCAGCTCTTGCGCGACTTCTTTCAGGCGCGACGCTAGAGCGCGGCTCGCGAAAAAGTGAAATCCGGTTTTTCGCGTAAAGCGCGCTCTGATTTAAGGGATGGAGCAGGATTCACGTTTGAAGCGGATCGCATCTGCGATCCGCTTCAAACGATCCTGCTCCGAGCCTCGAGCCGCAGCGCCGCCTGCGCCAAGCCGTGGCGCAGCGTGTCGCGGCAGGCGTCGCCGGCGGCGAAAATGCGCGACGCCTTGAACAGGTCCAGCGCGAGATATTGATGCACCTCGGGCCGGATCAGCACGTCGGGCGGCCGTTCGGCGATCATGCGCGAACTGATGGCGTTCATCATGATCTGGCTGGCGACGATCATCGTCTCGAAGGCGGAAGGCGCTCCTTTGCCGGCCTCGACGCCGAAATTGCCGGAGACGTCGACGGCGATGACGATGTCGGCAAGGCCCCAGAGATGATCATAGGGCAGCGGATTGACCAGTCCGCCATCGACGAAATAGCCGTGATCGCTTTGGGCGGCGCGGACAATGCCGGGTATCGCCATTGACCCAGCAATGGCGGGACGCAGAAGGCCGGTCGCAAAAACCGCCTCGACGCGGCGGCGAAAATCGGTCGCGACAACCTGCAGCGGAATGCTCAAATCTTCGAAGCGCTCCGGCATGCCGTGCGGCCAAAAGGCCTGGAGAAAGCGCTCGCCGTCGAACAGCAGCGGATGCGCGACCCGGGAAAGAAGCCGCTTTCGTCCGCGGGCCCGCGCATGGAGCAGCCGGCGCGCGAGTCCGATGCGGTTCTTGAGAATGGCCTGGGCGTGGGCTCGTAGTTCCTCGCCTGAAAAGCCCGCCGCATAAGCGGCGCCGATGACGGCGCCGATCGAGGCGCCGGCAATGGCGACCGGCCGCACCCCCATGTCGTCCAGCGCCTGGAGCACGCAAATATGCGCAAGTCCGCGCGCGCCGCCGCCGCCCAGCGCGAGCGCGACGGTCTTGCCGCGGTAGAGACTCACAGGAATTTCTCCAGGACGGCGAGCGTCTCCGTCGGCGCTTCCTCCATCGGAAAAAGTCCAGAGTCGACGCGCGCCTCGACCACGTCGTCGCGCCATTCGCGCCACGCGGCGACGAGCGAGGGACCTCTTCTTGGGAAGGTCGCTTCGCCGGCGATGATGAGCGTCGGCATGGCGAGCGTCTTGCCCTCCGCTTTGTCGGCTTGGAGTTGCTCGCGATCAATGGTCGCCCCCGCGCGAAAATCTTCGCAGAAAGCGTGAATGCGCGCCGGATCGTTGAACGCCTGGCGATAGGCGGCGAGCGCGTTTGCTCCGAACGCGTCCAGCGACTTCGCCTTCGTTGCGTTCTTCAGCGCATCGTCGAGAAAGCCGGCGGGGTCCAGCCCGATCAGCGCTTCGGGCTTCGGCGCCTCGGCAGCGAGGAAGCGGGCGCGTCCGACCCGCTGCAAATCGCCATCGCCGAAATCATCGTCGAGCGGCGCAATATTGATGAGCGCGATCTTGTCCAGTCGTCCCGGTTGATCGAGCGCAAGGCGCTGGCCGACGCGCGCGCCCCTGTCGTGACCGACGAGCGCGAAGCGCACATGGCCGAGCGACTCCATCACCGCGACGACATCGGCGGCCATTTCCCGCTTCGCATAATTTTCGCCATTTTCGCTCGCCGGAGCCGCCGACCAGCCATAGCCGCGCAGATCCATCGCGACGACGGTAAAGCGTTTGGCGAGCGCCGAGGCGATCTTGCGCCAGGCGACATGGGTCTCGCCAAATCCGTGCAAGAGAATCACGGGCGGACCTTCGCCACGGACTCGGGCGAAAATTTTTCCCGCCGGCGCATCAATCCAATGCGAAGCGAAACCAGGAAAAAGATCTGCTGAATTGGACATTCGTTACAACCGTCTCCTTTACGGCGAGCGCGTCTGTGCGAACGTTATACAGTATCTCCTGAGACGCTGCCGAAATATATATCGATGAACGTCAAGCGACTATGTCACGAAGATCGCGAGTCATGTTCCCATGAAAAGCAAGCTGAAGCGCTTCAATGTTGAGGCAGGTCAAGAAAACTCTTCAAGCAAGATGCGCAACTCGGGAGAGAGACATGCCAAGCCAGATCGTCAACGAAGTTGTCGCCGCGAATAATGCCTACGCCGCTAATTTCGGAAAGAAGAGCGAACGCGCGCTGCCGCCTGCGCGCGCGCATTCGCAATCCTGACCTGCATGGATGCGCGCCTCGATCCCGCGAAATATGCGGGCCTGTCGGAAGGCGACGCGCATGTGATCCGCAACGCCGGCGGTCGCGCGTCGGATGACGCGATTCGCTCGCTCGTCATTTCGCACAAGCTGCTCGGCACCAAGGAGTGGTTCGTCATCCACCACACCAATTGCGGCATGGAGCTGTTCTTCGACGAGATCATGGGCGACTTGCTGGACGACAATCTTGCGACGGCGAATTTCGACGGCAAGAATTGGTCGTACCCGCAGCATGGCGGCGGCTGTTCGGCCGGCCACTTCATCAAATGGCACACGATCAAGAATCAGGAGGAAAGCGTCGCGCAGGATGTCGCGCGCATCCGGTCGCACCCCCTCGTGCCGAAGAACATCCCGATCTACGGCTACATCTATGATGTGAAGACCGGCAAGATCAACGAGGTCGCCGAAGCGACGAAGCGACGAAGCGCGGCAGGGCGGCCTAAGCCGCATCGTCGCAAGCTTCGTCATTGCGAGCCGGAGGCGAAGCAATCCAGAAGCGCCCGGCTTGATCCGTTCGCTTGGACGATGTCATTCCCGGCAGGCCGAAGGCCTGACCGGGAATCCAGAGCCGAGCCAATAACGGTGGTCTTGCTTCGCGCGTCGGGAATGACAGCCGAGCCGTTCAAATGGATTTAGTATCACTCCACCGCGCCGCCGCGAGCGCGCCAGCCGCCGGCGCCCGGCGCATAGTGACGGATATCCTTTCGGCCCGCGCCTTGCGCCTGCGCCAAGGCCTTGGCCGAACGCCCGCCCGCCTGGCAAATGAGAACGACGTCGCCCTTCGGCAGCTTCGTCGGATCAAAGCTGGAAAGCGGCATGTTCTTGGCGCCCGGCACATGGCCTGCGCCATATTCATGCGGCTCGCGCACATCGACGATGGCGCAGGACTTGTCCGCGACGACGCGGCAGAAATCTTCATGCTCGATCGTCGGCGCCGCGC
>JACOWC010000185.1 GCA_016177005.1 Methylocystis sp.
AGCGCGCGCGAGATGGGGCGCCGGCTCGGCGTTGCGCGCAGCACGATCCAGGACAATTTGAAGCGGGCCATGACGGCGGGTTTAACTTGGCCGCTGCCAGAGGATTTGAACGACGACGCGCTGGAGAAGCGGCTGTTCGCACATGCCGGCGTCAAGACGGGCCAGCGGCATCGGGTGGAGCCGGACTGGGCGGAACTGGCGCGCGAGTTGAAGCGGCCCGGCGTCAATATGATGATCCTGTGGGAGGAATACCGGGCGGCGCATCCGGAGGGCTACGGCTACAGCCGCTTTTGCGATCTGCTCCGCGGCTTCGAGCGGCGACTGACGCCGGTGATGCGGCAGCATCATGTCGCCGGCGACAAGGTCTTCGTTGACTATTCCGGCAAGCGCATCGGCATTGTGAACTCCGCCACCGGCGAAATCCGTGAGGCGGAGATTTTCGTCGCCGTGCTCGGCGCGTCGAACCTCACCTACGCCGAGGCGACCTGGACGCAGAAGCTGCCGGACTGGACCGGCGCGCATGTGCGCATGTTCCGCTTTTTCGGCGGAGCGCCGCGGCTGCTGGTTCCCGACAATCTCAAGAGCGGGGTCAACAAGGCCTCCTTCTACGACCCCGAGATCAACCGCACCTATGGCGCGCTCGCGTCGCATTACGGCGTCGGCGTGCTGCCGGCGCGGCCGAAAAAGCCGCGCGACAAGGCAAAAGTCGAGGCAGGAGTGAGGTTTGCGCAAAGCTACATTCTCGGGCGCCTGCGGCGGCAAATCTTCTTCTCGCTGGCCGAATGCAACGTCGCCATCGCGCTCGCCATGGAGACGATGAACAGCCGGACGATGCGCAAACTCGGCGTCAGCCGAAGGGAGCTGTTCGAAAAGATCGAACGGGAGGCGCTCTCTCCCTTGCCGGAGGCGGATTGGGAATACGCCGAGTGGAGACGGGCGCGCGTCAATATCGACTATCACATTGAAGTCGACGGGTTTTTCTATTCGGTCCCGCACACGCTCATCCATGCCGAGGTCGATGTGCGCGTCACGGCGCGCATGATCGAGATCTTTTATCGCGGTCAGCGCGTCGGTCTGCACGAGCGCCGCGCCATGGGCCGCCGGCACGGCACGGACCCGGACCATATGCCGAGTCAGCAATTCTAAAAGTAGCGAATTTTCAGGATTCCCAAATCACTGGAAAAATGATTCACGGTCGGGATGCAGCTTTTGCCGTTCCTGCTTTCCGGCTT
>JACOWC010000162.1 GCA_016177005.1 Methylocystis sp.
GCATGAGCGCTACGGCGGCTCGGGAATGGGCTATCTCGAACATGTCCTCGCCATGGAGGAAATCAGCCGCGCTTCGGCTTCGGTCGGATTGTCCTACGGGGCGCATTCCAATCTTTGCGTCAATCAAATTCACCGTAACGGTTCGGAGGAACAAAAGCAGCGCTATCTGCCGAGCCTCGTCTCCGGCCGTCACGTCGGCGCGCTGGCGATGTCGGAGCCCGGCGCCGGGTCCGACGTCACCGACATGAGGCTCAGCGCGATCAAGCGCGGCGACCGTTACATTCTCAACGGCAGCAAGATGTGGGTGACGAACGGTCCCGACGCCGATGTCGTGATCGTCTACGCCAAGACCGACCCCGGCGCCGGGCCGCATGGCATAACCGCCTTTATCGTCGAGCGTGTCTTTCCCGGCGTTTCTTCAAGCGCCAAGCTCGACAAGCTCGGCATGCGCGGCTCCAACACATGCGAACTCCTGTTCGACGACTGCGAGGTTCCGCAAGAAAACGTCCTTGGCCTGCCCGAACGTGGCGTGAACGTGCTGATGAGCGGACTGGACTACGAGCGCGCGGTGCTCGCCGGCGGTCCTCTTGGAATCATGCAGGCCTGCATGGATGTCGTGCTTCCCTATGTGCATGAGCGCAAGCAGTTCGGTC
Source organism: Methylocystis sp. (assembly GCA_016177005.1). GTDB lineage: Bacteria > Pseudomonadota > Alphaproteobacteria > Rhizobiales > Beijerinckiaceae > Methylocystis. The sequence continues at coordinate 654 of JACOWC010000162.1, forward strand.
AGCCGATCGGCGAGTTCGAGCTGATGCAGGGCAAGCTCGCCGACATGTATACCGCGGTCATGGCGACGCGCGCCTATGTCTATGCCGTGGCCAAGGCCTGCGATCGCGGCCGCGTGGCGCGAAAGGACGCGGCGAGCGCAATATTATTCGCGGCCGAGCGAGCGACATGGATGGCGCTGGAGGCGATTCAATGCCTCGGCGGCAACGGCTATATGAACGACTATCCGACGGGCAGATTGCTGCGCGACGCCAAGCTTTACGAGATTGGCGCCGGAACGAGCGAAATCCGGCGCATGTTGATCGGGCGCGAACTCTTTCAGGAGACGGCCTGACATTGGATCGAAGACATGCCCCGCCTCGACAGCCTTGTGAATGCGAAAGACGCCGATTACGCGAAGAATTTCCAATTGATGACCGAGCGGGTGGCGGAGCTGAAGCGGATTGCGGCGGATATTCGCGTGGGCGGCGACGAAGCGGCGCGCAAGCGTCATCTTGCGCGCGGAAAAATGCTGGCGCGGCAGCGCATCGACGCGCTCATTGATCCCTTTTCGCCCTTTCTCGAAATCGCGCCATTCGCGGCCCACGGCATGTACGATGGCCGCGTCGCAGCCGCCGGAGTCGTCGCCGGCATAGGGCGGGTGAGCGGGCGCGAATGCTTGATCGTGGCCAATGACGCCACGGTCAAAGGCGGCGTCTACTTTCCCCTGACGGTGAAGAAGCATCTTCGCGCCCAGGAGATCGCGGCTCAGAACAATTTGCCTTGCCTTTATCTTGTCGACTCCGGCGGCGCCAATCTGACGAGCCAGGAGGACGTTTTTCCCGACCGCGATCATTTCGGCCGGATTTTCTACAATCAGGCGATGATGTCCGCGCGGGGCATCGCCCAGATCGCTGTCGTCATGGGTTCCTGCACCGCCGGCGGCGCTTATGTGCCGGCGATGTGCGACGAAACGATCATCGTCCGCAATGAAGGCGCGATATTTCTGGCCGGACCGCCGCTCGTCAAAGCGGCGACCGGCGAGGCGGTGAGCGCCGAGGAGCTCGGCGGGGCCGACGTGCATTGTCGTCGTTCCGGCGTCGCCGACCATTGCGCCGAGAATGATGCGCATGCGTTGCAGATCGCGCGGGATATCGTCGCCAATCTCGGACCTGCCGGGACCATCGAGGTTCCGGTGAGAAAGCCTGCGCAGCCTTGCTACGACCCCTCTGAAATTTACGGCCTGCTGCCGCAGGACCCGCGAAAGCAGTTCGACATCCGCGAGGCGATCGCGCGCCTGGTCGACGCCAGCGAATTTGACGAATTCCGCAAGCTCTATGGCCCGTCGCTGGTGACAGGATTCGCGCATATCTATGGCTATCCCGTCGGGATTGTCGCCAACAATGGCGTCTTGTTTCCCGAGAGCGCGCAGAAAGGGACGCATTTCATCGAGCTTTGCGCGCGACGCAAAACGCCGCTGCTGTTCTTGCACAACACCACGGGCTTCATCGTCGGCGCGAAATATGAAAGCGCGGGAGTCGCCAAGGAAGGGGCGAAAATGGTGACGGCGGTGGCGACCGCCGCGATCCCGAAGCTCTCGATCATCGTCGGCGGCAGCTTCGGCGCGGGCAATTACGCCATGTGCGGACGCGCCTACGCGCCGCGATTCCTGTGGATATGGCCTGGCGCGCGCATCGGCGTCATGGGCGGAGAGCAGGCGGCAAGCGTGCTGACGCGCGTCAAGCGGGAGGCCATGGCGAAACGCAAGAAGGAGTTTTCGGCGGCCGAGGAGGAAGAATTCGCGCGCCCGATTCGCGAACAATATGAGCGCCAAAGCCTGCCGCTCTATTCGAGCGCGCGGCTTTGGGACGACGGCGTCATCGACCCGCTTGATACGAGACGAACGATCGCTCTCGCGCTATCTTTCGCGTTGAAGGCGCCGATCGAAGAAACGCGGTTCGGCCTGTTCCGTATGTGAGCGATCATTCATGGCGGCATTGCTGCAATCGATTGACGCCAGGGGCGTCGCGATCCTGACGCTGAACCGTCCGGAAAAGCGCAACGCGCTCGACTCCGAGCTCGTCGGCCTTCTCAAGGACGCCGTCGAAGCGCTGGACGCGCGCGCCGACGTTCGAATCATTACTATTGAAGGCGCCGGAAACTATTTTTGCGCCGGCGGCGACATCGGCTCGATGCTCCGGGTCGCCCAAGGGTCGTCGTACGCCAATGAACAGGACGCTTTGGCGCTCGCGCGCATGCTGCACGTTGTAGACGCCGTATCAAAACCAACGATCGCCCTGGCCAAGGGCGTCGTCGTCGGCGGAGGCGTCGGTCTGCTGGCGTGTTGCGATATCGTAATCGCCGCCGAAGACGCGTCCTTCTCGCTTAGCGAGGTGCGGCTCGGATTGCTTCCGGCGATCGTCTCGCCCTTTCTCATTCGCGCCATTGGCCTGCGCCAGCTGCGCCGATACGCATTGACGGCGGAGCGGTTTTCCGCCGCCGAGGCGCAGAGGCTGGGGCTCGTTCATTGCGTGACCCCAAAGTTGGAGCTCGGCCTGGCGCAGTCGGCGATCGTCGCCGATTTGCTGCGCGGCGCGCCGGGCGCGCAGGCGGATGTCAAAAGCTTCTTTTCGGAATGCGACGGCCACGGCGTCGAGGCGGAGCTGTTGCGCGAGGCCGCGCATCGTCTCGCCGCGAGGAGAACGAGCGCCGAGGCGCAGGAAGGCCTTTCCGCATTTCTCGAAAAACGCCCGCCGGGCTGGATCGCGGCCGATTGAGATGATGCGCAAGCTCCTCATCGCGAACCGCGGCGAGATCGCATGCCGAATCATGCGGACTGCAAATAGACTGGGCGTCGCGACGGTCGCCGTCTATTCCGAAGCCGATGCGCACGCGCTGCATGTCGAATTTGCCGACGAAGCCTATCTTCTCGGACCGGCGCCGGCGCGCGACAGCTATCTGTCGATCGAGAGGATCATCGAGATCGCAAGGCGGTCCGGGGCGGATGCGATTCATCCCGGCTACGGCTTTCTTTCCGAGAACGCGGATTTCGCTGAAAGCTGCGCGGCGAATGGACTGATCTTCGTTGGACCGCCGCCGCGCGCGATGCGGCTTCTCGGGTCGAAGAGCGAAGCCAAGGCCGCGATGAAGCGGGCAGGGGCGCCTGTAGCGCCCGGTTCAAGCGGCGGCGATGACGCTGAACTCATCGAGGCGGCGCGCGCCATCGGCTTTCCCTTGCTCGTGAAGGCGTCGGCCGGCGGCGGCGGCAGGGGAATGCGCATCGTTCGAGCGGCCGAAGAAATGGGCGCCGCGCTCGAAAGCGCCCGGCGCGAAGCGCGCGCCGCCTTTGGCGAGGATACGCTGTTCATCGAGAAATATTTCTCCGGCTATAAGCATGTGGAGATCCAAATTTTCGCGGACTCGCATGGCGGCGTCATATCCTTTTTTGAGCGCGACTGCTCCTTGCAGCGCCGGCGCCAAAAAATCGTCGAAGAGACGCCTGCGCCCGGCCTGACGCCGTCTTTGCGCGCACAGATGAGCAAGACTGCGGTCCGAGCGGCGCGAGCGGCGGGCTACATCGGCGCCGGGACGGTCGAATTCCTGGTCGGCGACGACCACTTCTATTTTCTCGAGATGAATACGCGGCTGCAGGTCGAACATCCCGTCACGGAGATGGTTTCGAACCAGGATCTCGTCGAATGGCAGCTGCGCATCGCCTGTGGCGCGCCGCTTCCCGTGACTCAGAATGATCTGAAGACAAGCGGCTGCGCGATTGAGGCGCGAATCTGCGCCGAAGATCCGGCGCGCGGATTCATCCCTTCGTCCGGCGATATCGTTCACTTTCGCGCGCCGCAGGACGCGCCTTTCCTGCGCATCGATTCTGGCGTTCGCGCCGGAGATCGCGTCACGCCTTATTATGATTCGCTCTTGGCCAAGCTGATCGTTTACGGCGAGAGCCGCGAGCAGGCGCTGCGTCGCTGGCAGGCGGCGCTCGACCAAGTCGAGATCTTCGGCGTCGCCGCCAATCTCGATCTGCTGCGGGCGATCTCCAAAAGCGATGCGATGGCGCGCGGGAATTATGACACGGAGTTCGTCGTCAACAATATCGACACGCTGACTCTTCCTGCCGCTACGGACCTCGATTTGGATCGCGTCCTTGTTGCGGCGGCCGGCGCGGCTTTTCTCTCGCGCGTCCGGCGCACGGCGCTTGATGCGAGTAGATCAGCCGGCGACGAATGGTCGCCCTGGGCTGAAACTGACGCATGGCGGCTCTATGACCACGCAGGTTATGAACTGAGAGTCGTTCATGCCGGCAGGACGCGCGCCGCGCACATCATGAATCCCCAAGACG
>JACOWC010000003.1 GCA_016177005.1 Methylocystis sp.
GCCGATTTGGTTGACGCGCGCCTGATGAACGCGGTCAACGGTCTCGATGATGTGGCGGCGCGCTACAGCATCGCGGTCACGCCGGAAATCGCGGCGCTGATCGACCGCGACGATCCAAACGATCCGATCGCACGACAGTTTATTCCCGACCCGCGAGAAGCCGCCACGACGCCGCAGGAGCGGGCCGATCCGATCGGCGACGACGTCCATTCGCCGCTGCCGGGCCTCGTGCATCGCTATCCCGATCGCGTGCTCCTCAAGCTCCTGTCGGTTTGCCCGGTCTATTGCCGTTTCTGTTTTCGTCGCGAGACGGTTGGACGCGGCAAGGGCGATCTGCTGCCCGAGCGACACGTCACGGCGGCGCTCGACTATATCGCGGACCGACCGCAGATCTTTGAAGTGATCCTGACCGGCGGCGATCCCTTGATGCTGTCGGCGCGTCGACTCGAAGCCGTGTCGCGCCGTCTCGCCGAAATCCCGCATGTCGCGCTGTTGCGGGTCCATACGCGCGCGCCGACCGTTGCGCCCGATCTGGTCACGCGCGATCGCCTCACGGCGCTTCGCCAAAGCGGCAAGACTCTTTTCGTCGCCTTGCATGTCAATCATGGGCGCGAATTGACCGAGTCGGCCCGCGCGGCGATCACGCAGATGCGCGCGGCGGGAGCAAATCTCCTGTCGCAGACCGTGCTGCTCAAAGGCGTCAATGACCATGTCGACGTTCTGGAGCGCCTGATGCGCGATTTGGCAAGTCTGGGGGTCCGGCCTTATTATCTGCATCATCCCGATCTTGCGCCAGGAACCGCGCATTTTCGGCTCAGCCTTGCGGCTGGGCGACGACTCTACGCAGAGCTGTCGCGCCGCGTGACCAGCGTCGCGCTGCCGGCCTATGTGCTCGACATCCCCGGCGGCTTCGGCAAGGCGCGGATCGCCGACGGCGCCGCCGAGCCGGACGGGAACGGAGGATGGACCATCGTCGATCGAAACGGCGAGAAACGGTCCTACCGCGACGAACTCGATCCGCCGAAAGACTGAGTTTTCGCTCACGCTCTCCATAGGCTCCCTCCACTTTGGGAAGACATGTGCGCAAGCTGACGCTCCTGATCGCCATACTGATTGCGACGCTGGCCGCTCCCGGCGCGCGCGCCGACGACGCGCCGGACTCGATCGACCAGTTCAACGCGCGTCTCGATCGCGCTCGCGCAACGCTTGATGACGTGCAACGAACGCTGGAGCAGCCTGAGCTTTCCGACGCCGGCTTGCGCAATCTGCGCGCCCGCGTCGAACCGCTGCCCCGCGAGCTGGGCGAGACGATCGAAATGTTGACGCCGCGACTTGCGGCCGTCGAAGCCAGACTGAAGGAGCTTGCGCCCGCCGCCGCCAAAGCTCAGGAAGCGCCCAAAGCGCCCGAGAAGCCGCAGGAGCCCAAACCGTCGCCCAAACCGTCGCTCAAGCCGCCCGCCAAGAACGCCGTCGCCAAGCCGCCGCCGGCGACAGGTCCGCCGGACGCCGCGCCCGAGGCCGCGCCGAATGAAGCGGAATCGCCCGATGCGGCGGCGCGCGCCAGCGTCAACGCCGAGCTTGAAGAACAGCGTCGCCTTTTCGATGCGATCGACGCGACGTTGAAACGCGCGCGCGCCATGCAGCTCGAAGCGCGACAAGTCATCGTAACGATCGTCGCGCGTCAGCGCGGACTCTTTACGAAGAATCTTTTTCTGCGCACCGCGGGTCTGTTCTCGCCTGAATTGTGGCGCGCCGCGCTTGAGGAAGCGCCGACAGTCGCCAGCGTGTCGGCGAGTTTTCTTTCCGGCCGGGCGGCGAATTTCGCCGATCGCGTCAACAGCGGCCAGCGCGCGCAGTTTTTCGCGGCTCTTTTTCTGATCGCTGCAGGCGTCGCTCTGGCGCTGTTCATGGCGCGGAGGGTCACGAGGCGCGTCGACGGGAGCGCCACGCCGACGCCGCTGCGCAAGGCGGCGGTCGCCGGATGGTCGGCGCTCGTCGTGGCGGTCGCGCCGGTTGCGGCGGTTGGCGCGCTGAGCCTTGCGTTCGACGATTTCGATCTCGTTGACGCAACGCTCGAACCGGTTTGGCGGCGCTTTGTCGAGGGCGTGGCGCGCGTCGCCTTCGCCTACGCCATCGCGCGGGCGGCGTTCGCTCCATCGCATCCCAGTTGGCGGCTCATCGATCCAGGCGATCGTCTCGCCAAATTCTTCACGCAGCTCGTCACGCTGGCGGCGTTTACTTTTTCGGCGGCGCGTTTCCTTGAGCAACTGGAAGAATCCGTGCAGGCCGGGCTTTCTCTCGTCATCGTGACGCGCGGGCTCGGCGTGATGATCGTCGCGGCGCTCGTCGCATTCGCGCTCTTCAATCTGCCCAACCGCGTCGAAGTCGAGGAGGGCGCGGCCGTTGCGACGGCGGAGGATCGCGACTGGGTGAGCGTCGCGCGTTTCTTCGGCGCCCTGTTGGCGCTCGCACTCCTTGGCGCATGCGGGGCCGGCTATGTCACTTTCGCCAATTTCGTCATTCTGCAAATCGGATGGACCGCGGCGGTCCTGGCGATACTCTACGTTGTCGTCACGCTCTTGCGCGGTGGCGTTGAGGCCGCGTTCGCGCCGACGAGTTTCCTCGGCCGCAATATGATCAGCGGTCTTGGCGTGGGCCGCGGGCAGCTTGCGCCTTTCGCCGTGCTGCTGTCCGGCGTCGCCACGCTGCTCTGTTTCCTGGCGGCGGCGCTCGCGGCGATCGCGCCGCTCGGCTATGAGTCCGGCGATTTCCTCGCCAATGTTCGTTCGGCTTTCATTTCCTTCAGGATCGGCGACGTCACCATCTCGCCGTCGAGCGCGATTGTGGCGATGCTGGTGTTCGCCGCGGCGCTCGCCGCGACTCAAGGCCTGCGCCGCTGGCTTGACACGCGTTTTCTGCCGCTGACCCGACTTGATCTTGGTTTGCGCAATTCGATCAGCGCGACGCTCGGCTATGTCGGATTCATTTTCGCCGCGGCGCTCGCTCTGTCTTATGTCGGGCTCGGTTTCGAGAAGCTTGCGATCGTCGCCGGCGCCCTTTCAGTCGGCATCGGCTTTGGCCTGCAGTCGATCGTCAACAATTTTGTCTCCGGGCTCATTCTGCTCTGGGAGCGCGTCATTCGCGTCGGCGACTGGGTCGTGGTCGGCGACGAGCAGGGCTATGTCAAACGCATCAATGTCCGCTCCACTGAGATCGAAACCTTCGATCGCGCGACGATGATTGTGCCGAACTCCAATCTCGTCGCGGGGGTCGTCAAAAATTGGCTGCGCGGCGACAAGGTCGGCCGCATCAAGATCGCCATCTCGCCCCATGCCGGCGTCGATCCGGAGAGAATGCGCGACATTCTTCTTGCCGTTGCGCGCGCCCAGGATGGCGTATTGCGGATTCCCGCGCCTCAGGTGATGTTCCTCGGCATGGAGGCGAACGCCTTCAAATTCGAACTGTGGTGCTATGTCGAGGATGTCGAGCAGTCCGCGCGCGTGCGTAGCGATCTGCACTTCGATCTTTACCAACGCCTCAGCGAAGCTGGAATCACGATTGGTCCGGCTGTCGCCGCGCCGGCGCCGACAATCGTCCAAATACCGGAACTCGATAAGCTCGCCGCCGCCGCAGCGGCGAGCGCTCTTGCGATCGAGGCTGATCTGATCGGCGGAAAGAGCGAAGACGCGGAGCCCGAAAAGTCCGACGCCGTCAAAGAGACCGCAGAAGAAACCGAAAACGCGCCGGCGAAGTAAAAATTCGGCGTTCATTGTTTCTCAAACAATGGGGAGCGAGATGCGCGTGATGTTCGCGTCGCTTCGTTCTCGCTTTGCGCCTCTTGCGGCCCTCGGCGTTCTTGCCGGCTGTAACGCCGCGCCCGACCCGGCGCGGCCGGCGACAGGGTCGGAGCCGCCGATCTATCGCTCTCTGGCGACGGCCGGCGCGCGCGTCGACACTGTAGCGGCGCGCGACATGATCTCGCTGTATCGGCGCAACAGCGGGCTCGGCGCTCTGACTCTCGACGAGGGTCTGCAACGCGTCGCCGAGGCGCAGGCGCGGGACATGGCGCAAAGCGGCGATCTTGCGGCGCGCGGCGAACTCGGCGACCGTCTCGCCGGCGCAGGCGTTCAAACGCCGGCGGCCGTGGAGAATGTTTCCGCAGGCTATCGCACGCTGGCGGAAGCCTTTTCCGGTTGGCGAGATTCTGCGCCGCATAATGCGCGCATGTTGGATAAGCGCGTGAGGCGAATGGGCATCGCAACGGCCTATGCGCCTGGCGCGAAATATAAGGTCTATTGGGCGCTTGTCCTTGCCGATTGAGTCAGGCGCGGATTAGAGCGCGGCTGGCGAAAAAGTGGATGCTGGCATTTCGCGCCGAGCGCGCTCTAATCTATTGAGATCGATCACGTTATCTGCATTTGGGCGATGCCGCCCAAATGCAGCGTGATCTAGCGCCCCGCCGCTTGCCGCCGTTCGACGGCGCGCCACAAGACTCTGGCGCGGTCATCGTTCTTTGGTCGCAGAGCGCGTCGTCCATCCGCACGTAGCGCACGCCCAGAAAGAACAGGATCTCGGCGTCGCGCTGCGCGGCGCCTGTGCGCGTCGCCGCTCTCGTGCGGGGCTGGAAGGCGATGACCTTCCCCATTGGCGATGCCTCCAGAACTCCTTCCGCCGACAATATATCAGTCGTCTGGACGATTAGGAGTTCACGAGGGTTAATGTTCCGTCAACGACCGGATGCTAATTTTTTCGCAAGTTGCGTATGGCTTCGAGTGGTGTTGCTGTAATGGGCGCCGATAAGGAACAGCGTCGGATCGTTGACGCGTCGCTGCTTCGCGCGACCGTCGAACAATTTGTCGAGCGATCGATGCATCCGGCCGCTGACATCCGGCAGTTCGAAAAGCTCGCGCTCGGCCTTATCGACATTGTCGACTCTGAAACAGCGGCGCGCGTGGCATTGCCGCTCTGCTTCCATCCCGAAACACCTGCCTCGATTTTCGGCCGTCTGTTCGACAAGGGCGGCGCTGCGGCTGCGCTCGCCTTTCAATTCGCGCCAAATCTGGCGCGTCGCGACATGATCGTCGCCGCGGAGAAGGGGCCGGCGCAATTCGCGGCGGCCATCGCCCGCCGGCGCGATCTTGATCGGGAGACGATGCTGGCGCTTGCCTCGCGCAGCGAGCGTGAAGTGCGTCGCGCGCTCGCCGGCAATCTGTCCGCGCATTTTGATTCGGCGTCGCGGCGCGCGTTGGTCATGGCGGCGCGAGATGATTTGGCGCTCGCGCGCATGCTGCTCGACCGCGATGATCTCGATCTTGATCCGGAACCGCTATTCCTGGCGGCGAGCCGCCTCGAGCGCATGGCCATCGTGCTCAGCGCCTGTCGACAAATTCTGGCGAGCGGCGCGACCGAGGCGCCGCTTCGCGCCGACGCCGACGTCGTCGCGAAAGTGGAAGCGGCGGCGCAGCGCCATGATCGCGGCGCCATGGCCGCTCTCCTTTCCGAGGCGCTCGAGTGCCGAAAGGATCGCGCGCGCGCGATCGTCGCCGACCATCTCGGCGAAGCGTTCGCTCTCGCGCTCAGTGCGATCGGCGTTCCGCTTGAATCGGCGACGCGCATTATTTCCGCTTATCCGAGCAGCGAACCGAGCGCCGACGTCGTGCGCGCCTTGACCGGCTTGATTCGATCGACGCCGCAGCGCGCAGCGGCGCGAATCGTCAGCGCAATGACCGGGGCTGCACGACCGGAATGCGAGACGTCTCGTCGCCCGACGCGAGAAGACTCGGGCGCGTTGACGTGGCGGCGCGCAACGCCGACGCAATCCTTGCCGCGGCCGTCGCGCAAGCTCGATCAGTCCGCTTAACGCGATATTTCACACGAAATCCGTTTGAACGGCTCGGATGTCATTCCCGACGCGCGCGATCGGGAATCTACAGCAAGACCAGCATTCCTGAATCGACTCTGGTTTCCCGGTCAGGCCTTCGTGCCTACTCGACGAATGACATGGTCCAACCGAACGGATCAGCCGGAATCCGTGTCACAAGCGTCGAGCGCTTTACGCGGCGAGGTCGACGAATACCCGACCTTCGCGATCCTCAATCTCGACGATCCAGAGGTCGGGGTCGAACATGATCTCGCGCTTGAGGCGCTGTTCGGCGCCCGCCGGATCAAGCCAGTCGTCCGCGTGGACCCGCGCGAACAGACGATCGACTCCCATCGGCGGTTCTTCCGTCTGCGGGGCGGGGCCATAGACCGCGGTCCGCCCGTCAAGCCGATCAAGCTTGACGAAGATCGCGCCTGCCTCGGCGGCGCCGCGCCGGCGCAGCATGGCGACAGCGCCTTGCGTCTCCGCGCGACGGATCAGCGCGGAGACGAATATGTCGGACCTCAGGCGCATAAGGGCGCAGATTAGCGCTTGAGCGGCGGGATTGTCGAACCCGCGCAAGTTAGGGGCGAGCTAACCCGGAAAGCGTCGCAAGCTGCTGAAGAAGCTTGGGCGTAATTTGGCCTTTGGCCGGAAGGCCGGCGTCACGTTCGAACTTCTCCAAAGCGCGACGCGTCGCGCTGTTCCAAACGCCGTCCGCGCGCACTACGTAGCCAAGCCGCAAGAGCGCGCGCTGGGCGTAAAGGACGTGCTGCCTGTCGACCGCCGCGGTCTTCTCGGCGCTTGCCGGCTTCTCGGGCTTTTCCGCCTTGTCAGCGCTTGCGACAGGCGGCGCTTTGGCAAGGATCAACAGGCCGATGGCGTCGCGGGTCTTGTCGGCTGCGCGCGTCAGATCAGCCTTTGCCGGCTCGGCCTTGCCGGCGTCGAGGTTGGCGTCGAGCTTTTCGAGCTTGCTGGCGATGGCGTCTTTGGGCGCAGGCCGCGCCTGAACGCCCGTCTCCCGCTCGGTTCGCGCAGTTTCGATCGCGGCCGGCCGCGCCGGCGGCCTCGGCGCGAGTCTCGCCGCATTCGAAGGCTCAGTCGAGAAGAGCGGCGCCGGATGTCTTCCGTCCTGGAAAAACAACGCGTTCATGGGCACGCCGATCGCCGCCACGGCGGCGATGCCGAGGATGAGCATGACGCCCATGCGTCTCGCGCCGAACGCGCGGGCGAGGAATGAGCGGCGACCACTGCGGTTTACGTCGCGCCGCGCCGCGCGATCGCTGGGCGAAGCCTGAAAGCGTGAGGCGTAGAGCGAGGCGTCAGGCAATTTTCTTCACCGTTGCTGGTTCTGCGACGACGAGCGCCGCCGCAGGCGCGCCGCCCGGACGCGCGATCGCTTCAATTCTCGTCGGACCGCCGGTCGCGCCGCGACGATGGCGGCAATCGAGCGGCAGTCGCACGGAAACGGTCGTGCCCGCCCGAGGCCCGCTTTCGACGGTGATCGAACCATCGTGCAGACCCACGAGTCCGCGCACCACGGAAAGGCCGAGGCCCGTCCCCTCATGGCGGCGGTCGGATGATGCGCGCGCCTGAAAGAAGGGATCGCCGAGACGCGCGAGATCGCAGGGGGCGATGCCCGCGCCATCGTCGGCGACGGCGAGGATCGCCTGATTTCCGCCAGCCTGAATCAGCAGCTTCACCGTTCCGCCGGGGGGCGTGAATTTCACGGCGTTGGACAGCAGGTTGATCAGGATCTGCCGGCAGGCGCGCTTGTCGGCGACAATCTCGCCAAGGGCCTCGTCATATTCGCGCACGAATTTCACGCCCGATTGATCGGCCTTCAGCTGCATCATGTCGCAGCACTGATCGGCGAGCGTCTGCAGAGCAAAGGACTCAGGCTCGATGTGCATGGCGCCGGATTCGATCTTGGAGACGTCCAGGATCGAGTTGACGATCTCGAGCAGATGGCGCCCCGAGTCGCTGATGATCGACGCGTATTCGCGCTGTTTGGAGGGTTCCGACGGCGAAATCTGGTTGGTCGCCAGCATTTGAGAGAAGCCGATGATGGCGTTGAGCGGCGTGCGCAATTCATGGCTGACGTCGGCGAGCATGCGCACATTGCTCGAGCCTGCGCGCTCGGCCGCCGCACGATCCGCGGCAAGGGCGATGTCGGCTTCTATGCCGGCGTTCACGTCGCGCAGGGCGCAGAAGACGGCGTCGGGCGCGCCATTTTCGCCATTGGACGGGGCGCGGCGCATGCGCGCCTCGAAATAGGCGAACGCCGGCTCGACAGATTCGTTGGCTAGATTGCGCGTCACGCCAACCTGAACGCGAACCGCCACGGTCGCCGTCGCCTTGCCGTCAAATGCGTCGGCGACGAGCTGCAGAAAGGCCGGCCGATCCGCGACATGAATGCGCTGGAAGAATTCGCGCCCGATCAGATCTCTGCGATTGAGGCCAAAGGCGCGATGCCTCTCGCCCATGACCGCGTTCACGAAGCCGGCGCGATCGAGATGCAGCAGAATGTCGCCGACCGCCCCGGTCAGGAGCATGAGGTCGCGGTCGTTGCGCGCTTCGGCCCGAGCGCGGGTCTTCTCCACGCTGACGGCGCCGTAGACAAGGGTGGCGACGTAAAGCAGCAATGTCGCGGCGAGGAAGCCCGCCGCCGCCGCATGTTCGGTCAGCAGGTCGCGGGACGCCCGCAGATTCTGGCCGGCGGTCAGCGCCAGAACGGCGACGGCGACGACTTCGACGACGACCGCCGCGCCAAATTCGGGCGTGAGCGCGGACTCAATGAGCGCAACGAGCAGCAGCGCCACCGAAATGGCGTCATAGCCCGGCGTAAGCGCGCGGATGGCCGTCGCCGCGGCAAGCCAACCGCCGATGGAGAGGCTCCGCGCGGTGCGCAGATCTCCCGTGCGCGACAGCACGATGACGGAGATCAGCGGCGTCTGGGCAATAAGGAAAATGACGGTCTCGGCCGTCGTCGGGGCGCGATAAAAAAATAGAAACAGCGGCGCCATGAGCGCGATGCAGGCGGCGACGACAAGCCGTGCGACGATGAACGCGCGATGACGCGCTTCGTCCACCGGCCGTCCGGCGACCCGCTCATGCAACGCGGCGCTCACGCAAGACTCATATTGGCTGTCGTCGGCGAAACTACTCAAGACGCACGCTCCTCACTGCCAAAAGAGGTAGCAGAGCGTCCTTAAGCAGCCGCTAAGCCGCAGAGAAAATCTCAGGAGTTATTTGACGACGCGTCGACATGGTTTGCATTTTGTTGCCGGCGCTCTCTCAGCAAGAAATCCGATCAATCGTTTACCAATGCTCAACCCGGCCGCGACATTCCTTTCAGCAAAGCCGCATTCGGTCATGGGGACGATTTTGGTTTTTCTCGTCAAATGCGCCATCTGCATTTTCCTGGTTCTCGTCGCGCTGCAATGGCGCGCCGATCAGGCGCCGGTCGCAACGAAAAACGCGGTCGCGCGCCATGAAAGGCAGAAGAAGACGGGCGGCCTTGCGGAGAACGCCATCGATGAGGTCTCTTCGCTCATTCATGCCGGCGGCGATGCGATCGCCGGCGCCGCGCGCGACAAATGCTTGGCGGCGCCACACGACTGCCTGTCGGCTGCGCAGCGACTGCAATCGGCCGTCGGTCGCGCCCGTTGAGCCGAGCAATCCACGGCGGGACGGTGTGCAATAATCAGCGCCGCCGCCCCGATTTTGCCGAATCATTTTTTTGACATTAAACATGTCCACGCTTGGCGCGCGATTTAGAGGCCGAACCGCCGCCGAGGTCCTTTCCGTTGTGCTCGCGTGCGACCTTGATCGCCCTTGGCGAGCCATCCCTCTCCATAGGAGGCGGCCATGTCCGATGATATTTCGTCGCAACCTGAAGATACGGTTTCCCGCTCCCTATTGAACAATCTGCAGGAGCAGTTGAAGGCGACGCGCATGGAGCGCGACCGCCAGATTTTCGAAAAATCCGAGATCGTCGCAAAGGCCAACGCCTACGCCAAGGAGCGCGACGACCTCCGGGACAGCCTTGCGGCGATGACCGCGGAGCGCGACCGCCTCGCGGGGGAGAAGGCCGACGTTTCGGCGAAAGCGCTCCTGACGTCTACGCAGCTCGACGCCGCCAATCGCCGCGCCGACGAGGCCGCCGCGGAGGTCGTCAGGCTGCGCCACGCGATCGCCGCTGCGCCTTCGTCCGATCCTGGCGTCGTGTTGTGGAATCTGGCCTCGCAACAGACCAAGAACGGCGTCGCCTGGGCAAGGGGAAAGATTCCCGCTGATAGTCCGGCTCTGCCCTGGTTCGACAAGACGGTCGCCGTCGTGACCCAGGTTGGCTGCATCGCCGTGAAGGCGGCGGACGCCTTCATTCGCTGGGCCGCCCCCAAGGCGATTGACTTGTTCAACCGCGGCAAGGCGGAGCTTGAGGCGCGAATGGCAAAGAAATAGCCTTCTTGCGAGTTCCGGCGCCGGCTCCAGGCGCCGGGGGCGGGCAATGGCGCTGATCTGGCCTGGCGCGCCCTTTCCTTCCTGGGCGCGCGCTGCTATCCCGCGCCCATGACCGCCCACAAAATCGAAAATATCCGCAATTTCTCGATTGTCGCGCATATCGACCACGGCAAATCGACTCTGGCCGACAGGCTCATTCAGGAGACCGGAACGCTCAAAGCGCGCGAGATGGTCGAGCAGGTGCTCGACTCGATGGACATCGAGCGCGAGCGCGGCATCACCATCAAGGCGCAGACCGTGCGCCTCAACTACAAGGCCAAGGACGGCAAGGATTACGTCCTCAATCTGATGGACACGCCCGGCCACGTCGACTTCGCCTATGAAGTGTCCCGCTCGCTCAAGGCCTGCGAGGGCTCGCTCCTCGTCGTCGACGCCTCGCAGGGCGTCGAAGCGCAGACGCTCGCCAATGTCTATCAGGCGATCGACGCGGGACATGAAATCGTTCCCGTCCTCAACAAGATCGACCTTCCCGCCGCTGAGCCCGACCGCATCAAGGAGCAGATCGAGGAAGTGATCGGCCTCGACGCTTCCGACGCCGTGCTGATCTCCGCCAAGACCGGCATCGGCATCCCCGACGTGCTCGAGGCGATCGTCACGCGCCTGCCGCCGCCGTCCGGCGATGAAAAGGCGCCCTTGAAGGCGCTCCTCGTCGACAGCTGGTACGACGCCTATCTCGGCGTCGTCGTGCTGGTGCGCATCTTCGACGGAACCTTGAAGAAGGGCCAGAAGATCAAGATGATGGCGACGGACGCCCATTATGAGGTCGACAAGATAGGCGTCTTCCGCCCCAAGATGCAGGATGTCGCCGCGCTCGGCCCTGGCGAAGTCGGCTTCATCACCGCGCAGATCAAGCAGGTCGCCGATACGCGCGTCGGCGACACGATCACCGACGACAAGAAGCCGACCGCCGAGCCGCTGCCCGGCTTCAAGCCGGCGCAGCCGGTGGTGTTCTGCGGGCTCTTTCCGGTCGACGCTGCCGATTTTGAGGATTTGCGCGCGGCGATCGGCAAGCTGCGTTTGAACGATGCGAGTTTCTCCTATGAAATGGAGACCTCGGCCGCGCTCGGCTTCGGTTTCCGTTGCGGCTTTCTGGGCCTCCTGCATCTTGAAATCATCCAGGAGCGGCTGCAGCGCGAATTCGATCTCGATCTCATCGCGACGGCGCCGTCGGTCATCTACAAGATCACGCTGACGAACGGCGACGAGATCGAATTG
Organism: Methylocystis sp.; assembly: GCA_016177005.1. Taxonomy (GTDB): domain Bacteria; phylum Pseudomonadota; class Alphaproteobacteria; order Rhizobiales; family Beijerinckiaceae; genus Methylocystis. The sequence goes on from JACOWC010000003.1 coordinate 11,600, forward strand.
CATAATCCCGCCGACATGCCGGATGTGGTGAAGATCGAGGAGATCAAGGAGCCCTGGATCAGGGCGACGATCCTGACGCCCGACGACTATCTTGGTTCGGTCTTGAAGCTTTGTCAGGACCGGCGCGGCGTTCAGGTCGACTTGAACTATGTCGGCAAGCGCGCCATGGCGGTCTACGATCTGCCGCTCAACGAAGTCGTGTTCGATTTCTACGATCGCTTAAAATCGATCTCGAAGGGCTATGCGAGTTTCGACTATCAGCTCACCGACTATCGCGCCGGCGATCTCGTCAAGATGAGCATTCTCGTCAACAGCGAGCCGGTCGACGCGCTCTCCATGCTGGTGCATCGCACCCGCGCCGAGGGGCGCGGCCGGCAGATGTGCGAGAAGTTAAAGGAGCTCATCCCGCCGCATATGTTCCAGGTGCCGATCCAGGCGGCGCTGGGCGGCAAGATCATCGCCCGCGAGACGGTGCGCGCCTTCCGCAAGGACGTGACCGCCAAATGCTACGGCGGCGACGTGACGCGCAAGCGCAAGCTCCTCGAGAAGCAGAAAGAGGGCAAGAAGAAGATGCGCCAGTTCGGCCGCGTCGAGATTCCGCAGGAGGCGTTTATCGCGGCGCTGAAGATGGAGGAGTGAGCGCCAGAAACCTCCCCGCCGCGGCGAGCGGCCGAGCGAATCGCGGAACCATCTGTTGCCGTTGGTCGAAATCGCCGACCCTGCTACACTTTCCTCATGCTCAAGACCCTCGCCTATCCTCTCGCCATCGAAGCGCATCCGGAAGACGGCGGCTATCTCGCCTATTTTCCGTCGCTGCCTGGCTGCCAGACCTGGGGTGATACGTACGAAGCGGCTGTCCGCAACGCCGGGGAGGCGCTCGCGGTTTTCATAGAAACTCTCGCCTCGAACGGCGATCCTATTCCCGATCCGACGGCGTTTGACGGTCCGGCAGCGCTCACAACAGGTGGAACCTGATGACCGGCGCCCAAGTCAAGCTTCCGCCATTGATGACGGTCGCCGATTTTCTCGAATGGCCCGGCGACGGAACCAATGCGCGTTATGAACTCGTCGACGGCGTCTTGCGCGCGATGGCGCCGCCGAACGACACGCACGGCCTCATCCAGTCGAATCTCGCGATCGCGATCGGCTTGCACCTGCGCGAGAACCGTCCCGGCTGCCGGATCAATGTCACGCCGGGCGTGCAGCCGCGCCTTCGCGCGGACTGGAATTTCCGCATTCCCGACCTCGGCGTGACCTGCGCGCCAAACGCGCCGGGCGTACTGACAATGCCCGATCCGGTCCTGCTGATCGAAGTGCTTTCGCCCGGCAACGCCAATGACACATGGGACAATGTTCCACATTACGCCTCGCTGCCGAGCGTCGTCGAAATATTGATCGTGCACTCCACGCGCATAAAAGCCGAACTGCTGCGTCGAAACGCGAATGGCGAGTGGCCGGAAAACCCCGAGGTCGTCGATGCGGCGGGCGTCATCCATCTGGCTTCGATCGGCCTCGACCTCCCTCTCGCCGAGGTCTACGTCCAGTCGCATCTGGCGCGGGTTTGACGGCGCCGCTACGAGGTAGGAAATCTGAAAGAGGATGCGCCGGTTCGGCTCGTCGAGATTTGTGCAGAAAGCCTCGATCGCGGCGCGAAGAGGAAAAATGGGCGTTGCGCCGTTTACTTCCGTCATGCCTCGACAGCGGACGCGGCAACTGTCGCGATCAGTATTGAATTCTCACCCCCGCGCCAGCGCGATCATCACCGCGCCGGCGAGCATCACCGCCGCGCCGAACATTCGGCCGCTCGACTCTTCCTTCAACACATGCCCGCTGGCGAGCACGGTGAAGAGCGCCGAGAGCCGCTTGATGGCGATGACGTAAGGGGTGAACAGAATAGTGAGCGCCCACATCTGCAACGTGCTGCCGAAGGCCATCGCCGACCCCGCGGCGATGGCGTGGCGCAGCGCAAACACGCGCGGCGCGGCGCGCCGTCCGGCGAGCCAGTAGAGCAGGGCGCACAGCGCGATGACGATCGTCACCGCCGTTATCCAGACGAGCGGCGTCGACGCCCTGACGCCGAGCTTGTCGATATTGGCGGTGACGCTCCATATCGCGGCGGTTGCGATCATCATCCGCGCGCCTTTGTCGCGCGCAAAGACATGGAAGTTGAGGCGGCGTCCGCTTTCCTGGTCAACGTCGAGCAGGCCGACGCCGAGTACGGTGAACAGCACGCCGAAAACGCCCATCGGCGGCGCATGTTCGCCGGTCATGATCGGCGAGGTAAAGAGCATCAGCACCGGCGTGAGCAGCACGAGCGGCGCGACCAGCGACGCGTCGGACAGTCGAAACGCGCGGATATAAAGCGCATAGGCGAAGACGTTGAGCGCGCCCGACCAGGCGAGCAGAGTCCAGAATTCAGGCTTGGTCAGTGACGCAAGCGTTTCGCGCGGCGCGCCGAGAAGCTCCGGATAGAGGATGAAGCAAGCGATCGTCAGCAGCAGCGCGCCCGCGCACCATTGCGCCGCGAGAATGGCGCGATCGTCGGCGGTCCGCGTCGCCGCCTTGGTGCCGAGATCGGTGACGGACTGGCAAATGGCGGTGACGAGCGAGGCGAAAAGAGCAAGAAGGGCGAGGTCCATGGCGCGCTATAGCGCATGACGCGCAAGAGTGGGAACTGGCCTTGTCAGTTTGTATGTCATTCCCGACGCGCGCTCCGCGCGCGATCGGGAATCCAGGGCGGCAACTGAGTTCGTGGAGGTTTCTCTGGATTCCCAGTCGGACCTTCGGTCCGCCGGGAATGACATGCTGGTTGATTAAGGCGGTCTTACGCGCTCGGCTTGACTGCCGTCACCAGCGTATCGACTCCCTCGCGAAATTCGACCGTGACTGGCGCGAATCCGGCGGCGCGCAACTGCTCGAGCGCCGGCTCGAAATACATGATGCGTCGAGGCGATTCGTCGCTCAACAGATGCACGATCCAGTCTTCCAGCAGATCGAGCCGTTTCATCTCGATAAAAATCTTGAACCATCCCCGCACAATCGCTTGCGTATCGGCAAGATGCGCCGTCGCGTCGTCCATCGCATAGCGGTCGCCGTTGACGAACAGGCCGCCAGGTTTCAGCGCGCGGAAAATCTCCGATACGACGGCGTTACGGTAATCGTCAGTGAAGTTATGGATCGCATAATTTGAAATGACGACATCCATGCGCGCGTCGGGCAATGCACGCAACGCCGCGAGCGCATCGGCTTCGATGAATGTGACTCGGCCTGCAGACGCGTAATCGGCGAGATTGACGCGCGCCTGATCGAGCATTTCGCGGGCGCTGTCGACCGCGGTGAGCTTGAGGTCGCCCCGCGCCGTAAGCGCCGCCAGCGTGCTGATGCCGGTGCCGCAGCCGATCTCGAATCCCTCGATCGGCCCCGCGCCGCGCCGCCATTCCGCGACCTCTTCTCCGACCATCCGGGCGAGCAGGGGAGCGTTCGGACACAGCAGCCGCAGCGCGTCATATTCGGCGCCGATCGGTCCGGTAAAAGGATTATCTTGCAGGGCGGACATGGGCCGTTCTTCCATATCGCGCAAAGGCCCGCAAGGCCGCTGCTTTCCTTGCCGGCGACGCCATGATAGCGAAACGCGGGCAATTGCCGAGAGACAGCTATGACGCAGGCGTTACGCAGTGAGGCGCGGGCAGGCGCAGACGCGACCTTGAGCGACTCGCTCATCGCGCTGGGGCGCGCCGCCCGCGCCGCGTCGCGGGCGGCAGCGCTTGCTTCGAGCGACGCCAAGAACAAGGCGCTGCGTGAAGCGGCCGGCGAAATTCGCCGCCAGAGCGGCGCGATACTCGCCGCCAATGCGCGCGACGTCGCCGACGCCAAGGCGCGCGGAACGGCGGCGTCTTTCCTCGATCGGCTGACGCTCGATCCGGCGCGCATCGAGGCCATCGCCCGCGGTCTCGAGGAGATCGCCGATCTGCCTGACCCGGTCGGCCGCGTTTTGGCGCGCTTCGAGCGGCCGAACGGTTTGAAGATCGAGCGCGTCGCGACGCCGCTCGGCGTCATCGGCGTGATTTACGAAAGCCGTCCCAACGTCACCGCCGACGCTGGCGGTCTGTGTCTCAAGGCCGGCAACGCCGCGATCCTGCGCGGCGGCTCGGAGAGCCTGCGCTCGTCGACGGCTATTCACGCCTGTCTTGTCGCGGGGCTGAAGGCCGCGGGGCTTCCTGAAGCGGCGATCTCGCTTGTGGCGACGGCGGATCGCGCCGCGGTCGGCGCCATGCTTGCGGGGCTTGACGGCAATATCGACGTGATCGTGCCGCGCGGCGGCAAGAATCTTGTCGCGCGCGTGCAGCATGAGGCGCGCGTTCCGGTCTTCGCGCATCTCGAAGGCATCGTGCATGTCTTCGTGCATCAGGACGCCGATCTCGACATGGCGAAGCGCGTGTTGCTCAACGCCAAGATGCGGCGCACCGGCATCTGCGGCGCGGCGGAGACGCTGCTGGTCGACAAGGTCTGCGCCGCGACGCATCTGGCGCCGCTCGTTTCGATGCTGATCGATTCAGGCTGCGAAGTGCGCGGCGACGCAGCGGTTCAATCCGTCGACGCGCGGGTCAAGCCGGCGAGCGAAGACGACTGGCGCGCCGAATATCTCGACGCGATCATCGCCGCGCGGGTCGTCGACGGGATAGAGGGCGCGATCGAACATATCGAGACCTACGGCTCGCATCACACTGATTGCATCATCACCAGCGACGCCGCAGCGGCGCAGCGTTTCATGAACGAAGTCGACTCGGCGATCGTCCTGCACAACGCCTCGACGCAATTCGCCGACGGCGGCGAATTTGGCTTTGGCGCCGAGATCGGCATCGCCACCGGCCGCATGCACGCGCGCGGACCCGTCGGCGTGGAGCAGCTCACCTCCTTCAAATATCGCGTTCACGGCGACGGCCAGGTGCGGGGGTAGGGCGGTGGACGGAATGGCCTGAAAAATGTTTCGTACGGCCAATTTAGCTGCATGCTTCCGTGCATACATTATTGACAGCAAATTCACCTGCTTTTGACGGGCTTTCGCACCGTCCAAAAAACGGTCGTTTCCCGGACAGCTAGGAAAGACTTGCGCACTCTCGCTCTCCTTCCCATCATATGAATGATACGAAACATACGAGTAATGCATCATATGAAAGTCTCAACCGCCGAATTCATCAAGAACTACGGCGCGCTGGCGGACAAGGCGCTTTCGGAGCCCGTGACCATCACCAAAAACGGCCGTGACCGGCTGGTGATGATTTCGGCGGAGGAGTATGCCCGCCTCAAGCGCCGCGACCGGCGCGTGGTGAAGCTGGAAGAGTTCACCGAAGAGGAAATGGCGCTCATCGCCCAGGCGGAAGTCCCGCCCGGCCATGAGCATCTCGATGAGGAGCTGAAAGACTGGCGGCCGTGAACTGGCCGGCTCCGCAACCGGGTCTGGTGATCCGGTATTCGTATCTGTGGGAATGCGAAGCCTGCGAGGGCAGGGAAGAGGGGGTGAAGGATCGCCCCTGCGCCATTATTCTCGTCCTGTTTCGTGAGGGTGATGCGCCGATTGTTCGGGTTTTGCCGGTCACGCATTCCGCCCCCGCCGATCCGGCGGACGCCCTGGAAATCCCCCTTGCCACCAAACAGCGCCTCGGGCTGGATTCGGATCGTTCATGGGTCGTGTTGACGGAAGCGAATGATTTCGTCTGGCCGGGACCGGACCTGCGCCCGGCGGTCAGCGGCGACCCGTCCAGCGTCGCCTACGGCATGTTACCGCCTGGCTTCATGAAGGCGCTGCGCGAACGTCTGGCAGATCGGTGGCGCAAGGCCGGGGCAAAAGCGGTGTCTCGTACGAATTAAGGGACGCCAACCCGATAGACCGTTCTGGATCGAGGGAGGGCCGTTCGATGTCACGATCATAGACCACCATGACTGCGATCGAGCCGCGCGCCGCCTGACAAAGCTTGATCTAACCCAAACCCGCGGCGCATATCGGCGTATGACAGCCGCCCCCGTCCGCCTCCCGCCCCACGCGCCGGGCATGCGCATCGGCCTTTTCGGCGGCTCGTTCGATCCGCCGCACGAGGGCCATGCCCTCGTCTCGCGCATGGCGCTGACGCGCTTGAAGCTCGATCGCTTATGGTGGGTCGTTTCGCCCGGCAATCCGCTCAAGGATGCAAGCGAACTGCCGTCAATTGGCGCGCGGATCGAGGCGGCAAGAAAAATCGTGCGCGATCCACGGGTCGCCTTCACCGGATTCGAGGCCGAAATCGACGCGCGCTATACTTGCGACACGATCGACTATCTTCACGCGCATTGTCCTGGCGTGCGCTTCGTCTGGATCATGGGCGCCGACAATCTCCTGCAGTTCCATCGCTGGCTGCGATGGCGGGACATCGCGCGGACGACGCCGATCGCCGTGATCGACCGCCCGGGCGCGACGCTCAAAGCGGCGAACGCCAAGGCCGCGGTCTTCTTTAGAAGCGCGCGGCTGCCCGAGAACGAAGCCGCGACGCTCGCCGTCACGCCGCCGCCCGCGATCGTCTATCTGCACGGACCAAGACTCGAGCGCTCCTCGACCGAGTTGCGCGAAGGCTACTTGCGTTCGAAGAGCGGCAGTATCCAGCGCTTATAGGCCCAGAAGCTGGCCGGAATGCCGATGAAGATCGCCACCCATAAAAGCAGCGAACTGTCGGAGCCGCGCTCGTAAAAGCCGGCGCCTTCAGAGACCGACTGCGTATAGGGATTGCGCACAAAGAGCGTGATCGCGAATGAGCCGACGACGATCAGCGCCGTGGCGATATAGAGGCTGCGCGGAATCACGAACTGCGGCACATGCGGCTGCGCCGGCGCATCTTCAGTTTTGGGCGCCGGGTTTTCCTTCGGCTTGCCCTCGTCCTGCGGTTCTTCGGTCATGGGCTTCTCTCCCGATATTCTGTGCTTGGCCCCAATATAGGGCTGCTTTAGGTCGCCGCGCCATAGACGTCATATGCCTCCGCGCGCTCGATTTTCGCCGTGACAATGTCACCTGCGCGCAGCGGGCGCCGCGATGCGACAAAGGCTGCGCCGTCGATCTGCGGCGCGTCGGCCTTGGTGCGGCCCTTGGCGCGCGCGCCCGAGGGTCCGCCGCCCGGCTCGTCGATGATGACCGAAAGGCGCTTGCCGACCTTGCGCTTCATCAGCCGCGCGCTGATCTTTTGCTGCTTCTCCATGAAGCGCCGCCAGCGCGTCTCCTTCACCTCGTCCGGCACGGCGGGAAGGCCGAGCGCCTCGACCGGCGCGCCGGCGACGGGCTCATATTTGAAGGCGCCGGCGCGGTCGATCTCGGCTTCCTCCAGCCAATCCAGGAGATAGTCGAAATCATCTTCCGTCTCGCCGGGAAAGCCGACGATGAACGTCGAGCGCAACGCAAGATCAGGGCAGGCGTCGCGCCAGGCGCGAATGCGCGCCAGAGTCTTCTCCTCATTCGCCGGACGCTTCATGGCCTTCAGCACATTCGGCGCGGCGTGCTGAAATGGAATGTCGAGATAGGGCAGAATTTTCCCCTCCGCCATCAAGGGCATGACCTCGTCGACATGGGGATAGGGATAGACATAGTGCAGGCGCACCCAAAGGCCGAGGTCGCCGAGTTCGCGCGCGAGATCGAGAAAGCGCGCGCGCACGCTGCGATCGCCGAATTTGCTCTCGGCGTAGCGAATGTCGCGGCCATAGGCGCTCGTGTCCTGCGAGATGACGAGCAGTTCCTTCACGCCGGCGCGCGCGAGCTTTTCCGCTTCGCGCAGCACGTCGGCCGCCGGCCGAGAGACGAGCGGCCCGCGCAAATGCGGAATGATGCAGAAGGCGCAGCTGTTGTCGCAGCCTTCCGAGATTTTCAGATAGGCGTAATGGCGCGGCGTGAGCTTCACGCCCTGTTCGGGAAGCAGGTCGACGAAAGGGTCATGCGCCGGCGCGGCGGCGCGATGCACCGCCTCGACGACGCTCTCATATTGCTGCGGGCCGGTGATCGCCAGCACCTGAGGAAAGCGCTCGAAGATCGCGTCCGGCTCTGCGCCCATGCAGCCGGTGACGATCACCTTGCCGTTCTCGTTGAGCGCCGCGTCGATTGCTTCGAGCGACTCGGCTTTGGCGCTATCGAGAAAGCCGCAGGTGTTGACGATGACCACATCGGCGCCGGCGTGGGTGCGCGAGAGTTCGTAGCCTTCGGCGCGCAGCCGCGTGACGATGCGCTCGCTATCGACGAGGGCCTTGGGACAGCCGAGCGAGACGAAGGAGACGCGGGGGGCGGCGTTT
>JACOWC010000187.1 GCA_016177005.1 Methylocystis sp.
TGGAGCCGCCGCCGCCGAGGCGGTCCGCGGCGAGGCGGCGCGTTTTGAAAAGAGTCTCAAGAACGCCAAAGGCCGCGAGGCGGCGTTCGATCTGGCCTTGGACTTCGATCGCGCGCTGAAGCAGCGTGGGTTGAATCCCGGCACAAGCGCCGATCTGACCGTCGCGGTTCTTTTCGCCGATTATCTTGGGGCCATCTTGGCAAGGCCGCGCAAAAATGGTTGAGTCCGCCGCGCGCGGGATGGACTCGCGGCTATCTGACCACCGGTCCGATCGGGCTTTTTTCGCTCGGCGCCGAAGAGGGGATAGAGGCGCTCGGGACCGAATGGCGCGCGCGATCATGAGGAATTCTGGGAGGAACACATGGCTTTAATCAACAAGATGCTGGTCGGCGAGTCGCTGGTCGGCGACGGCAATGAAGTTGCGCATATCGACCTGATCATGGGTCCGCGCGGCTCGGCCGCCGAGCTCGCTTTCGCCAATGCGCTCGTCAACAACAAGGACGGCTTCACGACGCTGCTCGCCGTGGTCGCGCCGAACCTGCTGTGCAAGCCCAACACGATCCTCTTCAACAAGGTGACGATCAAGGGCGCCAAGCAGGCGGTGCAGATGTTCGGCCCGGCGCAGCATGGCGTCGCCAAGGCGGTTGCGGATTCGGTCGCCGAGGGCGTGATCCCGATGGACGAAGCCGACGACATCTTCATTGCGGTCGGCGTGTTCATTCACTGGGACGCTTCGGACGACAAGAAGATCCAGGACTACAATTATACCGCGACGAAGGAAGCGATCGCCCGCGCCGTCAAGGGCGAGCCGAAGGCTTCGGAAGTCGTCGCCAAGCGCAACGAAGCCAAGCACCCCTTCGCGCCGAACTGAACCGCGTAGCATCTTCGAATTTGAAGGGGAGCCGCGCGGCTCCCCTTTTTCTTTTGGGAGAGGCGGATGGCGGCGGTCATCGGCTGGGATATCGGCGGCGCCCATGTCAAGGCGGCGCGCGCGGATGACGGGCGCCTCACGGCGGTCGTGCAGATCGCCTGCGCCCCCCACGAAAGCGTCGCCAGCCTGGAGCAGGCGCTACGCGCCGCGCGCGCGGCGCTCGGCGAGGCCGAGCGTCATCACGTCACAATGACGGCGGAGCTCTCCGACGCCTTCGAAAGTCGGTCGCGCGGCGTCGTTACGGTGGCCGCCATCGCAGCGCGCGAGATCGGCGTTCC
>JACOWC010000040.1 GCA_016177005.1 Methylocystis sp.
AATAAGCGCGCCAATCATGACGCGTTTCCCCCTCTCCCCGCTTGCGGGGAGAGGGGGCGCGCGTTCGAACGATTCACTTGTTTCGCCACGTCGCCTTAGCTTCTGAACAGCCGCCAGCGCAGCCTGCCGCGCGGCGGTCGCGCCCAAACGCCGAACGTACTTCGTCGAACGGTTTTGACCGCCTCGTCTCTGGCGAGCGACGTTGCGATTGAGCCGACGTCGAAGTCGAATCTCTTAAGAAAAAGCGCCGGGCCGGCGCGTCCGGCATCGATAAAGGCGAGTTCGAAACGCGCGAGATCGACGATCCAAAGCGGCTCCAATTCGCCCCGCGCAAGGCGCCGCGCGAGAAGCGCGACGAGCGCCGCCGCATCCCCGCGACTTTTGCCATCCTTTCCGCCGCCGCGGACCGCTTCCCGCAGGAGCGCATCAAATCGAGCGCCCAAAGCGCGCGCCGTGAGCGGCAGTCCCTTGCGCGCATAGAGCGCGCGTTTGCCGATCAGGCTCTGCGCAAAGGTTTCCGTTTCGCGTCGATCGAGCGCGGCGAGGCATTGCGCTTCATCTGCGTTCAATCCGAAACGCGTCGAAACGGCGATCGGCGTCTCGAAAAATTCGCGGCGCAGGGCGTCGTCAGTATAAAGGCGCGCCAGCAGCGCCTGAATCTCGGCTAACGCCATCGCCCGTTTTCCACGAGCGTCGCGCGCGCCCGCGCCACTTCGTCGACGAGCTCGCGGAACGGCGGAATGTTTTCATCGCGTTCGAGAACGACGGCCTTGACCGGCGCGCGCGCGACGACGCGATCATAGAGCGTCCAAACCGCTTCGCTCGTCGCGGCGTCATGGCTGTCGATCAACACGCCGTTGCGCGCGCGGCCGCCGGCATAGTGAATTTGCACGAGCCGGTCCCATGGCCAGCGCTCGAACTGCGCTTCGAGATCGACCCCGAAATTCCTCGCGTTCACATACATGTTGGCGACGTCGCACAACCAGCCGCATCCCGTCGCCGCAAGCGTTCGCGACATGAATTCAGCCTCTTCCATTTCATTGCCCGGAATGCGCACAACGCAAGTGATGTTTTCCAGGATCAGCGGCGTCTTGATGCGCGTGCGGAGACATTCGACATTGCGCGCGACGACATCGATCGCTTCCTGCGTATAGGGCAGAGACGCAAGATGGCCGACGCTCACGCCGCCGGCGCGCGAGAAGCACAGATGTTCGCTCCACCAGGGCGGATCGACACGCTCGATCAGCGCGGCGATTTTATCGAGATAGCGCGAATCGAGGCCCTCCGCGCTGCCGATCGAAAGATCGAGACCATGCGCGACGAGCGGGAAGTGCGATTTTAGAAGGTCGAGTTCGTCGAGCTTCTCTCTCGATGCGTCGAAATAATGGTCGGCGATGATTTCGAGGAAATCGACCTCATCTCGATGAGCGAAGAGATCGGCGCGAAACTGCGGGCGATAGCCGAGGCCGGAGCCTAGAGCGCGCTGCGAAAAAGTGGAATCCGGTTTTTCGCGTAAAGCGCGCTCTAAACTTTTGGAATCGATCACGATATCTGCATCTGGGCGATTCCGCCCAAATGCAGCGTGATCTGGCGCCGACGCGTCAATCGCCGCCACCGCTCGCTCCGCCGTCGCCGCAACTGCCGCCGCAGCTCGTCCCGCAGTCGGCGCCCTGGCTTTGGGAGCCGCGGCTGAAGGCTTCGGCGAACATCGCCTCCGTCGTGCCCTTGAGCGGCGAGAATCCGTAGAGACCGATCAGAAACAGCGCCGCCCCATGGAACGCGCGCGCCTCGGGTCCAGGCGATCCGATGTGAGCGACCGATTCCTTCAGCCGCCCGCCGTAGGCGAGTCGCATCGCTTCGAGATAGGCGTGGCCGCGACGGCTCGCATGCGTTCTGGTCATCACATAGGCGAGCGCGAAGAGCGCGGCGACGGAAGCGGCGGCGAGAAAGATGAGATAGGCGAGGTTCGCCGGACCCTTCGACCACTCGACAGCAATCTTCGCAAGCGCCACGCCTACGATGATCAGCGTTCCGGCGATCTGCGCGCGGCGGCGCCAAATCTTCACCGCTGCGGGCTTGATCAGCTCTTCTGCGGCGAGTTTGGCGCGGACCGGCGCGAGCTGCTCCAGCAGCAACAGCCGCAGGCTGCGGACTTCAAACAGCTCATGCGCTTTCGGTTTCGCCTGCGCGGCGTCAAGCAAAAGCGTCTCCATGGCGTTGAGTTCGCCCGGCTGGGGCTGCTTTTCCGTGGAGACGACATGATCTTCGGGGGCGAGAGCGACGAAGCCGCGCTGCGCAAGATCGTAGATCAGCGTTCGAATGACCTGATTGACGCCGCCCTGCAGGAAGGCGACCTCCATCGCATCCGGATCTTGCGGCACAGGCGGCGGCGGGCGGCGATCGGTGCGATCCGCGAGGCGGATGCAGAGATAGGCGGCCGCCAGCACGATGATGACGACGAGGCCGAAGAAATTGAGAAATTCCGGGCCGGGAAGATTGAGGATTGGAATATTCTGCACGCCGCCGCCTCAGTCCGCGATCAGATCTTGTGTCAGGCGCCGCGCCTGCAATGTCGCGACCGCCAGCACCGCCATGCCGATCGCCTGATGCGCGAGCGCCAGCGCCAGGTGCGGCGCGCCGACGAAAGGCGGTTCGACCAGCACCAAAGTCGCAATTCCGAGCGCGATCTGCATGAGCACATGACCGAACACGATGCCGGCGCCGCGCCGCGCGCGTCCTTCCGCATTCATCCACGCGTCGAGAAGATGCGCGAGCGCCAGAGCGAAAATCAGATAGGCGATCATGCGGTGGAAGAATTGGACGGTGACGGGATTGTCGACGAGGTTCGTCCAGACCGGCTCCAAGCGCCATAACACGTCGGCCGGCGGGATGAAGACTCCGTCCATTAGCGGCCAGGTGTTGTCGATGAGCCCCGCCCGCAGCCCGGCGACCAGACCGCCGACGAAAATCTGCAGAAAGACCACGGCGAGGATTGCCTGCGCGACGGCCTTCAGTCGGCCTGCGCCCTCATGCACGAGAGAAACGGCGCGCGGGCCAAGGCCGCCTGCCACCCACAAACATGCGGAAAAGATCAGCGCCGCGATCAGCAAGTGAATCGCGAGGCGCTCCTGCGCCACCTCGATTCGATTGACGAGTCCGGACGCCACCATCCACCAGCCGACGCCGCCCTGCAGCGCGCCAAGCGCCAGAATGCCCAGGAGCTTCGGCTTCACCGAGCGCGGCAGTCGGCCTCTGGCCCAAAACCAGATGAGCGGCAAGGCGAAAACGACGCCGATCAGGCGCCCGAGAAGGCGATGCGCCCATTCCCAGGCGTAGATGTATTTGAACCCGGCGAGATCCATGTCCGGGAACAGTTCCTTATATTGGGGAATCTGCTTGTATTCTTCGAAGCCCTCCTGCCACTCCTGCTGCGACAGCGGCGGCAGCGCGCCGGTGACGGGCTTCCATTGCACGATGGAGAGGCCGGATTCGGTCAGCCGCGTCGCGCCGCCGACGACGACCATCAGAAACACCAGCGCCGCGACCACCCACAGCCAGTTGCGCACCGCGAGGGCGTTCGCCTCATTGACATGGTGTCTGATCGCCGGGACCGGATGGGGGAAGTGCAGCCAATCTTCCATGAGACGCCGAGGGTTTTGAGGCGGATGACGGCGGCCAGTTAAGGGATGCGGCGCCCGCTTGTCCACACCCTGCGGCCCGCTCCCGTCAGGCGGCCCGATTTTCGGCTGAAAAGAGCGCTGTGACGGATGTATGAATAGCTTGCCTTGAGTCGAGGAATCAGGTGGCCAGAACCGAAGAAGCGATGCGCACGATTGGCGAGGTCGCGGAGAGCCTCGACCTTCCCGCGCATGTGCTGCGCTTTTGGGAGACACGATTCCGGCAGATCAGCCCGTTAAAGCGCGCGGGCGGACGGCGCTTCTACCGGCAGCGCGACATCGATCTCGTCATCGCGATCCGGCGCCTGCTCTACGACGAAGGCTATACGATCCGGGGCGTGCAGCGCATCCTCAAGGAAAATGGGGTGGAGGCGGTCATCGCCGGCGCCGGGCGCCGTCAGGGCGAGCTCCAGATGGGCGAGCCGCCCCTGCCCCTCCGGTCGGGCGTGACAGGCGCGCGGCTCGAAGAGGAAGACGACGAGACCGCCGAGGCGTATTTGGAGGAGGACGACGCCCTGCAGGATCACGAGCTGGCCGAAACGCAGACCCGGGACGCGGCGCCGCTGGTCGAGATCGATGAACCCTTCGCGGCCCGTGCGGCGCGTCCGCTCACCGAGCCTGAGGCGCGCATCCTGCGCGACGTCCTTGCCGAGATCGAGGAATGCAAGCGCCTTCTCAAGCTGACGAGACGTTAGCTCAGGAGGCAGCCCGGGCGTTGCCAGCCCGGCCCCGCCTCTTTATAACGGCGCCAGTCGGAGTGTAGCGCAGCCCGGTTAGCGCACTTGTCTGGGGGACAAGGGGTCGTGGGTTCGAATCCCGCCACTCCGACCAGTAAAATCAATAAGATATATAGTCGGACGGCGGCATACGAAGCAAAAATGGCCAATTAGGCCAGAACTGGGCTAGAAAAACTTCGTGCGACATTGTCGCAGCGGCGCGAACCCGCTTAAATAATCACAGCTCTCCGTCACTGTTGATTATTTTTCTTTCCGAGGTGCGGCATTCAATTCATTCCGCAAGACCGCCCTTGTAGTATGGTGCGCCGCGACTTATCTAAATACTATCGATTTTTCCGTCGACCGACTTGCCGGAGCGCCAGGAGCGCCTGGCGCGACTCCCTCTTCAGAACATCGATCGCACGCCGCTGCATATCGCGAGCGTGAGCTTCCGCAGAAGGCCGGAAGTCGCCTGTCAG
>JACOWC010000041.1 GCA_016177005.1 Methylocystis sp.
GCCGCATCAGCTTGGCGGAATGATCCGCGCCGGCCTCGACTCGCGCGCCGCCTTCGTCTCGCTAAGCCGCTGTGGACCGCTGCTGGGCCCGCTGTTGCGCCTCATGCTCGCGGAGCTCTGAGAGCCTGGCGACATTCTCGTCGAAGACATATTCGGCCGGGCGCTGATTCTCGATCGAAATGTCCGGCGCCATCGGACCTTCGGTGCGCACGCCAAAGAGCGCGACGGCGGCCGCCCGCCAGGGCCGGCGGACCGAATCGGCGACGGCGGTGGCTTCAAAGCCGCAATGGACCATGCAATCAGCGCATTTTTCATAATTGCCGACGCCATAGGAGTCCCACTTGGTCTCCTCCATCAGCTGCTTGAAGGTCGGCACATAGCCTTCGCCGAGCAGATAGCAGGGACGCTGCCAGCCAAACACGGTGCGCAGCGGCATCCCCCAGGGCGTGCAGCGGTAGCTGACATTGCCGGCAAGAAAATTGAGAAACAGCCCCGACTGCGTGAAGTCCCAGGCCTTGCCACCCTTGCCGCGGCGCAGAATGGCGCGGAACAGCTCCTTCGTGCGCGTGCGGTTCAGGAAATGCGTCTGATCGGGCGCGCGCTCATAGGCGTAGCCGGGCGAAACCGTCATGCCGTCGACGCCGAGCGCCGTCGCAGCGTCGAGGAATTCGGCCACGCGCTCGGGATCGGCGTCGGCAAAGAACGTGCTGTTGGTGGTGACGCGAAAGCCCTTCGATTTGGCGAGCTTGATCGCCTCGACGGCGCGATCGTAGACGCCGTCCTGGCAGACGGCGCGGTCGTGCATCTCCTTGTCGCCGTCGAGGTGAATCGACCAGGTGAAATAGGGACTCGGCTTGAAGAGGTCGATCTTCTTTGAGAGCAGCAGAGCGTTGGTGCAGACGATCGCGAATTTCTTGCGCGCGATGACGCCTTCGACAATCTGCGGCAGGTCCTTGTGCAGGAGCGGCTCGCCGCCGGCGAGCACCACGACGGGCGCGCCGCATTCATCGACCGAGCGCAGGGCGTCCTCGACCGACAGCCGCTTGTTGAGAATATGATCGGGATAGTCGATCTTGCCGCAGCCGGCGCAGGCCAGATTGCAGCGAAACAGCGGCTCCATCATCAGCACGAGCGGATAGCGCTTGACGCCCGTAAGGTGCTGCTTAAGCAGGTAGACGCCAATTTTCGCAATATAGCGGAACGGAATGGCCACGGCTGACCCCTTGGAGACTTGACGGGTTCAAGGCCCGACAGCGCGAGTCGCGGCCGAACGGCCCAGCCGCAGACAGTTAAGCCGGCCGTCTAGCACGAATCCTGGAGCGAGGGAAACCAGGCGTTGCGGCGCACCCACGCAGCGGCTGATGGACCAAAAACCGCCAGGCGACTTCACTTTGCAGCGCGGCGACGACGGCGGCGCCCTTGCGCGGGAGCGCAAAACCGTCTCAATTCGTCGGCGCCTTCAGCAGCCGATATTTCATTCAGAGGGAGCGGACATGGGCAGCCGGCCGGTTCCAGCGTCAAGAGCGCCCGCGCGATGACCGCCTCCGCACAGCAGGCGCGCGTTCCCGAGCCGTCAAAGCCGCAACGAGGCTTCGGTCTTTTGAACGCGCTCGTGTCGCCGCTCGTTCGTCTGTGGAGCGGCGATCTCAACCTCGGCCGCGTCGGCATGGCCGCCGCCCTGCCGGTCCTCGCCTGGGTCTTCTACACGACCTCCTCCGGCATGATCGACATCATGCAAAAGGAGCCCGGCGACGTGATCGGGATCGCCGGCACGCTGATCGCGACGACCGCGGTTCTGACGATGCTCGCCGCGACATCCTGGTCGCTCGGCGTCGATCTCGCCGCGCTCATCGCGCGACGGCGAATGGCGCGTGAGCGGATGATCATCAAGACCGGCGTGACGGCGCTGGTCTTCGTCTTCGTCTTCTCGATCTCCGCCTTTTTCTCATTCACCTTTTACTACAACAACATTTTCAAGCTCTCGTCCCGCAAGATCGTCGCCGAGCTGCAGCCGATGGAGCTCGCGACCGAAGTGATCCTGCCGGCGACAAAAGAGATCGCCGCGACTTACGAAGCGGCCTCGTCGCGCATCGCCGAGACCCCAAGCTACAAGACTTATCTCACGTCGATCGACGGCCTCATCGACGCCGCGCGCCAGGCGGGGCCGGCGCTGCGCGACGCCATTCGCAAGCGGCAGGAGGCGCAACAGGCGGTGATCGCGCAGGCCGCGAGCCAAGCCGCGGCGGAAATGGAAAGCGCCCAGGCGGCGATGCGTCAGCTCGAGGATTGGCGGCGCGAGATCGAAACGCTTGAACGCAGCATCGCCGACCTCGACGTCGTCGTCAAAGCGAAACAGGATGAGATGACGTCGGTGGCCGCTACGGCGCGTCAGGAAGAACAGCTCGCCGTCGACGCGGAGCACGGGCTCGACGGAATGGGCGCGACCTGCGGCCCAAATTGCCGCGGACATCGGGAAAAGGCGGCCGAAGCGATGAAACGCGTCACGGCGCTGAAGCAGACGCTCGCCGGTCCGGCGAACGAACGCGCTAACGCCATGAAGCGGCGCGACGCCCTCAGAGCCCAGACGATCACGCTGAAACAGAGAGCCGAGGCCGCGAGCGCCGCCTCGACGCGGCCGGCGCCAAAGAGCGAAGCCGCGCTCGATCTCGACGCGACCGTGCGCGATCTCGCCGCGTTGCGCGACCAGCTGCGCACGG
This sequence comes from Methylocystis sp., assembly GCA_016177005.1. Classification (GTDB taxonomy): domain Bacteria; phylum Pseudomonadota; class Alphaproteobacteria; order Rhizobiales; family Beijerinckiaceae; genus Methylocystis. The sequence continues at coordinate 2,718 of JACOWC010000041.1, forward strand.
ATCCGACGTGGCGCACGGTGCGCGAGGCGAAGCCCCTGTGCGAACCGATCTTTGCGGCGGCGCTGCAATCGAGCGCCTTGCCGGCGGGCGTTCCGCGCGACTTCACATGCGAGCCGCAGGGCGAGGCCCGCGATCTGCTCTCGGCGCGCGACGAAACGATCGCCGCGCGCGCCGCCTTCGACCAAAAATGCGGGCTCGAAATCCGCGCGGCGCCGGCTTCGGATCGGGCCGCCGCCGCAAATGGCTTCAACGAAACGAAAACCATCGTCGACGCCTGCGTCGTCTCCGGCAAGGCGGCCGGCATCTCGGAGGACGAGGTGCGCGAGCTTTTGAAAAAAAGCGACGCCTATTTGCGCACCCATAGTTCCGAGCGCAACAAATTCGAACTGGCGCGCGAAGCGTTCTGGAGCTTCACCCCCGATTCGACCATGGCGATTTGCGTCGCCATGGCGCAGGACGCCTTTCTGTTCATCATGAAGTTCCTGTCGGAGATTTTCAAACGCGGCTATGACGCCCGCGAGCGGCGTCAGTTCGCCGCGCCGATCGATCTTTCCGACGACGAGGATCAGCCGACCGACGTCCGGGCGATGAAAGCGATTCTGCGCGCAGCCCGTCCGGTTCACGGCGACATGAGCGAGATCACTCCCGAGGCGGAAGCAATTTCGGCGCTGCCGCCCAATGTGCATGACAATTGCGTCGCCATCCTCAATCGGCTCGTGCGCGACGAAATCGCTCATGTCGACCGTAAGGGCGCCTTTCTGGTCGACAATGTCACGATCGCGCAGATTGAAGCGCGGCTCTTCTCGGCGCTGAAGCCGCGCGCCGCGCGCGCCCTTTATCACGCCGCCGACGGCGCGGCCAACGGTCCGCGCGCCTATTACTCGGACGCTGGCGCCGCGAGTCTTCCGCGGCGGCGCTGCGGCGCGCTCGATCGCTATCTGATCGCCGAACCGGCGCCGATGGACAGGCGCCCGTCAGCGTAACGTCAGGCCGCGACGTGCGTCGCCTGCGCGGCCGCGCGAAGCGAGGGAAGGTAGCGCAGACAAAGCCCCTGCGACGCGTGACGCAGGCCGGAGACGACGCTGATCTCGCGCCAGCGCGGATAGCTCGCCGGCAGGAATTGCAGCGCCAGACCGACGGCCCGCAGAAACGCCGCCTCGCTGGCGAAATGGTCGGCGCCGAAGGTCAGCGTCGCGTCTTCGCCGGTCTCGGCGCCGCGCGCGAGAAATTCGAGAACAGGCGCCGCCCAGCACGACTTATCCAGGGAGTCCTCAAGCGCGCTCCAGACGTCCTGCGGGTCGAGGCGGCGGACGATGTAGCGCGCCGGCTCGGCGCTAAAGCGGACGAACTCGTCTTCGCTCGCCAGGTCTGGAACCGCCTCGAGCTCGGCCCCCGCCATGGCCAGCAGGGCCGCCGGATGTTGACGCCAATCGGCAGCGGCCACGCTCCACACGGCGCTCTGCTGATACAGGCGCCCATGGCCCTCTTCTCCGTCTTCAGGGCGAAACCGGGCGCGCAAAAAGATCGCGCGGCGCGAATCGGGCTCCGGCGAAACGCGCGCGAGAAAGGAGCCGCGCCGGCTCAGGCGGGGATCGACGAGATCGGGTTCGAAACGGCGAAGCGCCATGAGGCGCGGCGGCGAGAGCAGCCGGTCGTCGGACGGAAGCAGATTGCGGCTGCGCAACGTCACGCCATAACCCGCCGCCGCCGGAACGCTCAACGCAGCGCCAGAGGCGAGCTTGCCATAATGCAGCCGTTCGAGAGAAACTTCGGCCGTCTGATCGCCGATCGGCGCGTGGCGCATCGCTTGTCCTTTCGCGGGGAAAGCCGCGATCACCCTATGCGCAGAGCCTTAAGCAAGAATTTACAGACGCAAGATTAATCCAGCGCTAAGGAAAAGCCGTTGACGTCTAGACGTCTTTAGATAAGATCGCCGCCGGCGACGGAGACGGCAAAATGTATGAACGCGGAGCGATCAGAGATGCCGTCATCGATTGTCTGCGCGACGTGGGCTGCGAGGCGCCACTGGACGAAATCGTCGTCGCGGTGACTGCGCGGCTCGGCGCTGTCCCTCAATCTTCCGTGCGGTCCTACCTCAACCTCAATACGCCCTCGCTTTTTGAACGAACAGGTCGAGGCCGTTACCGGCTGCGCGGCGTAGCCGCAATCGATTACGCAAATATAGAATCGAGCGCGCAAATCGATCGTGCGAAGCTTTACCGCGCCGACGCATTCAACTGGCTCGCCTCGCAACCGCCAAAGTCGATCCACGCCGTCGTGACCGATCCGCCGTATGGGATTGTGGAATACAGCGCCAAGGAAAAGGCGAAGCTTCGCGAAGGAAAAGGCGGCGTCTGGCGCATCCCGCCATCCTTCGATGGACACAAACGAGCGCCGCTCCCACGATTCACCGTTCTATCCCGTGACGATCACAAGGCGCTCGCCTCGTTCTTTCGACGTCTCGGAACGCTTCTCCTTCGCACATGCGTTCCGGGAGCAAATGTCATTGTGGCGTCAAATCCGCTGCTTTCGCATATCGTCGCCAGCGCCATGAGCGAGACCGGACTGGAGTTGCGAGGCTATATCGCCCGGCAGGTGATGACGATGCGCGGCGGCGACCGGCCCAAGAACGCCCATGAGGAATTCGAGGGGGTGAGCGTCATGCCGAGATCGCAATGGGAGCCATGGGTCGTTTTGCGGGCGCCTCTCGAAGGCCGCGTACAGGACAATCTGCGCCGTTATGGCGTCGGCGGCTTCCGGCGCCTCTCAACGGACAAGCCATTCGGCGACGTGATCCGTTCCCATCCAACGCCCGCGAAAGAGAAGAAAATCGCGCCGCATCCAAGCCTAAAGCCGCAGGCCTTCATGCGCTCGATCGTGCGCGCGTCTCTCCCGCTTGAATCGGGAATTGTATGCGATCCCTTCGCGGGCGCCGGCGCGACGCTCGCCGCCGCGAACGCCGTCGGCTATTCTTCTGTCGGCGTGGAAATAGATCACGACTATTATGATCTTGCGCTCGCAAGCGTGCCGCGTCTCGCGGCCCTTACGGTCGAACAGGAGAGTTAGAATTTGCCGATCTTGTAGATCACGCCGGCTCTCAGTTTCTTGAGACCCTCGCGATGCAATGTGGCCGTGTCAGTGCCGAGATCGCCGCGCGTGTTGCGCCGAAAATCCGTTTCTTCGACCTTCGCCAGATAAACCTCGATGAACCGCATTGGCTCCCGAGCGGAGGCAGGCTCCGTCTTCACATCGACCTCGTAGACAAATACGCACATCCACTGATTGCGCGCACCATGCGTATCGACGGCTCCGCCGCGCTTGGTTGTGCTCTTGATTTCTACGCCTTCTTCGCCAGCAGCGACGGCGTCGCCAGGATATTTTCCCCGCAACACCAGATCGGGATGCCCATTATGACGAGCATTCTCGACAAGAGATCGCGAAAAACGCGCGAGCGACGCGGTCATCATATCCGAGATAATGCCCGACAGCGCCTGCGGGCGCAGCATGTCGTCCAGACGTTTCAGGCCCTTATCCAGCAACAGTTGATTCACGTCATAAAAGAAGTCGTAAATATCCTCCATCGCATGTTCGAAATCGGACTGTCGAAGAGAAAACGGGCAAATGGCGTGCGGATTAAATGCAGCCTGATCGATCAAGGCTTTCTTGAGAGTCACGTCTTTCTCCGGCCAAAATCAATTGGGCTTATGCCTGTTCACGCGATCTCCTCTTGGCGCGCGTCGAGCTGCGCATAGGAGAAAGTGAAGGCGCTATCGAGGCCAAGGGCGGCGTAGAGAAAGGGCTCGGCGGTGAGAAACGGCCGCCAGTATTCGTTGTAGGCGCGGGCGCCTTCGAGGCCTGCGCGGCGAAACCGGCGCTCGCCGGGCTGATGCGGGTCAATGTTGGGGTTTTGAAAGCGCTTGACGAAGCCATAGGACGAGCAAACCGTGAAGCGCACCGACGCGCCGCCGCCGTTCGGCGTCTCCAGAGCGCGCAACCGATCCAGCCATTGCACGGCGCGCAGCGATTTGCGCAAGACGTGCAGCGCGACCGCAGGGTCGCAGGCGTAGGTGAAGGCGCTCGGCCCAAGCTGCGCGAACAATCGCTCATATTGCGAGAAGACGACGACGAGCCGCTTCAGCTTCTTTTCGGGCGCCAGCGCCAGTCGATCGATCAGGCGCGAGAGATTGCCGGACCAGCCGGAATCCTCTAACCGCACCAGCGGCAGCACGATCACGATCGCCTCCGCGTCGAGCATCTGCATCGCGAGCTTCGCCTTGACGTCGTTCAGGATCGCCACTTCGGCGCCGTCCGGCGGCACGGCGATCTCGCCCGCCGAGTCGATGATCTCCAGCAGCCAGGGCCCGCGCAACACGACCGCCGGCGGCGCCTCGCCGTTCACCGTCAGGCGGAAGCGATATTCATAAGTGTCGAGCGTGTCGGTGGCGACGCCGCCTTCGACGAATTCCCGCCGCAGCCGCTCATAATCGCCCTGTTCGACCGACAGCAAATCGGCCTTCTTCCGCTCGGCGGTCTCGGCGTAGAAATCCGCCTCGGCGATGGGCTGCAGCGCCGGGCGCAGGCGCGGCGAATAGCCGAAGGCGCTTTGCGCGACGCAATCGACGAGCGAGGCGAGCAGCGACGACTTGCCGCCCTTCTTCGGGCCGATGAGACAAATAGAAAGTCTTTCGGTCATTTCCGCCTTCAATTCGTTTGCGCGGCGCGCTCGGGCGCGACAATATAGATCGAGCCGGCTCGGCGAAAGGTGACGGGCGCGCCGTCCACGTGCTAAGCGCGCGCATGCTTGAAGGCCTTCCGCCCAACAACGCCAGCCACATGCTGCGCCTCGATTGCGACGAAAAGCGCGCCCGCGCCGTCGCCGACCTCATCGTCGAGACC
>JACOWC010000042.1 GCA_016177005.1 Methylocystis sp.
GATGCCGTCGGGGGCCGTCCACCCCAACAGAGCCAATCCAAGAACGCTGGTTTTGCTCTGGATTCCCGATCGCGCGCGTTGCGCGCGTCGGGAATGACACCCGAGCCGTTTAAGCGGATGTCGTAAAAGTGCGTAGGCCTTTCAGGAGAATGGAGTTCGCGCGACACCGTCGAGACGCATTATTGATTCATAGGTAAGTCCAACTTTTTCGGTAGGAGCGGGCGGGTAGCTCGCTTCGCTTTAAATTACCAAAAACACTTTCGTGCGCGCGCCACCAACGTGAGCGGCGAATCTAGTTACCTGCCCGCCTCAATCTTTTCCCGCGCTGCGCTTGCAAGAAAGGCCGAGCGCGTGAGGCCCCGACTCTTCGCCGCCTCATCGATCGATTCAAGCAGCCCGACGTCGAAGGTCAGATTGGCGCGCACGACGCGGCCGGAGTCGAGCAGCAGTGGAATGAGCACAGTCGTCTCTCCCAGCGCGACTTCGCCGGATACAAGAATTTGCGCAAGCGTTCGCGGCTTATTGATCTTGAATCCACCGCCGCGCTTGTAGGACACCACTTCGCGCAGCGCCCCCGTCGCGCTGGCGATTGCCTCTTCCGGCGTCGCGCCGACGCCGACGCAACCGCCCACGTCCGGAAAACGCACGCCCCAATTTTTTCCGGCGCCGTCGATCACTCCAACGAAATGCGTCATTCCTGTTGTTCCATCGATCCGGCGCCCTTGGCGATGGACCGCGCGGTTCCGGGCGTCAATTCCCGATGGCGCGGCGCCAATGTGAATCTAACCTTGCCTCGAGTCCGCCAAGAGCGCAAAACGCTAGCGATGACCAAGCTTACCCACCTCGGCGCCGCGGGCGACGCGCATATGGTCGACGTGTCGGCGAAGGCCGAGACCGCGCGCGTGGCGCGCGCGCGCGGCCATGTGGCGATGGCGCGCGAGACCCTGCGTCTCGCCGTCGAAGGTCAGGCCAAGAAAGGCGACGTTTTCGGCGTCGCCCGCACTGCGGGAATCATGGCGGCGAAGAAGACGAGCGATCTCATCCCGCTCTGTCATCCTCTTCCCCTGTCGAGCATATCAGTCGAGATCGCGCCCGATGAGGCGCTGCCGGGCCTGCGCGTCCTGGCCGAGGCCGCAGTCACCGGCAAGACCGGCGTCGAGATGGAGGCGCTCACGGCCGTCTCGGTCGCCTGCCTGACGATCTACGACATGTTGAAGGCGGTCGATCGCGGCATGCGCATCGAAGGCGTCGAACTCGTCGAAAAGCGCGGCGGCAAGTCCGGCGACTGGAAGAGAGACTGACGCGAAATCTTTCCCCGTCCTGGCCGGGACAAGCGCGGGCATGACGCGCTAAACCAAGCGAATTGAGGATGTCCGACTCCAAACTTCTATCCGTTGACGAAGCCCTCGCGCGCGTGCTCGCCGAAGCTGCGCGCCTTGGCGAAGAATTGACGCCGCTCGCGCAGGCGCGGGGTCGCACCCTGGCCGCCGACCTCGTCGCGCGCCGCACCCAGCCGCCGGTCGCGGTTTCCGCGATGGACGGTTTTGCGCTGCGCGCCGTCGATCTCGCCGCCGGCCCGCTGCGCGTCGTCGGCGAAAGCGCCGCGGGGCGCGGCTATGGCGCGGCGCTCAAGACCGGCGAAGCGGTGCGCATCTTCACCGGCGCGCCTGTTCCCGCCGGCGCCGACGCGATATTGCTGCAAGAAGACGCGCGCGTCACTGATGACGCGCTGACGGCGAGCGCGCCGCCAGGAAACCACATCCGTGACGCCGGTCTCGACTTTCGTGAAGGCGCGGTCGCGCTCTTTGCCGGGACGCGCCTCGGTCCGGCCGAACTCGCGCTCGCCGCGGCGATGAACCATGCGGCAATTCCGGTCGCCCGCCGCCCGCTGGTGGCGATCATCGCTTCCGGCGACGAACTTGTGCCGCCGGGCGCCGAGCTCGGCCCCGCGCAGATCATCTCCTGCAATAATCTGGCGGTCGCCGCCATCGCCGGGGACGCCGGCGCGGAAGTCGTCGATCTCGGCATTTTCCGTGATGATCTTGCCGAACTCGAACGCGGCATCGGACTTGCCCGCGAGGCGCGCGCCGACGTTCTCGTCACGCTCGGCGGGGCGTCGGTCGGCGACCACGATCTGCTGCGTCCGGCGCTGGCGCGTCAGGGCATGTCGCTCGACTTTTGGAAGATTGCGATGCGGCCGGGCAAGCCGCTGATCCACGGGACGCTCGGCGATGCGCGCATTCTCGGCCTTCCCGGCAATCCGGTCGCCGCTTTCGTCTGCGCGCTGGCGTTCCTGGCGCCGCTGCTGCGCGCCCTGCAAGGCGATCCCGACGCCGGCGCGGACCGGACCGAACTGGCGCTCGCAGGAAGCGACCTTCCCGCCAACAAAGGACGGCGCGACTATATGCGGGCGCGGCTCGCTACGGACGAAAACGGATCGCTCGTCGCCACGCCGCAGCCGCTGCAGGATTCGTCGCTTCTGACGGAACTCGTCCGATCCCAGGCGCTGCTGATCCGGGAGCCCGGGGCGCCGGCGGCGGCGAAGGGCGACCCCTGCCGCATTCTTCGCCTGCCCTGATCTGACGCTGCGGGTTCCGTGACTTTGACGCCGCAAAATGCCAAAGGAAACGCGCGCGCTCACCCCACGCGCCACGAAAGCAGGCCCGCATGTCGATCATTGATTCCGTCCGCAAATCGCTCGTTCCGATCCATCCGGAAGGCTATGTCTTCATCGCCGGTTTCGCGGTCGTCGCTTTCCTGCTCGATTGGCTGTCGCCGACGCTCGGCTGGATCGGCTTCATCGCCACGGCCTGGTGCGCCTATTTCTTCCGCGATCCACGCCGCATCACGCCGCTGCGCGAAGGGCTCGTCGTCGCGCCGGCCGACGGCGTCGTCAGCGCAGTCGGCTTTTTTCTGCCGCCGGCGGAACTCGGCCTCGGGGCCGAGCCGATGCAGCGGATTTCCGTGTTCATGAGCGTTTTCGACGTGCATGTGAATCGCGCCCCGATCACCGGCCGCATCTCGAAGATCGCCTACAAGCCGGGCCTGTTCCTCAACGCCGACCTCGACAAAGCCAGTGAAAACAATGAGCGCAGCGGCATGGTCATCGACGCTTCGTTCGGGCGTTTCGGCGTGGTGCAGATCGCAGGCCTCGTGGCGCGCCGCATCGTCGGATTCGTCAAGGAAGGCGAACAGATCGGCGTCGGCGACCGTTTCGGTCTTATTCGTTTCGGCTCGCGCGTCGATGTCTACATGCCGTCATCGGCGCGGCCCATGGTGGCGGTCGGCTCGCGCGCCATCGCCGGCGAGACCATACTTGCCGACATGACCGCGGCGACAGCCGCGCTCACCTTCAAGGCGGGTTGAGGAAAGACATGGCCGATCCGTTCTTTTCCGGGCGCGACGCGCAAGAAGAATCGCTGACGCCCTCGGAACGGCGTCGGCTACGCTTCCGCAAGATACCGCTACGCATCGTTCTGCCCAATCTCGTCACGCTGCTCGCGCTGTCGATGGGGCTGACCGCGATCCGCTATGGAATCGAAGGACGATTCGAGACTGCTGTCACCGCGATAATGGCGGCGGCGGTGCTCGACGGGCTGGACGGCCGTTTGGCGCGCGCCATCAAAGGCACCTCGCGCTTCGGCGCGGAACTCGACTCGCTTTCGGATTTCGTCGATTTCGGCGTCGCGCCCGGACTGCTGCTGTACCTATGGACGCTGCACGAGATCAAAGGGCTCGGCTGGTTCGCCGTGCTCGTCTTCGCCATCGCCTGCGCGCTGCGCCTCGCGCGCTTCAATGTAATGATCGACGATCCGACGAAGCCCGCCTGGCACGCCGAATTCTTTGTCGGCATGCCGGCGCCTGCCGGCGCGGTAACCGTGCTCCTGCCGCTTTATCTGCATTTCTCCGTCCTGGAGCTGCCGGCGTCCAAGGCGATGACGCCCTTCTATATCGTCTATGTGCTGGGCATCGCCTTTCTGATGGCGAGCCGCATTCCGCATTTCTCCGGCAAGCGCATCGGGCGCATCCCGCGCGATCTGGTCATTCCCGTGCTGTTCGGCGTGGGCGTCACGGCGCTGCTGCTCGCGATCTATCCGATGGAGCTGCTTGCCGTTTTGAGCGTGGCGTTTCTCGCCGCCATTCCGCTCAGCGTGCGGCGCTACAACAGGCTCGCGAAATCAGAGGCGGAGCAGGCGGCGGCGCCGGAGGCTCCACAGGCGAACTAGCGGCTATAAAGTCAAAAGCGGTCTTTGCGGACGCGATAATTTTCCGCTTTTGCGCCCTTTGCGATCCCTGCCAGTTGATCGCGTTCAGGCACGGGAATAAGCAGCACGCCCGATCCCTTGGGGATAAAGGCGAACTCCTCGCCAGATGCGGACGACTTATTAGGGCTCGCGCGTCGCTGTGGCCTTTCGCATTTAGGAGCAGTGGGCAATGCCTTAAATCCGGCGCAACGCGGGTCTTCCGTAAAGCCAAGGCCGACCGCCGCCGCCACCCCAATTGAGCGTCAGCACACCCCGCCTTACGAGCGAACGTAGCATGTTCCTAACTTCTCGTTCCCTCAGCGGCGCAACCCTTTCGGCAATCTCACACCGCGGCTTAATTGGCCCACCGAAGGGCAAAACTGACAGGATGTCTTCTTCCAAGGCGCGCTCGAACGTCATGCAAGGCTCCTTACTTTTTAGCAAATATAGCACAGGCCCTGGCGACTAAGCGAGCGCGGTCAAAGAATTCAAACCGATTTACTACCGCGCCGCGAGCGGCGCCAGCGGCTGGGT
>JACOWC010000062.1 GCA_016177005.1 Methylocystis sp.
CTCGAGCCGCGCAGACGAATGTTCCGGACCCTGGCCTTCGTAGCCATGCGGCAGCAGGCAGACGAGGCCGGACATGCGCAGCCATTTGCGCTCGGCCGAAGAAATGAACTGGTCGAAGACCACCTGCGCGCCATTGGCGAAATCGCCGAACTGGGCTTCCCACAACACCAGCGCATCGGGCTCGGCCAGCGAATAGCCATATTCGAAGCCGAGTACCGCCTCTTCCGAAAGCATCGAGTTGACGACTTCGTAGCGCCCCTGGCCGTCGGCGATGTGATTGAACGGCAGGTAGCGCGCCTCGCTCTCCTGGTCGATGAGCACGCTGTGACGTTGCGAAAAGGTGCCGCGCTCGCTGTCCTGCCCGGAGAGCCGCACATTGTAGCCCTCATGGAGCAGCGAACTGACCGCCAGCGCTTCCGCCGTCGCCCAATCGATCGGACCGCCATGCTCGATCGCCGCCTTGCGATTGTCGAGAAAGCGCTGGATCGTGCGATGCACGTGAAAATCGGGCGGCGTCGACGTGATCTTTTCGCCGATGTGCTGAAGCGTCTCCAGCGCGACGCCGGTCTGACCGCGACGCTCATTGTCGGAGAGCTGCGAGCCTGATTTTTTGCCGGCCCAGCGGCCGTCGAGCCAATCGGCCTTGTTGGGCCTGTAGCTCTGGCCGGAGTCGAATTCCTGGTTGAGCCGCGCGCGCCACTCTTCCTTCATGCGGTCGACGTCGTCGCGCGACGTTACGCCTTCGGCGATCAGACGATCGGCATAAATGTCGAGCGTCGTGTGATGCGCCCGGATCTTCTTATACATCAGCGGCTGGGTGAAGCCCGGCTCGTCGCCCTCATTATGGCCGAAGCGGCGATAGCACCACATGTCGATGACGACGGGCTTTTGAAACTGCTGACGAAATTCGGCCGCGACGCGGGCGGCGAAGACAACCGCCTCGGGATCGTCGCCGTTGACGTGAAGAATCGGCGCCTCGACCATCTTGGCGACGTCGGAGGGGTAGGGCGAAGAACGCGAGTAGCGCGGATAGGTCGTGAAGCCGATCTGATTGTTGATGATGAAGTGAACCGAGCCGCCAGTGCGATGGCCCTTCAATCCGGAAAGGCCGAAACATTCGGCGACCACCCCTTGGCCGGCGAAGGCCGCGTCGCCGTGAATGAGGAGCGGCATCACCGAGCGGCGATCGCCGTCGGCGCAATGATGCTGGTCCTGTTTCGCGCGCACCTTGCCGAGCACGACCGGATCGACGATTTCGAGATGCGACGGATTGGCGGTCAGCGAGAGATGCACCTTATTGTCGTCGAACACGCGGTCCGACGAGGCGCCGAGGTGATATTTGACGTCGCCCGATCCTTCGACTTCATCCGGCAGGAAGGAGCCGCCCTTGAATTCATGAAACAGAGCGCGGTGCGGCTTGGCCATCACTTGCGACAGCACATTGAGCCGGCCGCGGTGCGCCATGCCGAGCACGATTTCCTTAACGCCGAGCGCGCCGCCGCGCTTGATGATCTGCTCCAGCGCCGGAACGATGGCTTCGGCGCCGTCGAGGCCGAAGCGCTTGGTGCCGGTGTATTTGACGTCGAGGAATTTCTCGAAGCCTTCCGCCTCGACGAGCTTGTTGAGAATCGCGCGCTTGCCTTCCCGGGTGAAGACGATCTCCTTCTTCGGGCCTTCGATGCGGGCCTGCAGCCAGGCCTTCTCCTCCGGATTGGAGATGTGCATGAATTCGAAGCCGATCGTGCCGCAATAGGTGCGGCGCAGGATCGTGACCATTTCGAACAGCGTGGCGTAGCGCATGCCGAGCACGCCATCGAGGAAGATTTTGCGCTCGTAATCCTCGTCGGCGAAACCGTAGGTTCGCGGATTGAGCTCGCCGTGATCGTGACGCTGCTCCAGTCCGAGCGGATCGAGATTAGCGTGGAGATGGCCGCGCATGCGATAGGCGCGGATCATCATCAGCGCGCGCACCGAGTCGCGCGTCGCGCGCAGCACGTCGTCGCCAATCGGCGCGGGCGCCGCGGCGGGAGCCGCTGGCGCTTTAACAGGCGCCGGCGCCTCGCCGGCGAGCGCGCTGACCCATTCGCCGTTCTCTTGCTGCGGCCAGTCGCGCCGCGCCCAGCTCGGTCCGCCTAAGGCGGACTTTTCCTGCGGCCTGAGGCCCATCTCGGCGAAAAAATTGCGCCAGTCGGGACTGACCGAGGACGGATCGGCCTCATAGGCCGCCAGCAGGCTTTCGAGATAGTCGGCGTTTGCGCCCTGCAGAAAGGATGTCGAAGCGAGAAAATCATTTTGCGGCGAGCGTGCGCCCGCGGGCGCTGGCCCAGCGCCGCCATTGGTTTCAAAACGCGCCATCTCAATCTTTCCCAAAAGCGCCGGCGCCTGTAAGCGCCGACGACTTTCGAAGCGTTGAGCGGACTTTGGGGCTAGCCCTTCAGCGCTTCGACCAATGTCTTTCCGAGCCTCGCAGGCGACGGCGACACTATAATGCCCGCCGACTCCATGGCCGCGATTTTACTTTCGGCGTCGCCCTTGCCGCCAGACACGATCGCGCCCGCATGGCCCATTCGGCGGCCGGGCGGCGCGGTGCGGCCGGCGATGAATCCAACCATCGGCTTCTTGCGGCCGCGCTTGGCCTCGTCTTTCAAGAATTGGGCCGCGTCCTCCTCCGCCGCCCCGCCGATTTCGCCGATCATGATGATGGACTTAGTCGCGTCGTCGGCGAGAAACAACTCCAGCACTTCGATAAAATCCGTGCCTTTGACGGGATCGCCGCCGATGCCGACCGCCGTGGTCTGACCCAGGCCTTCGCGCGTCGTCTGGAACACCGCCTCATAGGTAAGCGTGCCGGAGCGCGATACGACGCCGACCGAGCCCTTCGAGAAAATGTTGCCGGGCATGATGCCGATCTTGCTCTCTCCGGCGGTGACGACGCCGGGACAGTTCGGCCCGATGAGGCGCGATTTGGAGCCGCAAAGCGCACGCTTGACCCGGATCATGTCCTGGACCGGGACGCCCTCGGTGATGCAGACGATGAGCGGGATTTCCGCCTCGATCGCCTCGCAGATGGCGTCGGCCGCGCCCGGCGGCGGCACATAGACGACCGAGGCGTCGGCGCCGGTCTTGTCGCGCGCTTCGGCGACGGTGTCGAAGACGGGAAGATCGAGATGGATCGAGCCGCCTTTGCCCGGCGAGACGCCGCCGACCATTTTGGTCCCGTAGTCGAGCGCCTGAACGGAGTGGAATGTGGCGGTCTTGCCGGTGAAGCCTTGGGTGATGACTTTGGTGTTGTTGTCGATCAGCACGGACATGAAGGCGAAATCCCGAAAGCAAGCGAAACGGCGCGCGCGCCTTTTAGGTTCAAGCGAAAAACCGGCAGCCGCCGCCCGTCGTCGCCCGCGGGAACCTATTGACAAAAGCTCAGCCGCACAAGGCGGCAAAAGAGGCTGCGACAGGGGGCCGCGACCGTCTTCGAGGACTCCGACGACTGTGATGCGGCAAACCTTTACTTTGGATGAACCAAAACAAAAACCGGCAGTCGCCCGCCGGTTTTTGACGTTGGATAACGCGGTCCCGCTCAGTGCGGGGTCGCGCCGAGGCTCGAGACGTCGACCTTCACGCCCGGCCCCTGGGTGGAGCTGAGCGCAACGCGCTGGATATAAGTGCCCTTGGCGCCCTGCGGCTTCGCCTTGGCGACGGCGTCGACGAAGGCCTTGATGTTCTCGACGAGCTTGCCGTCGTCGAACGAGGCCTTGCCGACCGTGCCCTGGACGATGCCGGCCTTCTCGACGCGGAACTCGACCGCGCCGCCCTTGCTGGCCTTCACCGCGCCGGCGACGTCCATCGTCACCGTGCCGACTTTCGGGTTCGGCATCAGGCCGCGCGGTCCGAGCACCTTGCCGAGACGGCCGACGAGCGGCATCATGTCCGGCGTCGCGATGCAGCGGTCGAAGTCGATCGTGCCGCCCTGCACCGTGGTGACGAGATCCTCGGCGCCGACGACGTCCGCGCCCGCCGCCTTGGCTTCGTCAGCCTTGGGGCCGCGCGCGAAGACCGCGACCCGCAGAACGCGGCCGGTGCCGTTCGGCAGATTGACGACGCCGCGCACCATCTGGTCGGCGTGTTTGGGATCGACGCCGAGATTCATGGCGATTTCGACCGATTCGTCGAACTTGGCCTTGGCGCGTTCGCGCACCAGCTTCACCGCCTCGTCGATCGCATAGAGCTTGGTGCGTTCAATGCCCTCGCGGGACTTCGCAATGCGTTTTCCGACATGCGCCATGGTCTTACTCCACCACCTGGAGGCCCATCGCGCGGGCCGAGCCTTCGATCATCGACATTGCGGATTCGACCGTGGCGCAGTTGAGATCGGGCATTTTCTTTTCCGCGATCTCCTTGATCTGCGCCTTCGTGACCTTGCCGACGACGTTGCGCCCCGGCGTCTTGGAGCCGGAGGCGGGCTTCTTGCCGATCTTGAGGTTCGCGGCCTTCTTTAAAAAGAAGCTGACCGGCGGCTGCTTCATCTCGAAGGTGAAGGAGCGGTCCTGATAGGCGGTGATGACGACGGGGATCGGGGTCCCCTTTTCGATCTGTCCCGTCTTGGCGTTGAACGCCTTGCAGAACTCCATGATGTTGAGGCCGCGCTGGCCGAGCGCGGGACCGATCGGCGGCGACGGATTGGCC
>JACOWC010000004.1 GCA_016177005.1 Methylocystis sp.
TCATGTCCGGCGTGCTGTCGAGGCCGGTTGCGGCGTGTTCTGCAGCGACCAAAATGCGTCCTTTCGTTGCGCCGACCGCGCGATCCGTGGCTGCGCCGGTTCCAATTTCGCTTGGCGAAAAAGCGCCAGCGCTCAGACCAGCCGTGCGGCCCTCAGCGTCTTATAGGCATGGATGATTTCCCGCAATTTTTCCTCGCGGGAGCGGTCGCCGCCATTGGCGTCGGGATGATGGCGCTTGACGAGCTCCTTGTAGCGCGCGCGGATCGTCTCGGCGTCCGCCGTCTCCTCGAGCCCCATGGCGACGAAGGCCCTGATCGTCACCGGCGAATGGCGCGGCCCGCGGCGTTCGGGGGCGGGCCGCGGACGGCGGAAGCGCTGGCGATAGGCTTCGAGCGGATCGACCCCCGCCGTCGCGTCCTCGCGAAAGCCGGTCTGCCCGCGTCGCGTCCCCATCGACCAGGTCGGGCGGTGTCCGACCGTCGCATCCTTCATGTAACGGGCGACCGAAGCGTCGTCCATGCCGTTAAAATAATTGTAGGTTGCGTTGTATTCCCGGACATGTTCGAGGCAAAAGCAGAAATATTGCCCTTCGCGCAGCCGGCCCATCGGCGCACGGTAGGCGCCCTCCGCCGCGCAGCCGGGCGAATCGCAGCGGATCGTGCTCTCGCGCGGGGCTTCGCGCGGCTCGCGCTGCGTTCGGATGCGATCGAAGAGGGGCGAATTGAGGTTCATTTCGTTCCATTATGATGGCGCTGCAGCAAGCCGCAAGCGCAACCGGCGCCCGATATGCTTATTCGGCGCCAAGCGGGAGATGAAAATGACGAATCAGAGTAAAGGCGCCGTCAAGGCGCGCATTGCCCAAAAACTCACCGAAGGCCTTGCGCCCGCCGCCCTCAACGTCATTGACGATTCCCACCGCCACGCCGGGCATGGGCATCATCATCCCGAAGGCGAAACCCACTTCACTGTGGAGGTGGTGAGCGCGCTTTTCGAGGGCAAGAGCTTGATCGAGCGGCATCGTCTCGTCAATACGCTCCTCGCCGAGGAGCTCGCCGAACGCGTCCACGCGCTCGCGATCACCGCAAAAACTCCGAAGGAAGCCGCTCGGGCGTAGCGCCTTAATTCGACCGCCCGCCCGCTCTTGACGGCTGGTCGGGCGGCGCGTAGCGCGTTTCGAGAGAAATGCCGCAGAGGACCCGCAATGGCCGCCGACAAAGTGGCGAAACCCGGCGCGAAGCCAATAAATCCCTGCTTTTCTTCCGGCCCCTGCGCCAAGCGCCCGGGATGGGCGCTCGACAATCTCGCCGGGGCGGCGCTCGGCCGCTCGCATCGCTCGAAGGCCGGCAAGGAGAAACTGGCGCGGGCGATCGCGCTGACGCGTGAGACGCTGCGAGTCCCTGCCGATCATCGCATCGGCATCGTGCCGGCGTCAGATACCGGCGCCGTGGAGATGGCGCTCTGGTCGCTGCTCGGCCCGCGCGGCGTCGATGTCGTAGCCTGGGAAAGCTTCTCGAAAGACTGGGTCAATGACGTCCTCAATCAATTGAAGATCGAAAAGGCGC
The DNA here is from genome assembly GCA_016177005.1 of Methylocystis sp. Lineage (GTDB taxonomy): Bacteria > Pseudomonadota > Alphaproteobacteria > Rhizobiales > Beijerinckiaceae > Methylocystis. The sequence continues at coordinate 1,563 of JACOWC010000004.1, forward strand.
GAAGCCTTGTCGCGCCCTATGGCGAATTGCCAGATCTCGCGCAGATCGATTTCGACAATGACGTGATCTTCGCCTGGAACGGCACGACCTCCGGCGTGCGCGTTCCCAGCGCCGACTTCATTCCCTCGGACCGCAAAGGCCTGACGATTTGCGACGCGACGTCGGCCGCTTTCGCGCAGCCGCTCGACTTCGCCAAGCTCGATGTGACGACCTACAGCTGGCAGAAAGTGCTGGGCGGCGAGGCCGCGCATGGCGTGCTCATTCTCTCGCCGCGCGCCGTCGAGCGATTGGAGAGCTACACGCCGCGCTGGCCGATGCCGAAGATTTTCCGGCTAACCAAAACGGGCAGACTGACCGAAGGGATTTTTCAGGGCGAAACGATCAACACGCCGTCCCTCCTTGCGGTCGAAGATTATCTCGACGCGCTGTCCTGGGCGACATCGATCGGCGGGCTTGAGGCGCTCTTCGCGCGCTGCAACGCCAATGCGCGCGCTGTGGCGGACTGGGCCGCACGGACGCCATGGATCGATTTCCTCGCCAAGGACCCGGTGACGCGATCCAACACCAGCGTCTGCCTGGTCTTTTCTGGAGACGGCGCGGCGACGAGCGCCGACGCGCAGGCGGCGCTCGCCAAGAAGATGGCGGCGATGATCGAAGGGGAGGGCGCGGGCTATGATTTCGGCGCCTATCGCGACGCGCCGCCGGGCTTTCGAATCTGGTGCGGCGCGACGGTGGAAACGTCCGACGTGGCGCTGCTGACCCGTTGGCTCGACTGGGCCTATGCGGAGGCTTGCGGCGAGGTTACGCAAGCGGCGTGAAATTGATCGCGCGGCGCGCGTGATATATTCTTTTCAGATATAACAGGAGGCGCGCATGGATAAGGCCAAGGTTTTTTGGTCAGGGCGCTCGCAGGCGGTGCGCTTGCCCAAGGACTATCGCATTGAAGCGGATGAGGTGCGGATCAGTCGTCGCGGAGACGCGATTATCCTCGAACCTATTCCAACAGATTGGTCCTGGCTCGACGCGATTACCGGGACCATGTCTGAGGACTTCATGAAGAAAGGCCGCGAGCAGCCGGCCATGCAAGAGCGTCCCGACCTCGATGAAATTTTCTGAACGTGCGTTTTCTTCTCGACACCAATGTGGTGATAAGACTCCTTAAGGGCGACGACCCGTCGCTGGCTCACCGGCTGCGCCAGCATCGGCCAGAAGACGTAGCCCTTTCTTCCATCGTCACCCATGAATTATATTTTGGCGCATACAAGAGCGCCCGGGTTGAAGCCAATCTCGCGCGTTTGGGCGCGCTGCGCTTCGAGGTCTTGCCTTTCGATTTCGAAGACTCGATCGTCGCTGGCGAGATTCGTGCAAAACTGCGCGCCAAGGGCGTCCCGATCGGTCCTTACGACCTCCTGATTGCGGCCCATGCGTTGGGACGCGGACTCGTCCTCGTTACGTCCAACGTTAAGGAGTTCGGCCGCGTCGAGGGATTAGAAATCGAAGACTGGAGCGACGCCGAATAACGCCGCGAATACACGTCAACACCTGCAATGTTATTGCGAGTCTCGCCATGCCGCCGCGCGTTCTCATCTCGGATTCTCTTTCGCCCGCCGCCGCGCAGATTTTTCGGCTGCGCGGCCTCGACGTCGATTTCGAACCGACGCTCGGCAAGGACAAGGACAGGCTCGCCGCCGCGATCGGCGACTATGACGGACTCGCCATCCGTTCGGCGACGAAAGTGACCGCCGACATTATCGAGCGGGCGCAGCGTCTCAAGGTCGTCGGCCGCGCCGGCATCGGCGTCGACAATGTCGACGTCGCCGCCGCGACGGCGCGCGGCGTCATCGTCATGAACACGCCTTTCGGCAATTCCATCACCACCGCCGAACATGCGATCGCGCTGATGTTCGCCTTGGCGCGCGAAATCCCTGCCGCCGACGCCTCGACCCAGGCCGGCAAATGGGAAAAAAACCGCTTCATGGGCGTCGAGATCACCGGCAAGACGCTCGGAATCATCGGCTGCGGCAATGTCGGCGCCAATGTCGCTGAACGTGCGCTCGGCCTCAAGATGCGCGTCATCGCTTTCGACCCCTATCTCACCGAAGAGCGCGCCGAGGAGCTTGGCGTCGAAAAGGTCGATCTCGACGACCTCCTGGCGCGCGCCGATTTCATCACGCTGCATACGCCGCTGACGACGCAGACGAAGAACATCCTCTCGGCGGAAAACATCGCCAAGACCTGCAAGGGCGTGCGCATCGTCAATTGCGCGCGTGGCGGACTCGTCGATGAAGAAGCGCTGCGCAAGGCCCTCGATGAGGGACATGTCGCCGGCGCCGCCTTCGACGTCTTCGCGCAGGAGCCGGCGACCGATAATCCGCTGTTCGGCCATCCGCATGTCGTCTGCACGCCGCATCTCGGCGCGTCAACGACCGAGGCGCAGGAAAAAGTCGCGCTGCAGATCGCCGAGCAGATGGCCGACTATCTGACGCGCGGCGCGATCGCCAATGCCGTGAACTTCCCGTCGATCAGCCCCGAAGAGGCGCCGCGGCTCAAGCCTTTCGTGGCGCTTGCTGAAAAGCTCGGTCTCTTCGTGGGACAGGTCGCGCGCGCCGGCGTCGACAAATTGTCGATCGTCTATGAAGGGGTCGTCGCCTTCCAAAAGACGCGCGCGATTACTTCCGCGGCTTTATCGGGGTTGCTTCGGCCGATTCTTGAAGACGTCAATCCGGTGTCGGCGCCGATCCTCGCCAAGGAGCGCGGTTTGGCGATCGAGGAAATCACCCGCGAGGCGCAAGGCGACTATGAATCGCTCGTTACGCTCAGCGCGCATACGGCGCAGGGCGAAATCTGCGTTTCGGGCACGGTCTTTCATGACGGCAAGCCGCGCATTATCCGCATCGGCGAGATTGGCGTCGACGCGGAATTCTCGCCATCGATGATCTATCTGACGAATGAGGACCAGCCCGGCTTTATCGGCAGATTCGCCGGAGCGCTCGGCGACGCCGAGGTCAATATCGCCACGTTCGCGCTGGGTCGGGACCGGCCAGGAGGCGGGGCCGTCGCGCTCGTCGCCATTGACGGCGAGTTGCCGGCGCAGGCGCTTGCCGGCCTGAAGAGCCTGCCCGGCGTCAAACAGGCGACCACTTTAAAATTCTGATCGTCAATCTTACTGTTGCAACTCTGCCACATTGGCTGGAGAAACAGCGGCCTCGGGGGCCTTGGCGCTTGCCTGCGCGAACGTGCTGCGGGACTAATCGACGCAGCGATCGCGGCGGTTTTTATGAATCGGCGCGGCGCACGCCCACTCTCGACAAAGGGATCATCATGCGGCGTCTTACTCTTGCATTGATTTGCGTGGTCGGCGCGCTTTTCGGCGTTTCTTCTCAAGGATTTGCGCGCGGTCCCGCGCCGCAGCCGGCGCCGGCGCCGGCGTTCGACCCTTTCGGCGCGCTTTTCGGCGGCGGCTCTTTCGCCCCGCAAACAAGCGATGGCCGTCCCCAGGCAGTCGCAGTTCCGCGCGAGGTCGTCGCCTTTGAGCCGAAATATGCGCCGGGCACGATAATCATCGCCACCAATGAGCGGCGCCTCTACTACACGCTCGGCAATGGTCAGGCGATCCGCTACGGCGTCGGCGTCGGCCGTCCGGGATTCGAATGGGCCGGCACGCGCTACATCGCCCATAAGCGCGAGTGGCCGGACTGGACGCCCCCGGCGCAGATGCTGCGCCGCCGCCCTGACCTGCCAAGGCACATGGTGGGCGGACTGAGCAACCCGCTCGGCGCGCGGGCCATGTATCTTTCCGGCACGCTCTACCGCATCCACGGCTCCAACGAGCCCTGGACGATCGGTCAGGCCGTGTCGTCCGGCTGCATTCGCATGACCAATGACGACGTCGTCGACCTTTACAATCGGGTCAGGGTCGGCACCCGCGTGGTCGTGACGCGGTAAGCCGCAGAGCAGCGCCTTTCAAACGGCCGGCGCGCGCGTCGGCCGTTTATTTCGATTATCTTTCTCCGGGCCGGTCGCGATCGAGCCCTTTCGCCGCCAGCTCTTCGAGGTAGGCGTCGAATCGCTGCGTCGCCGTCTCCCCCAGTTCGCGCAAATATCGCCAAGTGTAGATGCCGGTGCGATGCATGTCGTCGAAGTCAAGCCGTACGGCGTAATTGCCGACCGGCGCGACGGCGATGATCGCGACATTGCGCTTGCCGCCGACAGTCTTGCGTTCCTTCGCCGAATGGCCCTGAACCTCGGCGCTCGGGCTTTGCGTGCGCAACAGCTCGGCGCTGAGCGCGAATTGCGCGCCGTCGTCGAAGGCGACGTTCAGCATGCGTCCGTCCTCCGAGAGGCGCAGTTCAGTCGGCCAGGGCTCCTGCCCCATGGTGCTTCTCCGGCGCCTCGCGCAGGCGGTTGACGAATATCCCTACCGCCTTCCGGCGCAGGCCGCCAACACCGTCCTTAACGAGGTTGAGCGCTCTGCATCCACCAGCTCTCCAAAGTGAAGCCGAAGGGGAACATCGGAAAGAGCGGGGCGCGCTCGGGATGGCGGAGGGCGGCGCGATGCGCGCACCAGATGGCGTTCGTATGCTGGAGCGGCACGAAATAGAATCCGGAAAGCAACAGGCGATCGAGGGCGCGCGCCGCCCAAATGCTGTCCTCCTTTGTCCGCGATGCGAGCAGATTGGCGATCGCGGCGTCGATCGCCGGCGAGGCGACGCCGGCGAGATTGACTGAGTCTTCGCGAACGAGACTCGCCGCACTCCACCGATTCAATTGCTCCTGGCCGGGAACGGCGGCCGGCAGCCATTGCCCGATCATCATGTCATATTCGAAGCGTTGCCGCCGGCGCTGATGGACTTCGTCATACAAGCGGCCAAGCTGGCGTCGTCCCGGGGGAAACGTGACGACGCCACACTGCATCAGAACTTGAGCTTAACGCCTCCGGTGAAGGCGCGCGGCTGGCCGGCGATGATGCCTGCGCCCTGCGCGGTCACCAAACCGCCGTTCGGCCAGACCAACGGCGTTTGTATCGCGCCGTTCAGGACGCCCGCGAGGAGAGAGTTGGCCAGCACCTGTGCGCCGGCGACATAAGTCCGATTGAAGATGTTCGAGACGTCGAAAAAGAGCTCGATATTCTTGAAATAGAAGTCTGCCAAGTCGTGATTATAGTGAGCGTTCACATTGAACACGCTGTAGCTCGGCAGAGTGGTGAAATTGGCGTTATCGATCGTGTAGTCGCTCTTGAATATATATTCGACATAGGCGCCGAGGCCGGCGAGATCGCCATAGGGCTGATCATATCCGTAGCGCATCGTCAACGTATGCGGCGGCACGTTGGGAATTCGGTTGCCGGCGCGATTATATAAGACCGCTCGCCCCCCGACCGTTCCGAGATCGTCCCAGTAATTGGTGAAGAACTGATTGTTGAACGTATAGACCGCAATCAACCGCCATCCCTCGAAGGGTCGCCAATCGGCGTTGAGCTCCACGCCGCGGTGGAGAGAAGAGGGAATATTGGTCTGATAGCTGACGAGCGCGTTGTTCAGCGTGAGAATTTCATTGCGGTGCCATTCGTTGAAACCGGTCACGCTGACGGTGAGATCGGGGCTCGGCGTCCAGTCGATCCCGAGATCGACGCCCATATTGGTCTGGGCCTTCAGCGGATTTTGCCCGACTCCGTTTCGCGTATTGGTGAGGAACACGAATGTCGGCGTGCTGTAGGCGGTCGAATAGCGCGCTCGCACCTGCCACTCCGGATTGTAGCGGTAGGTGAGCGAGGCTTCCGGCGCCGTGTTCCAATAGTCATTGTCGACGGCGATCTGCGTAGGAAATCTCGGCTGCAGATTGATGGCGTAGTTATATACGGTGTTGACCCCCCAAACCCGATTCCAGTTGGCGCTGAAGCCGATCACTCCGGTCAGGCCCGGAGCAAGAGCGATCTCTTCGCGGGCGCGCAAACCGATGTTTGAAGTATAGGAATCGATCTTGGCGACCGGCGCGCCCGTGGCGCCGCTATACCAAGCATTGGGGATCTGATTGTAAAGCGGATTGGTGGTCTTGGCGTTGCTGTAGAAAAACTGCAGGAAATGCGTCGCCGGAAATCCGAAGATCGGAATGTGGCTCGTAATGTCGGTCTGTGCGGTAATGCCGACAGTCGGACCTCTGATGCCGACAGGGCCTCCGAGTCCGCCGAACGCCGCCGGACCGACTTTCGGCGGCGGCCAAGTTCCATTGATGTAATCGTGATAGTCGTAAGTGAATTGCGAGCGCCATGTCGTAGTGTTGTCGAAGTCATGCTCAAATTGAACGCCCGCGATCTGCCTCAGCGAATTCAAATGACTGCCGAGCTGCCACACGCTCTGGTTGACGAGCGGCGCTTGAGTGACCCCCGGGGGCGGGAATAGCGTTCCAGCCGTAAAAATGCCGTTCGCCGGCACGTTCAGATTGTTGCACAAGAAGGGGGTCACGGCGGCAGGGGCGATGGCGCAGCCCTGTTGAAAAGGATTGAAGTAGAATACGTTTAGACTCTCTCGGTTGATGAACTCCGATCTAATGTTGCTGGCGAGGTATTTCACAATGACGCGATCGGTAGGCGTGATATCCCATCTGCCGAGAATCTTGGCCTGCTTGGCTGTGTAAGCGCCCCGGGCGGCAAAGCCGCCGCCATTGGCGTCGGAAGCAAAAAACGCCAGATCGAAGGCGCCGAGCGTGCTGTCCTTCACCGCCTTGCCGACGCGAACGTAATTGTTGACATAGCCGAAGCTGCCAAATTCCGAACCTGTATGGACGCCGTCGATCTCGGCGCCGGAAAAGGTGCGGAAATTGATCGCGCCTGCATAGGCATAATTGCCGAAGAGCGCGGAAGACGGTCCGCGATAGACGTCGACGGCGGCAAAAGAATGCGGATCGAGCATGTCGGTGCGGCCATTGCCATCGGCCGTCATGATCGGAAATCCGTCTTCGTAAAGCATGATGTTGCGGACGCCGAATGGAAAGCCGGCGCCGAGGCGGTTGCCGGAGCCGCGAATCGAGATCATTAGGTCGCGCGCCGAATTGCCTTGTTGAACGGAAACGCCGGGGCTGTAATCCAGCACCTTCCGGACATCCGCTAGGGGCGTCGGTCTGAGGAATTTGGTGTTGACGATGGTTACTGTTTCGCCGGGCGGATCCCGGTAGATCGGCAGCTTCGCGCGGGCGGCGCTAAAGCCCGGCGCATATCCCGCTTCGTCCGCCGTCGACTCTCTCACGGCCGGAGGCGCTACCGGCGCCCGCCGCGCGGCGCCGATGGTTATTTGCGGAAGCGTTTGCTGCGCATGGGCAAAGGACGCGGAGGACAAAACGGCGAGAGCGCCGAGCGCCGCTCCGTGCATCAATTTCGACCGGGAGCTCATCTTTTTTTCTTTCCTAAGCGGGGTTGAAACTCATTGAGAAGGCGCGCGCGCTGATCCGTTCGCGGTCGACGCCGGTTTCCAGGGGTCGGCGAAGCGAGGGGAGGTCAGCAGGACGTCGTCGGTCAGCGTTTTCAGGAAGGCGATCAGATCGCTCTTTTCCTGGGGCGACAGATCGATAGGAACGATCAAGGCGCTCTTGTTCGGGTTGTAGCGGCCGTCGCCCTTGAAAGGACCGCTGGCGACATTGCGGCCGCCGGCCGCGTAAATGTCGATCACTTCTTCGAGCGTCGCGACGCTGCCGTCATGCATGTAGGGCGCGGTGACGGCGATGTTGCGCAGGCTGGGCGCGCGAAACGCGCCCATCTCGGCGGGATTATGCGTATTCTCGAAGACGCCGCGATTGGGCTCGGGATAGGCGCCCTTGCCGTCGAGATCATAGAGGCCGGTATTGTGAAACGGCGTCTCGATCTCGCGCGATTTCGCATGATAGAACTGATCGTCGAAATTCACGCTGCCATGGCAGTGATGGCACTCGGCCTTCTCGCCGAAGAAGAGGTCCTTGCCGCGCGCCTCTTCGGGAGAGAGCGTCGCCTTGCCGAGGAGATAGAGATCATATTTCGAGGACGCCGACACGATGCCGCGCTCGAAAGCGGAGATCGCCTTGATGATGTTGCCGAAGCTGATCGGGTCCGCTTCGCCGGGAAAGGCGGCGGCAAAGTCGCGACGATAGTCCGCGTCGCCGGAAAAGCGTGCGAGAATCTCTTTGCGGTTCTTGTCATTGACGCCCATTTCGATGGGGTCTTCGCCAAACAGCGGCCCCTCCATCTGCCTTTCCAGCGTAACCATCGCCGGATTGGCCCAGGTCAGCGTGGCGCGCCAGCCGGCGTTCGCCACGCTGGGAGAATTGCGCGGCGTATGCTGGCCCGTGGCGCCGACGCCAACCGGCCTTCCGTCGGTGAACGCCAAGCGCTGCTCATGGCAGGAGGCGCAGCTCTCCTTGCCGTTCCCCGACAGGCGCGAATCATAGAAGAGCTTGCGTCCGAGTTGGAAGCGCGCCTCCGACATTGCATTGTCCGCCGGAACCCGCGGCGGCGGCAGGAATTCGGGCAAGGTCCAGCGCCAGGTTTCCGCGGCTTGGTTGGTTTCGCCTTGCGCGCTGCCTGCGATCAAAGTCGCGGAGAAAAGGAGTAGGAGCGTTTCGCGCTTCATTTCGCGGCCTCCGAGCGGAAGATTTTCGTCGGCGCGCCGCTGGACTGGCCGGCGTCATTGGCGTCGGGCGCGGTTTCCTTGAGCCGCAACCCGAGATTTTCGAACATCGGCGCGCATTCGGGATCGGCCGGACCGCTCATGCAGCCGGTCGAGAATCCCTGGTCTTTGCCAAGATCGATGCCGGCGAAGAGCCGCTTCAGATCGAGCACGACGCGCTGTCGCGCGGAATCGAAAGAAGCAAGTTTCACGGGAATGCGATTGGGATTGGCGCAAGAGGTGATTTCGCCTTTGACGGCGTCGCCGCGACAGCCCGTCGAGCCAAGATGGAGCATCCAGGTCGAGACCGTGATCGTCCCATCCGAATTGACGCGCAGCGGCGCCGCCTTGGGAGCGTCGGCCATGAGCGGCGCGCCGCCGTCGGATTTGTCGCCGGCAGGCGCGCCAGGGCCGTTCGCGCCGGCGGCTGCAGGTTTCGGCGGGGGCGGCGGACGGGTCACGCCGCCGTCGGGATCGACTTCGATCTTGATGAACTTGCGGCCGGCCTGCCAATTCCAGCTCATCGACTGCAGATCGAGCGGCGCGGGAGCGGTGGCGAAATTCGAGTGATTGAGGACGACGTCCTTTCCGTCCTTATCCTGAGTGACGCTCGGGACGCCGATAACGAAGCTGATCCCCTTGTAGCGGCCGCGTGGAACCGACCCTTTGATCGTGTCGTTGACGTCGGCGTTGCCGATGCATTTGCCGGTCTTGTTTTCGAAATCGAGCAGGGCGAGATTGGCGTATTGCCAATCGTTTTGTTCCAGCTCGATCGGAACTTCGCGGCCGGCGGCGTCGATCAGGGCCGGCGCCGAGACGTAGAAACGCGCGTCGTGGAGTTGGGCTGGCTGACCGCCGGTTCCGAGCCCGGCGATGTCGCGGCCGCATGCGACCGGCTGCTCGCCCGCTGCAAGCGCAAAACGTATTGCAACTGGCTGTCTTTCTCTCGCGTCGAGTTTGGCGGCCTGCGCGACGCCTATCGCTGCAAGCCCGCCGATGGCGATGGCAAGTTGGTTGAATGCGCTCATAATTCCTCTCCTGTCGGCGACGAGCATTGAGATGTGTCTTGGCGACGCGTCGGCGACGCGTTGGCCGCGCGCGCGTGCGGCGACGACCGGCGGCGCGTGAGAACGCGCGCGCAAAAATCAGACGCGGGAGAAAGGGCGAGCGGGGGGTCGAAGACCCGGCGGCCGACCGTTAACGCGCTTCTTTAGGAAAGAAGCGACGGCGGCGCGCGCGAGAGCCTGTTACTTGGCCAGAGTGTGGTTGGCGGCGCGAGATCGCGCTGCTCAACCCAGAACAACGGAGGATCGTCGGAGCGCGGCGCCAGCACGAGAACCACGGCGGCCAACAGAACTTTCGAGCCAAGGTCGTCGCTTCGCTCGCTCACAAAGCAGGCCAAGCAGTGCATGTGCTGAACATGCGGCGCCTTGCCGTCGCCGTCGATCTTATCGGCGCAGAGCTCATTAGATAGCGTCACAGCGGAGCTAATGTACGCGCCGAAATCGTCGCTGTGACGAGCGTGAGAAAAAACAAGGGCCAATGCTTGCTGGAACAGCAGACAAGCGACGGCGGCCGCCACGAACGGACGCGCCAACTGCCGTATTTTCCGCCTATCTTGCCGCATAATGAATTCTGAATGCGCGGCAATTCACTTGTCAATCAAGTTTGGCGTCGGACTCTCTCAATATTTTTCGTTGTTGCGCGTCCGCCACACCTGGTCTTTGCGTTCGTCATCGACGCGCGACGTCGCCATGCGTCGAGACGGCGGCGAGACCGCTAACGCGCCGTCGTTCGACTGTGGTCGGAATCGCGAGGCGTCTTGCAGATCTTAAGAGAGGGATGATTGCCGATCGTTCGATTGTCGACAAGGCCGATCTTGCGGCGAACCGCGCCGCAAACTTGCCGCAGAATGTCAAACGCCCTGCGCAGGCGTTGCGCCATGTGCGCAGCCTACAAGGAGTTTTCGTATTGCCGCTGGCGGGTTTCGCGCCTATGATCCGGGCACCGTAAGCAATGGTTGGCGGCATCCATGCTCATTCGGCTTATTCTTTTGCTGGCGACATTGCTGCAGGCGGCGGGCATTTCGACCGGCGCGGCGCACGCGCATTTCCAGCATCCCACATTTGCCGCCGCCGTCTGTAAGGGCGACGCAATTCCGGCGGCGCCTTATTCGCCGATTGATCACAACGGCTCATGTTCCGACTGCATCGCGTGCTGCGACTCCTGCCCGCCCGTCTTGTGCGCTCTTGACGACATTTCGCATTTAATCCGTTCGACAACCCAAACCGTCGTTTTTGCCTCAGCAACCCTTGTCGCGCCCCCCAAACATGCGGAAACGCCGCCGACGCGCGCCTCTCCCGCCTAAAGACCAAGCGACGCGATTCGGCGCCAAGCCGTCGCGGACCATGAAAACCACGCATCGCCTAAGACCCTCGAGGCCGTTTGGGTTCGATGCGTATTCATTTGCGCGCTTGGGAGGGGATGCGCTGATGCTCAAATCTCATGAAACGATCGACCGACTGTATAGAAGTCATCACCGCGATCTGATTACGCGGGCGCGCCGCGTGATCGGCTCGGATGACGCCGAAGACATGGTCCAGGAAGCCTATCTCAAAATGCTCGAAAGCGACCGTGGCGAACTGGTCGCCAACGCGCGCGGCTATGTGTCGAAAATGACGTGCACGCTCGCCATCGACGCTCTTCGAAGGCAAAGGACGCATGCCCGGGCCCTGGCCGAAGACGGCGCATGGTTCCGGTCCGCCGCCGCAGACGCGCCGATCGCCTCGGCGCTGGACGCGTTCCGGCTGGCGTCGGACGTTCAGGCGGCCCTTGCGCAACTGCCGCGCTGCTGTCGCCAGATATTCTTCATGAACCGAATATTGGGTTTCAGCCATTCGGAGATCGCGCAGGAAATTGGCGTTTCCTTGAGAACAGTCAATCGCAAACTCGGTCAGGCGCTCGAACATTTCAATCGCGCCTTCGAGCTCTCGGCCGCGCAATCCGCTGCGCCGTCCGCCGCCCGACATGCGACGGATATCAAAATCCCGTCGGCTCGAAAAAATTCTCGGTCCAGGCTGTCCGATTTTTGCGAGGTCGCTCGTCATACCATTCGGGTCCCGCGTTCTGCGGAGCCCGTCTGGACTTTCCAGACGAATGCAAACCAGGAGGCCGCTATGACCATCCGTATCGCCAAGCGCATTACTCTCAACGTTATTGGCCGCGCCAGCGCCCGCTGCGCGTCGACCTGCGCCGCCACCAACGGCTAAGGACGGATTGGCTTGCGCCGCTGGCCCCTGCCGGCGGCGCAAGCGACGTTCGGCGCGTCAAAACGAAAGCGAAAACAAATGCGGCTTGGCTTCAATTTCACGCTCGGCGACACCTATGACATGGCCCAGAGGCTCATGGCCGAAGGACATATCGATTACTGCGAGTTTCTGATCGACAATTTTTTCTGCGTCGATCCGGACGAATTGGCAAAAGCGTTCGATTGTCCGATCGGCTTGCATATTATGTATTCGAAGTTTCTCGAAGCCGATCGGCCAACGCTCGTCGACTTCGCCGCTCGGCTTAAAGACTATATCGACGCGCTCAATCCGATTTACGTTTCCGACCACATTCTGCGCTTTTCTCACGAAGGGCGCGCGTTTTTTCACTTGGGCGAGATCGACTATTCCGCCGAATATGAATTCGTGCGCGACAAGGTCCTGGAATGGCAGGATATCGTCGGTCAACGCATTCATTTTGAAAATTATCCTTCCATCATGGACGGCGGCGTTGAGGCGCCGGCCTTCTTCGAGCGCCTCATGAAAGACACCGGCGCGGGCGTGCTGTTCGACGCGTCCAATGCGGTTTGCTCCCATCGCAATTGCGGGACGCCGTTCGACGCCTGGCGCAACGTCATCGCCGCAGCCCAGCATTTCCACGTTGCGGGCTATAGGCAGTCCTTGATCGAGCCGTTCATTTCACTCGACACCCACGCCGAGCAGCTGGCGCCGGACACGCTCGACTTCCTTGCCAATTTTCGATCGGTCTTCGACAAGCCCGGCGCGACGATGACCTACGAGCGTGACGACCAGATCGAATTTGACGCCATCGTCGCCGATCTGAAGCTGTTGCGAAATCTGTTCGGCCAACCGCAAGAAGGGCGTCATGACCTTGCTGTCTCTGCCTAGTCGAATCGACCGCGATCTTTACCCTGCGCTGATGTCGCCGGAACTGAACGCAAAATATCCGACGGACCATAAGGCCTTCGTGCGCATCGACGTGAGCTTGCGCATCTATTGGCACACGCTGTTCGACATCTGCCCCGAGCTGCTGGAGCTGTCTGGTCCCGACGGCATGTCAATCTTTCGGCCCTTCATGGCCTGGGCCGGAGAGAAGAAGCTCGCCTTCGACTGGTCCTATTACCTCTGGGTCTATGTTTGGCTGCGTCAATCCCAGTTCAAAGACCGGCTGTTGGCGGACGGCAAATATCTCCGGTCGATCATGGCGGCGTCGGCCGCGCGTTGGGCGATCCTCGATCGCGGCAGAAGCCGCGGGATCGTCATCGGATGCGCCGACACGACGGATCTCGTCATCGGCTGGAAATGCCGCAGCGTTCGTGTCGGGCGAGAGATCGAGCTGATCGAGCCCGAGGAGCCGCTGCCGGCGCCTTCCGATATTTTCGGCTACTTCACGCTGCCTGCCTTCGAACTTAACGTGTTTCCTGGGTGGCAAGGCCTCGCGCGATGAGCGGCGCGCCGCTTTGGCGCGGATATTGGCACCTGTTCGCCAGCACGTCCGCGGCCGCCTTCATCATGCAAATCGATCTCGCGATGGTTGCAAGATTAGGCGGCCGGGCGTCGGGCGCCTATGCGATTCTGATGCGTGTCACGCTACTCGATGTCGCGGTCACCATCGCTTCCGCCGCCGTCGCCGCCATTGCGCTTGGCCACGCGCAAAAGAATGGGGAGACGGCTGAGGCGATTGAAAAGACCTGCGCGCTTTCAACTGCGCTCGGCGGCGTGACAGCGATTTTCGGCTTTTTCGTCTATCCGATTTTTCTCGACGCGCTGATGGGCGACGCCGCCGCTCCTTTCATAGGCGCGCCGATCGTTTGGCTTGTCGCCGGCGCGCCCTTCCGGGCGCTGGCGAGTACGCAAGGGTTTTTGTTGCACGCGCTCGGACGCGGCGGCTCGGCGCTCGCATGGAAACTCGCGGAAATTCCGATGAAGGCGGCGGCCAACGTCCTGTTCATGGAATCGCTTGGATTTGATTTCGCCGGCTGTTTTCTCGCAGGCTGCGTCATTGCGGCGGCCTCGTCTCTTTGGCTGTGGAGCCGGCTGCAAGCGCACGGCGCGCGAAGAATGCGTCTTCCCGAAATCGACTTTGCGCGCTCTTTTCTGTGCGGAACCTTCTGGGAAGCGCTGCGGGTGCTCTCGCCGCAAGCGGCGATGCTCTTCTCGCTGACGCTTTTTTCGCTGCCATGGCAGAACGGCGGCGACGGCCAACGCCTTGACTCATTCGCGGCCGCCCAAACCTTCATGCTGTTCGTTCTTGGTCCGCTGATCACATTGGCGCGCTATCTCGCCATTCGCCTGCCGTCGAAATCTCACGAAGAGTGGGCGACGACGCTCGCTCCGGCGATCCGGGTCGGCGCGCCGATCGCGCTGACGGCGACGATTTTTCTGCTGTTCGGTCGCGACTGGATTGGGACGACTCTCTACCGGCAACATGGCGCCTGGTGGTCAGTCTTCGTCGCCTGCTTGGCGCTTTCCCTGCCAGTCCGTTTCGTCGGCGGCATCATCCGAGGCCTGACGCTCGCCCGGAGCCGCTTTGCTGAACTGACCTCTGTGGATGTGCTTGCGCAGTGGTTCATCGCGCCGCTGTTCATTCTATTTGGTCTCTCGGTAAACCGTCCGGATATCGCCTATCAATCTCTGATCTGGCCTGAAGCCCTCGCCGTTTTCCTGCTCTGGCGCAGCCTTCGATCAGCGCCCGAAGAGCCGGTGCGCCTCTCGTTGTCCTCGAAAGGACATGTCCAATGAGCCTGGAGCGAGTCCCCGTTCTCATTATCGGCGCCGGATATGCCGGCCTGTCGGCGGCGACGCTGCTCGCATGGCGTGGCGTCCCCTGCCTTGTCGTCGAGAAACGTGCGTCAACGTCGCGGCTGCCGAAAGCGCATGGTCTGAACAGGCGCAGCATGGAGGTTTTGCGCGTCGTCGAAGGCTTGGAGGATGCGCTGTTCGCGGCGAGCCGCGCCAGCGCCAATGATTCAACGCTCATCATTGCGGAGACGGTTACAAGTCCGCCGATTGGGACGCTGGTGACGAAGACGTCGCTCGATGCGACGCGCGTGTCGCCGAGCAAAATATGCACCGCAGGCCAGGACCGCATCGAACCTGTGTTGCTGCATTTTGCCCGTAACAACGGCGCCGACATTAGATTTTCGACGGCGCTGACGCGCTTTTCGCAGCGGGACGACGGCGTCGAAGCGATCTTGCGCGACGAAGAGTCGGGACAGGAGACCACGATTCTTGCCGACTACATGATCGCCGCCGATGGCGCCGGCGGAACGATCCGCGACGCCGGCGGCGTCAAGATGGAAGGGCCTGGCGTTCTCGCGGATACGATCTCCGTGCTGTTCGAGGCCGATCTTGACGCGATCCTGCCAGGCGGCGGATTTGCGCTTTATTATCTGCGCAACCGCGCGTTCAGCGGCGCCTTCGTCACCTGCGACGAACCCAACCACGGCCAGATCAACATCGAATATGATTCAACCCGCGATCGGGCGTCCGATTTCGACGAAGAACGATGCCAAGAGCTTGTTCGACAATCTCTGGGCGTCCCTGATCTCGCTGTGAAGATTCTCGACATTCGCCCATGGGGAATGGCCGGTCTCATCGCCGATCGCATGGCTTTTGGGCGAGTGTTTCTTGCCGGCGACTGCGCGCATATCACGCCGCCGGTCGGCGGGCTCGGCGGACAGACCGCGATTCAGGACGCTGCAGACCTGGCGTGGAAACTGACGCTTGTCGTCAAGGGCCAGACCGCTCCCGCGCTGCTCGACAGCTATGAGATTGAGCGCAAGCCCGTGGCGCAAATCGCCATCGCGCGGTCCATCGCCAATTACGTCGAGCGCCTTCTGCCCGATCGTCAGGACCTGCGCATTCGTGACGACGAATACGGACTTCTCGAAACGGCGATGGGCTATCGATATCGCTCCGACGTAATCGTCGCTGACGAAGCCGATGATGGCGCCCCGGTCGAAGATCCATTACGGCCGAGCGGCGCGCCGGGAACGCGTCTCGCCCATGTCTGGCTGCGACGCGGCGAGGATACGATTTCTTCTCACGATCTGATCGGACGCGACTTCATGCTCTTCGCCGGCTGTAACGGCGTCGACTGGGTCGAGGCGGCGCAGCGTGTCGGCCTTCGTTCAGGAACGCCGCTTGGCGTCTGCCGTCTGGGAGTTGACGTCGAGGATCCCGAAGGGCTTTTTCTCCCGCGTCTCGGCGTTTCGCTTCAGGGCGCGCTTCTGGTGCGCCCCGACGGATTCATCGCCTGGCGTTCGCGGGGCCGAAGCCCCGATGCGCTCGCGACGCTCGAAACGAGTTTTGCGCGCGCCAGAGGCGAGAGGATCGCCGAGGGCTTGGCGCGTCGCGAGACCGCTCTCGCCACTGCGTCGGCATGACGTCGCAGAACGCGCGTCCCTTTGACCTCGACATCCGCCCGACTGGAGAATGACGCATGGCTGTTTTCGCGCCCGACATGCCCATGAATGGGGCCTTTCCAGGTCTCGCCATCGATCCGAAAAGACTTAAGACGCTTCACCGTCCTTATCAGGACTTCAGGCAGCGAGCTGACGCCGGCGGCGCATGGCGGAGCCTGCCCTTGGCGGTCGCGCATCAATTCAGACGTTACTATTTTTTCAATCCGCCGAAATGGCGGGTCTGGGCGCGGACCCTCGGCTCCAGCCAACGCTTGGAGCCGTCCTTCGCATCGATCGGCGCGGTGCGCTCCGGCACGTCTTTCCTCTCCTCCTATATTCTTCAGCACCCGCACGTCGTGCTGCCGCTGTCGAAGGAAATCTCCTTCACCGAGACGATGCGCGAGCTCATGGCATATTTTCCGACCCTAGCGGCGCAAAGGGCGGCGGAGCGGCGCAACGGCGGCGCGATCACCGGCTACTGCACGCCGGTGATGCCCAACCCGCTCTGGATATTTCTGGCGAAGTCGATGTTTCCGAACATGCGCATCATCTGCGTTCTGCGCGATCCGGTTGAGCGCGCCTTTTCTCACTGGCGGTGGGATCAGAAGCGATTCATCAGCCGCAAGGCGCAGGATCCGCACTGGAAAGGCTTTCCTGATTTTGAAACCCTGATTGAAGCCGAAACGGCGACGATACGCGGCGGCGGGATGGAGCCGCACGCGTTCTCGGGCGCGCGCGCCGGCTACTTGCGGCACAGCATCTACGCGCCCTTCATGCGTCTGCTCTTTGAGCAATTCGGCAGAGACCGCGTATTCATCGTCGATGCGGCGGAATTTTTT
>JACOWC010000188.1 GCA_016177005.1 Methylocystis sp.
TGTCATGGGCGTCGAACACCAGCTCCTGGGTCTCCCGGAAGTAGGCCCGCACGAACGGCATGCGGCTGTGCGACAGCTTCATGTGTGCCACCTTGACCGTCAGCGGCAGGCCGGACAGCGTGATCGTCTCGTGGCTCCAGTCGAACTGATAAGCTTCGCCGGGGGCAAAGCTCATCGGCACGTAGGCTTGCGCCGGGACCCGGGCGCGCTCGGCCCGCCAACTCCTCACGAACCGATGCACGCTGTCGTGCGCGCCCTCATAGCCGCGGGCACGCAACTCCTCGAACAGGCGCTGGGTCGAGCGCCGCTCACGCCGCGGCAGCTTCGACTCCTTCTCCAGAATCTCGCTTAGGATCGCCACCCATTCCCCCAGCTTGGGCGCAGGCTGCACAGCCCGCTCGTATTTGAACTCGGTTGCCTGGCTGCGCACCACCTTGCGCACCGTCGCCCGCGACACCGAGAACGTCCGTACGATCTCCTTGATCGGCCGGCGCTGGTCAAAATACGCCCGCCGAATCTGACCTATCACATCCACGCCAATCATCCCCCAGCCATCCTTCCCGGCAAAAGGAAGGGAGGCTGACATACACGCGACAAGGGGGGTCAGAATTGGACGCGAAAACCACCCCTCAGGGGGTCATTATTGGACGCGATTTCACAATCCATCTGGCTTACCGGCTCCTGGTGGTGGATGTGGATGAACCCCCGCCCCAGCTCCCCGTATCTCCTCTCGAACTCGAACGTGCACGCCTGGCACGGAAGCCTGCCCCCGTTCGCTTCGCGGACCTCGTGTATCTTGAGGTTCCGCAGCCGTTGGGAGCGCTTCCTCTGCGTTGTCGTGACCTCGCGGGCTGCCCCCTCCTCAATGACTATGCCGCGAAAGTCATTTTCGAGCTGCCGCCGTATCTGGGTTCGGCTAAACCCTTGCTCCTCCAAGGCCCGCAGGATCGGCCTGTTCTCGGCAAGGTAGGCTGTCCCTGTAGCAGTTATCCTGTAGACGCCATCTTCGTAGGTGACCAAACGTTTCTTTTCGAGGTTCCTGTGCACCCGGAGGAGGTTCCGGACTATCTGCTCGAATTTCATCTCGCCGCTGCGTGTCGGAGACGGTGCCCTGTCTTCCTGGGTGAGCGGGAATGTC
>JACOWC010000189.1 GCA_016177005.1 Methylocystis sp.
CTCCAACCGCCGCGTCCTCGACGCAACGGCTAGAATCGATTCTCGGAAAACCCGCAAGCCCAGCCAAAATGTCAACCAGTTTCAAGTGCGATTCCCCTGGCGATTTCCCTGCCTCGCCTTGATCGCGTCCGCCTTGTTTGACAGAAGTCGGAGTCGCTTGGCGCCTTCGTGATTCGTCGCGGGGCCGCAAACGAGACGAGGCCTCCATGGCGACCGCTTGCACGAATGGACTTGACACCGGTTTCGTCGATCTCGGCTATCTGAAAGTCGCCGTTCTCGGCGTGGTGCAGGGCATCACCGAGCTCCTGCCGATCTCCTCGACCGCGCATATGCGCATCGTGCCGGCGCTGCTCGGCTGGAAGGACCCCGGCTCCGCCTTCTCCGCCGCGATGCAGCTGGCGGCGCTCGCCGCCGTCGTCAGCTATTTCTGGAGCGACATCAGGGCGCTCGCCGAGGGCTCGATTGGCGCGCTCGTGCGGCGCGATTTCAACGACTGGACCTTTCGCTTCGTGGTCTGGATCGCGCTGGCGACCGTCCCGATCGGAATCGCCGGCCTCGCGCTGTCGCATACGCTCAACACCTGCGGTTCGCCCTTGCGCACGCTGCCGGTGATCGGCATTTCTTGCATCGTCATGGCGGCGCTGCTCGCCATCGCCGAACTCTATTGCAATCACAAGCGCACGCTCGAACATGTCAGCCTGAAGGACGCGATGATCGTCGGCCAGCCTGAAGGACGCGATGATCGTCGGCTTCGCGCAGGTGGGCGCCCTCATTCCCGGCGTCTCGCGCTCGGGCTCGACGCTGACCGCCGCGCTTTTTCTCGATCTGAAGCGCGAGGAAGCGGCGCGCTTCTCCTTTCTGCTCGGACTGCCGGCGATTGCGCTCGCGGGCCTGAAGGAGCTGTGGGAGCTGCATAAGGCGCAGCTCGATTTCCACGGCTGGGCGGTGCTGACGCTCGGACTTTTCGTCGCGTCGATCTCCGCCTTCGTCGCGATCTGGAGCCTGCTGCGGATTCTCGAACGCTTTTCCGCCTGGCCCTTCGTCTTCTACCGCGCCTTCATCGGAATCGTGCTGCTGGTAGGGTTCTACGCGGGCTTTCTCGCGTAGCGCTCAACCCTCTCCCTTTGGGAGAGGGTGTTATTCCGCCGCCACTTTGAGACGTTCGCGCGCTTCAGCCCGCAGATCGTCGATTGGCGCAAGCGCGCCCTTTTTTTCATAGTGCCAGAAGGTCCAGCCGTTGCAGGCCGGCAGGCCCTGCGCCAGCGCCCCGGTCTTGTGAATCGAGCCGACGAAGCCGGAGAGCGACAGGGCGCCGTCGGCGCGCACCACCGCGCGATGGCGCCGCTTGGCGTCAAAGAGCGTGGCGCCCGGCGCGACGAGGCCCGCTTCAACAAGGCTCGCGAAAGCGATGCGCGGCTCGGCGCGTTTCGAGGGCGCCGTCGCGACCGCCTCATGCGGCAAGGGTTCGACCGCGGCGATCCGCGCATGCGCCGCGGCGCGATAATCGCCCTCGCGCTCGATCCCAAGCCAGTCGCGGTTCAAACGCTTGGCGACGGCGCCGGTCGTTCCCGTGCCAAAGAACGGATCAAGCACCAGATCACCCGGTTTCGACGCGGCAAGAATGACGCGCGCGAGCAGCGCTTCGGGTTTTTGCGTCGGATGGGTCTTGCGGCCGGCGCCGTCCTTGAGGCGCTCGGCGCCGCCGCAGATCGGCAGGAGCCAGTCGGAGCGCATCTGGCAATCTTCATTCGCCGCCTTCAGCGCCTCGTAATTGAAGGTGTAGTTCTTCGCCCTTTGG
>JACOWC010000063.1 GCA_016177005.1 Methylocystis sp.
TTGCGCGCCTTTGCTTTGCCTGGCGTCGCGGCGTGCTATACGTGGTTTACGGTTGAATCGGCCTGGCGGCGCCTGAGGGGCCGCGGCGGCGAATGGAAGGGCCGCTATCAGGCGCCGCGCAGGCAAAAGGCAGCGCGGCGATTCGAAACGCCCCGCGAGATCGAGGCGAACCGCGAAATCGAGGCGTAGGGCGCGCAAGCGCCGTGGCGGCAAGACGGCGGCAAGACGGCGACATCATGGATATTGCGCGGACGAGTTCGGGAAAGACCCATCGCGACGAGAATTTTCCTGTCGCCTCCTTTCTGATCGCGCCGCGCCATCGCGCGCCGATCCTCGCCTTCTATGATTTCGTTCGCGCCGCCGACGATATCGCCGATCATCCTACGCTCGGCGCGCAAGAAAAGCTCGATCTCCTGGACGCGCTCGACGGCGCGCTCATGGGAAAAGCCGACGAGGATACGCCGGTCGCGCGCCGCCTGCGCGAAACCTGCCGCGAGCGAGACCTCGATCCGCAGCATGCGCGCGACCTGATCGTCGCCTTCAAGCGCGACGTCACCCAATTGCGCTATCGCGACTGGGACGATCTCATCGACTATTGCCGCTATTCGGCAATGCCCGTCGGACGTTTCGTCTGCGACGTTCATGGCGAAGATCGCGGCCGGGTCTGGGCGGCGAATGACGCGCTGTGCGCCGCGCTTCAGGTCATCAATCACCTGCAGGATTGCGGCAAGGACTACCGCAATCTCGACCGGGTCTACCTGACCCAGGACACGCTCGCGGCGCACCGCGCTACGGTCGAGATGCTGGCGCAGGACAAGGCGCCGGCGCCGCTGCTCGCGGCGATCCGCGATCTGAACGAGAAGACCGCGCGCCTTCTCGTTCAGTCGCGCCCCTTCGCCGATTTGATCGACGATGCGCGGCTCGCCATGGAGGTCGGCGCCATCCAAACGCTCGCCGAACATCTCGTCGCGCGGCTCGCGGTCGCCGATCCGCTCAGCGACAAGGTCCATGACGGCAAGCTCGGCTTCGCGGCGAAGGGCGCGATCGGCGCCATCGGCGCGCTTCTTCGCCGCATTTCACGTCCGCGCCGCGCGGCTTCGCCGGCCGTCTCCGGAACGCGCCAATGACAATCGACGCGCTTGCCGACTCGGCGACGCTGCGCACGCGCGCCATCGCCACCAAGAGCTCCTTCTATCTGGCGATGCGCATTCTCGAGCCGCCGCGCCGCGACGCCATGTTCGCGATTTACGCCTTCTGCCGCGCGGTCGACGACATCGCCGACGATGAGGGCGACCGCGCCGTGCGGCGCGCCGCGCTCGACCAGTGGCGCGCCGACCTCGATGAGCTCTACGCCGGCCGAATCCGCGCCCGCGTGAGTTTTCTCGCCGAACCTGTCCGCCGTTTCCGGCTCGACCACGCCGATTTCGAATCGGTGATCGAGGGCATGGCCATGGACGTCGACGAGGACATTTGCGCGCCGGAGTGGGAAAAACTCGAACTCTATTGCGATCGGGTCGCGAGCGCGGTCGGACGACTGTCGGTGCGCGCTTTCGGCTTGACCGACGACGAGCCGAGCGCCGATTGCGACTTGCCGACCGGCCCCAAGCTGCTCGCCTATCACCTCGGCCGGGCGTTGCAGCTCACCAACATCCTGCGCGACCTCGACGAGGACGCCGCCCGCGGACGTCTGTATCTGCCGCGCGAGGCGCTTGAATCCGCGGGCGTGACGAGCTTTGCCCCGCACGCCGTGCTGTCGCATCCCTCGCTCGAAGAAGTTTGCGCCCCGGTCGTCTCGCGCGCGCGCGAACATTATGATCAGGCCAATTTAGTGATGGCGGGCCTGCCGAAACGCGCGGTAAAGGCGCCCTATCTGATGGCCGCCGGCTATCGCTCGATCCTGGACAATCTCGCCGCCCGCGGCTTCTCGCCGCCGCGCGCGCCGGTGCGGGCGTCGCGCCTTAAGCTGATCAGCGCCTTCCTGCGACACGCCTTCACGTGAGCGACACCATTCATGTCGTCGGCGCGGGCATCGCCGGCCTCGCCTGCGCGCTGCGCCTTGCAGACGCCGGCCGTCGCGTCGCGCTCTATGAGGCCGCGCGCATGGCTGGCGGACGCTGCCGCTCTTATTTCGACGCGTCGCTTGGCCTGACGATCGACAACGGCAATCATCTGCTGCTCTCCGGCAATGCTGCGGCGCGCGATTACGCGAGGCGCATCGGCGCGAGCGACGCGCTCGTCGGCCCTAACGAATGCGCGTTCGATTTTCTCGACGCGCGCACGGGCGAACGCTGGACGCTGCGTCCCAACGCCTCGCGCATTCCGTGGTGGATGTTTGTCGCCGGCCGCCGCGTTCCCGGCACGGGGGGGCTCGACTATCTTGATGCAGGGAGGCTGCTCTTCGCCAAGGACGGCGCGACCATCGGCGAAACCATGCGTTGCGATGGTCTGCTGTGGGAGAAGCTTTGGCGCCCGGTGCTGCTCTCGGCGCTGAACACCGAGCCTGAAGCGGCGTCGGCCACGCTCGCCGGCGCCGTGCTGCGCGAGACGCTCGCCGCCGGCGGCTCAGCTTGCCGGCCGATGGTGGCGAAAGGCGGCCTCGGCGACGCCTTCATCGAGCCGGCGCTGCGCGCGCTTCGCGCCAAGGACGTCGAGCCGCGCTTCGGGGCGCGCCTGCGCGAGATCTCTTTCGAAGAGTCGCGCGTAGCGGCGCTGCGCTTCGGCGATACCGACGTGACGCTTGAAACAGGCGATGCGGTCGTTCTCGCGACGCCGCCGTGGATCGCGCAGGAGCTTATTCCCGGTCTCGTCGCGCCGAACGATTTTCGCGCGATTCTCAATGCGCATTTCAAGATCGCGCCGCCGCAGGGCCAGCCGCTGCTTCTCGGCATGATCGGAACGCTGACCGAATGGCTGTTCGCCTTCGACGACCGCCTGTCGGTGACGATCAGCGGCGCCGACCGCCTGATCGACGACGCGCGCGAAGAGCTTGCGGCAAAAATCTGGGCGGAAGTTTCAGCCGCGACGGGACTGCCGGCCGAGCCGCCGCCCTGGCAAATCGTGAAGGAAAAGCGCGCGACCTTCGCCGCCACACCGGCGCAGGAGAAGCGTCGGCCCGACGCGCAAACGTCATGGGACAATCTGTGGCTTGCCGGCGACTGGACGAATACCGGCCTCCCCGCGACGATCGAAGGCTCGATACGGTCCGGCTATAAGGCGGCGGCGTTGGCGGTTCCGCGATAGTCGGACTATTCGCAGCGCGCCCGACGGCGCATTGCTTTAAGCCCTGATCGCGGATGAGTCGTCGATCCGCGCCGCCGGGGGCGGCGTATCGCCCGGGCGGCGCGGGATGAGATGCAAATGGGCGTGATAAATCTTTTGCCCCGCGATGGCGCCGATATTTGAGCCGAAATTGAATCCGCCGACGCTCGGATCGGCGCGCAGAATGACGCGTCGTACCGCTTCCGCGAGTCGGTGAAGCGCTTCACGTTCCTGCGCCGACGTTTCGAAAATATCGGCCGCATGTCGTTTGGGGAGGATGAGGCTGTGAAGCGGCCGCACCGGGAATTTGTCGCGGATCGCGAATGCGAGGTCATTCTCGCAAAGGATCTCGAGCGACAGGCGATCGCAAAACGGGCACGCTTCCACGGTCGTGAATGGTCCGATCAGGGTTTGGCGTTCGCTTGAGACGCCGGCAGGCGGGCGAAGCTTTGCCGCCCGCCCGCTCGCTCAATCACGCAGCCTTCTTGTGCAGGTCGGCGATGTAAGCCGACGCCTTTTCGACCGCGACGGCGACCTGCTTCCTTGCGGCCGGCAGATGATCGCGCGCGCTGCGAAGCTGGCGCTCGATCTCGCATGCCGCCTTCTCGGTCATGGGATGCGCCTTCAAGTTCTCGAACCCGGCCTTGAGATCGACGGTCGAGAGATAGGCCAGCGCCTGTTTCGAACCCTCCGCGGCACGCTTGCGCGCGACGGGGAGATATTCGCCGACCTGAACGGCGAGGCGCTCGATCTCGCGCAGCGCCTTCTCGGTCAGCGGATGCGCTTTAAGCTCCTCGAACTTGCCCTTGAAATCGACGGTCGAGAGATAGGCCAGCGTCTTCTTCGAACCCGCCTCGGCATAATCTCGCGCGACGGGGAGAAATTCGACGACGCTCGCGGCGCCGCGCTTCGTCTCGCGCAGGGCGATCTCGGTCAGCGCATTCGCCTTCAAAAGCGCGTAGGCTCTCGCATTGGCCGCGCGCAGGTCGGCTTCGAGCCGCAAGATCTTATACTCCTGCTGCCTGAGCTCATTGGCGGCGCCGTCATGCAGCGCGCCGACCCGCTGCAGCTCCGCCTCGATCGCGCCGACATGATCCTTGATGGCGTCGACCATCTCGAACGAAAACTTACCGGCCCCGAGGTCGGCCAATGCGCGTTTGCCTTCGGTTTTGGTAGCCATGCCTGTTCCTCCAATGCTCCCCGAAAGACCTTCGGCGGCGGATGGTTAAAACTTCGTTTCGATTGAGAAAAAAATGCCTCGGCGCCGCCTGATCGAACACGCGCTAGAGCGCTTCCCGATCACATGGAATCATGTGATCGATAAGGAATCGCTCAAAATCAAAATGTTGGAGCAGGTTCTCATCGAAAAAGTCTGTCAACTCCTGCATTTCGTCGGTTAAATCGGTCTCGATCGCCGGCGCCATCTTCAGCAGAATATTGGCGATGAAAGCCTGATCGTTGCGCCTTTCGGCAAGACATTCCTGCAACTGCGGCACCGTATCCTCGATATGCGCCAGGAATGCGACGCCCTTCTCCAGCGTCTCAGACCATTTCGCCCGCGTCCACAAGGCCAGCGGATAGACGATCTCGTGCACGAAATTCGATTTGCGCGCCTTCTCGAAGAAGCGCAGGCCAGCGTTCCAGTTTTCGCGCGCGCGCATGGGCGGCGGCGGGATGTCGCCTGCGAGCATTTTCTGCGCCGCCTGCCCGATATGATCTTCGAGGCTCATTGGCGAGGCGATGGGCGAACGGAAACTCCAAAGCGCCGTCGAACCAGGAAAATCCTTGCCGAGCTGATCGGTGAGCGCAGCGTCGACCTTGGAAACCGCCGCTTGGTCGCCCTTGAGCGCCGCGGTCATGCAGAAGGCGAACAGCGCATCGCCTCCATAGTTCACCGCCGCCGCGCCTTTCATCGCCTGCGGCGTCAATTTCGGCGTCAGGCCGTCGGCTGGGACCTCGGCGTCGCCCGCGCGCAGCGCCGTCATGAAACTCGTGATCTCGAGCCACGGCGTGTAATTGGCGATGAAGGCGTCCGGATCCACATGCACGATCGCAAGATTGAGCGGCTGCTTGCGCTTTTGCAGTTCCGTCATATCGGTCATCGAGGCTCTCCTACGCTTATTCTTCGGCGAGCAGCACGCCGGTAAGGCAGACGTCGCCGTCGTCGATGACGAGTTTGACGGGCGTCAGTCGCTTGCCCTGACAAGGGCCGATGAAGCAGTGGCCGGTGTCGATGTCGAATTGCGCATGATGATTGCCGCATTCGAGGAAATTGCCCTCCTCGTCCATGAAGCGGCCGGGCTGCGTATCGAGCCGCATCCCCTCATGCGGGCAGGCGTTCTCGAAGCCGTAAAAATTATTGCCCTTGCGCGTGATCAGGATCGGATAGGGCGCTGCGTCGCCGCTCTCCTCGGCGCGCATCAGCACAAATCCCGTCGCCTCGGCGTCCTCGATTTCGTCTGTCCGACAAATCACATAAAGCTCGTCCATCGGCTCACCTTTCGGACAAAGTCGCGCGCCACAGCGGGAAGAGGCGCCCTCCCCCGAGCCCGTAGCAATCGGCGAGCCAGATGCGACTTGACGATATAGTCAATTGACTATAGCCATTGCGCGTCGGCGCGACTGCGCCTCACGCCCATCCGCAAGCCAAAATCATGATCGAAGACTCGACCGTCGCGCGCGCGGCGCCCGCCGACGACCCTTTCCTGAAGGCGCAACTCGTTCGCAAGATCGACGCGCTGTTGAAGGAGCGCGGATTGAAACAGGTGCAAGCCGCGAAACTTTTCGGCGTGAAGCAGCCGGACGTATCGAAGCTGCTGCACGGCGACTTCCGGCAATTCTCGCTGGAGCGGCTGCTGCGGTTTCTCGTCGCGCTGGGACAGGATGTCGAGATCGTCGTGAAGCCGCATTGTGAGTCGGCCAAGGCCGCGACGCTCAGCATCGCCTGATTGAAAACGTCAAAAGGAAATTGCAATGAACGTCGCCGCGCGCATTGACGATAATTTCGCCGCCGTTTCGACCGGGGCGCTCGAGGAGAGCATCCAGAACGCCAAAGGCGCGCTGCTCTCGCTTCGCAAAGGCGACGGACATTTCTGCTTCGAACTCGAAGCCGACACCACCATACCGGCCGAATATGTGCTGATGCGTCATTACCGCGCCGAGCCGGTCGACGCCGAACTCGAACACAAGATCGGCGTCTATCTGCGCCGCTGTCAGGGCGATCACCGCGGCTGGCCGCTTTTTCAGGACGGGCGCTTCAATATCAGCGCCAGCGTCAAGGCCTATTTCGCGCTCAAGATGATCGGCGACGACATCGACGCGCCGCATATGGCGCGCGCGCGCGAAGCGATCCTCGCCTATGGCGGCGCGGCGAAGAGCAACGTCTTTACGCGCGCGCTGCTCGCGCTTTACGGCGAAATTCCATGGCGCGGCGTGCCGGTGATGCCCGTGGAAATCATGCTGCTGCCGAGGTGGTTTCCCTTCCACCTCGACAAGATTTCCTACTGGGGCCGCACCGTTCTCGTGCCGCTCCTGGTGTTGATGACGAAGAAGCCGCGGGCGAAAAACCCGAAGAACGTTCACATTCCCGAACTCTTCACGACGGCGCCGGAAGAGGTGAAGGTCTGGCCGAAAGGCGAACACCAGACCTGGCCCTGGGCGCATATTTTCGGCGAGATCGACAAGCTGCTGCGTCTCATCGAGCCGCACATGCCAAAGGGGCCGCGCGAGCGCTCGATCGAAGGCGCCGAGAAATGGACCACCGAGCGCCTGAATGGCGTCGACGGGCTGGGCGCCATCTTCCCGTCGATGGTCAACAGCCTGTTGATGTATGACGCGCTCGGCGTCGCCGACGACGACCCGCGCAAGCGACAGGCGCGCGAGTCGATCGAGCGGCTGCTTGTCGTGAACGATACGGAAGCCTATTGCCAGCCCTGCGTCTCGCCGGTGTGGGACACCTGTCTGACCGCGCATGCTCTGCTTGAAACCGGCGATGAAGATGCGTGCGAAGCCGCCCGCGCAGCCTGCGAATGGCTCGCGCCTTTGCAGGTGCTCGACGTCAAGGGCGACTGGGCGGCGCAGCGGCCCGATCTTCGGCCCGGCGGATGGGCGTTCCAATACGCCAACGCCTATTATCCGGACGTCGACGACACGGCGGTCGTGGTCACGGCGATGGACCGGCTGACGGCGAATGATTCGTCCCGCTCCTATGACGAGCGCATCGCCCGCGCCAAGGAATGGATCATCGGCATGCAGTCGAAAAACGGCGGCTGGGGCGCCTTCGACGCCGACAACACCTACCATTATCTCAACCACATCCCCTTCGCCGATCACGGCGCGCTGCTCGATCCGCCGACGGCGGACGTTTCGGCGCGCTGCGTCTCGATGCTGGCGCAGCTCGGCGACACGATTGAATCAAGCGAATGCCTCAAGCGCGGCGTCGATTATCTTATCAAGGAGCAGGAAAAGGACGGCAGCTGGTTCGGCCGCTGGGGCGCGAATTACATCTATGGCGCCTGGTCGACGCTTTGCGCGCTCAACGCCGCCGGCCTGCCGCATGATCATGACGCTTTCCGTCGCGCCGTCGCCTGGCTCGTCGCGATTCAGAACGACGACGGCGGCTGGGGCGAGGATCTTTCAAGCTACAAGCTCGATTACAAGGGCTATGAACAGGCCCCCTCGACCGCGTCGCAAACGGCCTGGGCGCTTCTCGGGCTCATGGCGGCGGGCGAAGTCGATCATCCGGCGGTCGCAAGCGGGATCGCCTATCTGCAATCGACGCAGAGCGAAGGCGGCCTGTGGAACGAGGCGCGATTCACCGCGACGGGTTTTCCGCGCGTCTTCTATTTGCGCTATCATGGCTATGGAAAATTTTTCCCGCTGTGGGCGCTCGCGCGCTATCGCAATCTGAGACGCGCCAACAGCAAGCGCGTGCAGGTCGGGCTGTAAAGAGCATTCCACAGAGGGCTCGTTAGCCAGAGGAGCGATGGCGCAGGATTCTAGCCGCAGAAGGACCGCCAGGCTCAACGCTCTCGCGCCGATTCTCGTCGTCGTCGGCATGAAGCGCGAAGCCGCTTGCGCGGCCGGCGAAGGCGTCGTGACGCTGTGCAGCGGCGCGAATGTGGCGCGCCTTCGTCAACAGCTCGACGCGCTTGAGGGAAGGGATTTTTCGGCCGTCGTCAGCTTCGGACTCGCCGGCGGCCTCGATTATGCGCTGCGGCCCGGCCATGTCGTGGTGGCGGACGCCGTCGTCTCGGAAGAAGCCCGGCGCGGCGCCCATCCGCGTCTCTCGTCAGCGCTGATGAAAGGCGCGGCCGCCGCCGGCTGCAAAGTCTCGGCCGGCGCCATCGTCGGCGTCGAGGCACCGGTGATGGACCAGGCCGCCAAGGCGACGCTACGCGAAGGCGCGCAAGCGGTCGCCGTCGACATGGAGTCGCATCTCGCCGAAGAATTCGCGCGCCGGCGCAGTGTCCCGTTCGTTGCGCTGCGCGCGATCAGCGATCCGGCGGCGCGCGCCCTCCCGCCGCTTGTCGCCAAGGCGCTGACGCCCGACGGCGACATTCGCATGTTGGGAATCGCGCGCGAACTCATTCGTGAGCCGCATCAGCTTGGCGGAATGATCCGCGCCGGCCTCGACTCGCGCGCCGCCTTCGTCTCGCTAAGCCGCTGTGGACCGCTGCTGGGCCCGCTGTTGCG
>JACOWC010000005.1 GCA_016177005.1 Methylocystis sp.
CGCGCGCGCGTCTCGGGATCGCGCGGCAGGAAGAACTGTCCGATCGCGTAATCGCCGGCCGGGGGAAGCGCGACGCCGAGCTTCGCGCATTCCGCCTTGAAGAATTCATGCGGAATCTGAACGAGGATGCCGCAGCCGTCGCCGAGCTTGGGATCGGCGCCGACGGCGCCGCGATGGTCGAGATTGAGCAGGATGCGCAATCCCATTTCGACGATCGCATACGACTTTTCATTGCGCATGTTGGCGACGAAGCCGACGCCGCAGGAATCGTGCTCCTTGGCGGGATCGTAAAGTCCTTGCGCCGGCGGGAGAGCGGGATCGCGACCGAGCGGCTGCGCTCCGGCTCCAGCGAAATGCTCGGCGGCTTTCGTCATCTCGGCGTCTCCTCGACAGGATCGCGCGCCTTTTCGTGCGCCCCTCCCGTCCGCTCATCGAACCATAAAATTTTCGTAGGCGTGACTGAAATCGTCACAGCCAGACTCTTGTATTTCGCCGCGCCGCAGGTTCCGCAATGGCGGTTACGACTCCTGGGTCCTCGCCTCGCGATTCCGCGCAAGGCAAGGGACGCGCCACCCTTGCGAGCCCGCCATTCCTCGTTGGCTACGGCGTCCTGTCGAGCGCCGACCCCCTAAATGAAACAACGGCTTACAAGCGCGGGCCCCGCTTTAAGGTCAGCATCGCTGACATATCTGCGGGGCTAACTTAGTGCCAGATTTGCGCCGAAGTGACAAGCAACCGCATGAGCTTTGGGCGTTTCGCCAGTCCAACGCTCGCCGCAATGTTGTCAGAGAATCTTCCCTGCAGAGGGCTTGGACAAGGAAAAATCAATGCGGTCATTCGATTGGAAAGCGGGTCTGCCGTTTGCGCTGGCGCTGGCGGCGAGCTGCGCGGTTCCCCAGCACGCCTTCGCGCAATTTTTCTTCCGGCCCTTCGCCAACGCCTTCCGCTACCAAATTCCCGACGAGGGACCGCCGGCCTTCGCATCTCGTCCGGCCGTCGCTTCCATCCTCGGACGCGCGGGCTATCAATTGGTCGGGCCGCTCGGTCGTCGAGGCGATCAGATCGTCGCGACCGGCGTCAGTCGCCGCGACGGCGAGATGCGCTTCATCATCGATCCCTATGCGGGGCGCATCTTGCGCGCGGTCCGGCTCGGGCCGCCGCCGATGTACGGCGGGGGTCCGCGCGACGGCGGCGACTACGGACCGGCTGACAGGGACTCTTACGAGAGCGGCCGGCGGTCCGGCGAGGCGCCCTATGTCGCCGGCGGCCGGCGGTCGGGGTCCCGCAGGCCGGGACCGGCCGCAGGCGGTTTCGACAATGAGCGTAACCCGGAACGTTACCCGCAGACGGATCGCGCTCCACAGGCGCCCGACTGGGCGGCATTGGACCATGCGCCGGACGAGCCGACCCAGCAGCGCGCGTCGGCCGCCAAAGGCGCGGCGTCTTCAAAGACCTCGCGCGCGATCGCGCCGCCAAAGCCTGCCGCGCCCGCCGCGGCGTCCGCTTCTACGAAATCCATGCCCGCGCCAAGCGCCGACCCCTCGGCGCGCGAGCCCAAGTCAAATGTAGACGCCGTCGCGACGCCCGCGCCAGCCGCGCCGCAAAGGGTGCCAGAACTGGCGCCTGCGGCGGCGGACAAGCCCGCGTCGACGTCCACGGAGTCCAAGGCCGGCGCGCCGGCGCAGGAGTCGCAGTCCAACCTGAACGATACGGCGAAAACGCCTCCGGCCCCCAATTCGGCTGAAAAGGCCATTGACCCTGGCGCTGCGGCGCCGCCGGCGCAGGCCGCTAAAGAGCCCGGCGATACGCCTGCGGCGTCGACGGAGACTGAAAAGGCTTCGGCCACCGCGCCCGCGCCTTCGCCAGCAGCGGAAGCGGCGAAGCCGCATCCGGAAAGCGCAGCGGCGGCGCCGTCCGCGCCCGCCGCCTCGGCGGAGCGAAGCGCCCCTGCGAAGCGTGCAGCTGCGGCCCGCGCAGCCGGCCTGTCGCGCCGAGCGATTGTTCCACCGCATGCTTCAAGCGGGACCACGGTGGTGAGCCCGGCCGCATCGGCGCCGCAACCGAGCGGCGCGGCGACGGCGAAGACGCCAGACGACGCCAAGGCGACGGGCGGCTAACGACAAAAGGCGCCCAAAGCGGGCGCCTCTCTCATTCCGTTTCAGACTTTGAGTTTACGCGGCCTTCGATTCGACTATGGTCGCCGACGGCGCGCTAACGCCAATGTCGATGCGGCGTGGCTTCTGCGCCTCCGGAATCTCACGCACGAGATCGACATGCAGCAGGCCGTTGACAAGGCTCGCCCCCGTGACGACGACATGGTCCGCGAGCTGGAAGCGGCGCTCAAAGGCTCGCGCGGCGATGCCCTGATGCAGGAGCGCGCGGCCCTCGGCGGGCTGCGCCGACTCTTTCGAGCCCTTGATCGACAGAGTGTTTTCCTTGGTCTCGACGGACAATTCGTCGCGCGAGAACCCCGCGACCGCGAGCGTCACACGATAGGCGTTTTCGCCGGTGCGCTCGATGTTGTAAGGCGGGTAGCTTTGTGAGGTCTCGAACCCTCCGGCCTGATCGAGCAGATTGAACAGTCGGTCGAATCCGACGGTCTGACGGTAGAGGGGAGAGAGATCGAACTGACGCATGACATATCCTCCAATTGAGCGACATGCGGCGCGCTTGCGTTACCGCGCCGCGCCTCTTCGCGCGTCCATTACGGCCCGCGCTGGCTCCGATCTAGGAAGCCGGGAGACGTCGTTCAAGAGGCGACGGCGTTGAGCGGCGGAAAGTCTCAGACCGGCAGCGAATGGCGCTCGGGCGCGCGGAACGGCGATTCCAGCGAAAGCACGAGCTTAACCAAGTCCGCCTGGCGAGTCGCTCCGGTCTTTTGGAAAATGCTTTTCAGATAGCCCTTGACCGTTCCCTCGCTGAGGCCGAGCGCGCGCGCCGTCGCTGGCGCCCCGCCAACTTCCGCGATCGCCAGCAGCACTGAACTCTCGCGCGCGGTGAGGCCGAACAGGCCGGCCGCGACCTCTCCGCCCTCCCCTGTGTTCAGCGCGAGCCTGCGAAGGAAAAGCGCCGACAAGCCGTGCGAGAGCGGCAGCACATGCATCATGCAGCAGCGCGACTCTCCGCGTTTCACCATAATGGCGAAGGCTTCCGCATCGGCGCTCCCGATCCGAACGAGCGCGCGCTCCAGGGCCTCCCTTGCGCGCGGATCGCGCATGGTCAGCGTTTCGCCCGCGACGGAAAGCGCATCGCCTTCGAGAAGCATGTCGTCTGCGCTGCGATTTCTGCGTACGATGCGCATTTTGCTGTCGACGACGTGCACGGGCGACGCCAGCTCATCGAACAATTCGACGAGAGGGGATGTGTCAAAAGCCGGCTCCTGACTCGCAATCGCGGCGCCGAGCTGCGGCAAAAGCGCGTCGAGACGCGCCTTCGCTCTTGCGTCCGCCAGGCCTGCGCGCTCGTCGCGAAACGCCACAAATAAGCAAACGCCCCCCGCGGAACGATGAATGACGGAGCCGATCACATCCGCAAGTCCGAAGGGCGCCATCCACCGTTGATAGGCGTCGCTTTGATGCAGCTCATCGATCGAAACGAAGTCTTGCAAGGAGAACGCCCGACCAACGCCGATCTCCTCCAGGACGCGCGCCTTCACCGGATCGAGTTTGCGATGGTTGCGCAGATATTCGATGACCCACGCTTTCTCGGCGCGCGTCGAATATTTGAGCTCCAACAGCGCCGAAACGCGGTCTTCAAACAGCAGCGCCGCAAAACGCGCATCCAAGGCGTGCGCGATTTTGTCGAGCGCGTCCGGCCAGTATCGAGCGTCGGCGCCCGCAGCTTTTATCGCCGTGACGACGCGCGGGTCGCCATCTTCCGAAATCGTCATATCTTCACCAGGTGCGACCTCTCGCCACGCCTTCGCAAAGCCGGTCCTTGCGACGACGCGCGCCGAGACGTCGAACTACTCTGGAGCCCTTGAAAAATCAGCAAAAACTCAAGGACGCCCGTCCATCGCACCTTAGCCATTGTGTTGCACAACTGCAACAAGGACAGGAAATGACCCAAAGCCGCATGATCGCTCTCCCAATCGGGGGGAAACGAAGAAATGCGCAGCACGTAAGGCGACGTTGCGAAACAAGTGAATCGTTCGAACGCGCGCGCCCCCTCTCCCCGCTTGCGGGGAGAGGGAGAAACGCGTCACGATTGGCGCACTTATTTCCGCACGTTGCCTAAGTTGCAAAAAAAAACGAATCTCGCGACCCCATGTTACGCAGAACATCAATGAAGACCGCCAAGACCGACGCAAGACAGGCGGGCCTGCGCGCCTTTCTTGTTGCGGCGCTTTTGGTCGTCTCGGCATTGATGCAAGCGACAATCGCGCCGCATGCGGCGCTGTCGACGACGCTCCAACTATGCGTGGACGACCATGCGCCTGCGGACAAGAAGGCGCCAAACGGCCTGCCCGCGCATGGCGGACAGGCGCATTGCGGCACCTGTCCGATTGCGACGGCGCCGTTCATTCCCGAAAAGCCGCTGATTGCGCGCGTCGAGCAGTCGCCAACAGCGCCCGTTTATTTCGACGCCTGGTCGTTCAAGCCCCGAGAAAGACGCCGTCCGGGAGAAACGCGCTCGCGCGCGCCTCCCGTCCTCTCCTGACGAAACAAAAACTCGCATTGTTTCAACCGCCGGTCGCCGGCGGCCCAGGAGATCTGTTCCATGCCCCCTACCGCTCTTCTGCGCGGCGCAAGCGTCTGCGCGCTCGTTCTGGCGTCGGTTGCGACCGCCAAGGCCCAAGTCTCTCTTCCCCAGATCGTCATCGGCGCGGCGCAGCGCGCCGTGACTGCGCCCGATCCTGACGCCAAGATCGTCGACCCGAAGGAAATCGAGAAAGAGAGACCGTCTGCCGCCGACACAACGAAGCTTCTCGAAAACACCCCCGGCGTCAGCATGTACGAGGCTGGCGGCGTTTCGCGCCTCCCGGCGATTCACGGCATGGCCGATGACCGGCTCAAAATCGTCATTGGCGGCGTGCAGCCGACCGCGGCCTGCGCCAACCACATGAATCCGCCGCTCTCCTACGTCGATCCCAACAACGTGGAAAAGATCGAAGTCTATTCGGGCGTGATGCCCGTCAGCAAAGGCGGCGATTCGATCGGCGGGTCGATCATCGTGACGCCGAAACAACCCGTTTTTGCGCCGCCCCCCGGAGTGGCGCTCCCGCCACCCGTCGTGGCGCCGGTCGAACCTTTCCTGCTCGGCTCGCCTTACCCGCCGTTCCTGCCGTTCACCGGTCAAGGCCTGCGCTTCGGCAATCAGAACGAGTTGCTCGCGACCGGCGTCGTCTCAGCCTTTTTCCGCTCGAACTATAACGGCGTCAGCGTTGCCGGCACGACGAATGTCGCGACCGACAATTGGAGCGTGCTCTATAACGGCGCCTGGGCTCGCGCCACCGATTATCACCAGGGCGGGAATGGGCCGAAAGTGCTGTCGACCAATTTTATTTCGGAACAGCACTCGCTCACCGGCGCATACCGATATAACGGGCATCTCCTCACGATCCGAGGCGCTGTCGAGCATATCCCGTATCAGGGTTTTCCCAATCAACGAATGGATATGACTGGCAACCGCGGCTACACCGCCGAAGCCAAGTATCTGGGAGCTTATGACTGGGGCCTCGTGGATGCGCGCGCCTTTTGGCATCACGTCACCCATACGATGGGCTTCCTCTACGACAAGCAGCCCGCGAATATGCCGATGAACACCATCGCGCATGATTTCGGCTATTCGATCAAGACGGAGATTCCCTTCACGCAGCTCTCGGGCCACGATTTATTGCGGCTTGGGAGCGAGTACCACGGTTTCCGCCTGAAGGACTGGTGGGAGCCGGTTTACAGCTCGACCATGATGATGATGGGCCCGTTCGCCTACTGGAACATCAATAATGGCGACCGCAATCGCGTCGGCCATTACGCCGAGTGGGAGGCCGCCTGGACCCCGCAGTGGTCGACGCTGCTCGGCGTGCGCAATGACGTCGTGTGGATGACGACGGGCGACGCCCATCCTTACGATCCGCGCAACCCCATTCCGATGGGCATGATGGGCGGCATGGGCGGCATGGGCATGATGATGTACATGCCGAACCCCGATGCGACCGCCGCACAGATCTTCAACGCGCGCAACCATGCCCGCACCGACGTGAATTTCGATATGGTCGCGAAGGCGCGTTATCAGCCTGACGCCGTCAGCGCGTACGAAGTCGGCTATTCGCGCAAGACGCGCTCGCCGAATCTTTATGAGCGTTACGCCTGGGGCATCGGGCCGATGGCGACCGCGATGGTCAACTGGTTCGGCGACCTCAACGGCTACACAGGCAATCCCGACCTGAAGCCGGAAGTGGCGCACACTGTCGGCATCGTCGGCTCTTGGATTGATCCGGCCGGCAATTGGGAAGCCCGAGTAAATCCGTACTTCAGCTATATCGAGAACTTTATTGACGCCGACCGCGTCAGCAATCTCACGGGACCGGCCAAGCTCATCTTTCCCATACTTCAGTTTCGCAACCACAAGGCGGAAATATACGGCTTCGACGTTTCCGGGCGCATGAAGCTGTGGGAAACCCCGGAATACGGCCTATTTTCCGCCACCGGCTTAATCAGCTACGTCTATGGCAAAGACCTCGACATGCCGAATTACACGGCCTGCGGTCTGTCTGGCGCCACATGCTATCTGCTGGCGCGGAATTTCGCCAAGGGCGACGGGCTCTATCATATCATGCCATTGACCGCGCGCGGCGCGATCGAACACCGTCTCGGCGGGTGGTGGAGCGCGCTCGAATTGCAACTGGTCGATAGCAAGACGCATGTTTCTGTCGCCCGCAACGAATTGAAGACAGGCGGTTACGCGCTGGTAAATCTGCGGACGGCCTATGATTGGGGGACCGTGCGCCTGGATTTTGCGATCGAAAATCTGTTCGATCAGCTCTACTATCCGCCGCTCGGCGGCCATTATTTCACCTTGACGAAAGTCACCGGCAACCCCCTCAACTATGGACCGGTTCCGGGGATCGGCCGCAACTTTATCGCCGGCCTTACAGTTCGGTTTTGACCGAACGCCGCTGCGAGGAGAGACGCGCATGGGCTGCCGCGTCTCTCCTTTGGAGGCTTTTTATGAAGCGTCTCTTTACCCCTTTTGCGGTCTCGGCGCTGTGCGCGACCCTCGGGGCGCACGCCGAGATCATCGGCGCGCAAGCGCCGCGCGCGGTCACCGAGGAAGAGATGAAGGCTTCTCTGCGGGAGATCGAGCTCGTCGGCGCGAATGGCGCGCCGCTCGACCTGCGCGCGCTGATGGCGGGCGGACGGCCGACGCTGGTGAGCCTTTGGGCGCATTGGTGTCCGAATTGTCTTGCCGAAATGAAAGGCTTCAAGGCGATCGCCGCCGCCTGCCCGGAGCGCTGGAACATGGTCTTCGTCTCGGCGCGCGCGAGCGACTACGCCAGGGACGCGGCGAAGTTCAAAACCTACGGCCTGCCCTGGAAAATTTACCGCGTCGGCGATTCCACGAAAACCGACGTCGCCAAGGCAAAAAGCGCGCGAGCCTTCTACGGCGTGACGGCCGACGGCGGCGTGATTACCCCTCTCCACTATCTGGTCGGCGCTTCGGGACGGGTCGACGCCATCGTCAACGACAGGCTGAACTTCGAAGAGCCGCAACGCCTCGCCGCCTTCTGCGCCGGCTAAAAACCGCTCCGTTCGGCCCCGTCGCCAAAATGCATTATCTTTACGTGAAGAATCGGCCTCGAGCGCCGAGGAGACCCTATGCGAGAACTTATTGCGTCGCCCCACAATCCCGTTCCCGAAGGCGCCACGGTCTACGCGCTGAAGACCAGGGACGGACGCAGATTGCGCGCGGCCTCATTTCCCTGCAGCGAGAGGGCGCGCGGCACTGTGGCGCTGTTTCAGGGCCACAACGAATTCATCGAGAAATATTTCGAGACGATCCAGGATTTGCGCAAACGCCGTCTCGACGTCGTCGCGCTTGACTGGCGCGGCCAGGGCGGCTCGGAGCGCGAACTCGCCGAGCCGCGCAAGGGCCATATCGACGACTTCTCGCAATATCAGCGCGACCTCGACGTCTTCATCACTTATGTTCTCAGCGATCGGCCGCAGCCCTGGTTTGCGCTTGGCCATTCGATGGGCGGCGCGATCATGCTTGAGGCGGCGCATTCCGGACAAACGCCGTTTCAGCGTTTCGTGCTGACCGCCCCCATGATCGATCTCGCCAATTTGCGCTTTCCGCGCGCCACGCGATGGCTTGCCGACACGCTCGACATGTGCGGATTCGGCGGCATGTATGTTCCGGGCGGTACGGGCGCCTCCTTTATCGAGAAGCCGTTCAAAGGGAATTTGCTGACGACCGATCCGGTTCGCTTCGAACGAAACGCGGCAATTCTCAGGGCGGCGCCGCAGCTCGCCATCGGCGATCCGACGATCGGCTGGGTCAACGCCGCCTTCCGTCTCATGAAGGGATTCGAATCGCCGGACTATGCGCGACGAATCCGCGCGGCCGTTCTGATGTTCGGCTGCGGGCGCGAGATGATCGTCTCCAACGCGGCCATCGAACGTTTCGCCCAAAATCTAAACAGCGGCGCGCTCGCGATGATCCCCGGCGCCAAGCACGAACTGCTGATGGAGCGCGACGAGTTCCGCGACCAGTTCTGGCGCGCCTTCGACGCCTTCATTCCGGGAGAAGCTTACGTCGCTTAGCTCACGGAAAGAGCGCGCCCTATGCGCCGAGCAGCTTCAAGACCTCTTCGTGCAGCGCGGGATCGCCCGCCGCGACAATGGCGCCGCCGGAAGCCGCCGCGCCGCCGCTCCAATTCGTGATGACGCCGCCCGCCCCCTCGATGATTGGAATGAGCGCCAGGATATCGTAGGGCTGCAAATTCGTCTCGATGACCAGATCGACATGGCCGGACGCCAGCGCGCAATAGGCGTAGCAGTCGCCGCCATAACGCGAAAGCCGCGCCGCGCGCTCAACGCGGTGGAAATCTTCGCGTAGCGCCGGGTCGATCAACAGCGGCGAGGTCGTCATCAGCGTCGCCTGCGCGAGCGTGGAACAGGAGCGCGTCGCCAGCCGGCGGGTTTCGAGGGCGCCGCGCGCGCCCTCCGCCCCCCGCGCCGGCCCGCGCCAATGCGCAGCCTCGCCGTCGCCAAAAAACCGCTCGCGGGTGAAAGGCTGGCTCATCAAGCCGTAACAAGGACGCCCGCGATGGGCGAGCCCGATCAGCGTGCCCCATAGCGGCAGACCGCAGATGAAGCTTTTGGTGCCGTCGATCGGATCGAGAACCCACACATATTCGGCGTCTTCGCGTACGGGTCCGAATTCCTCGCCATAGATGCCGTGGTCGGGAAAGGTCGATTCGATCAAGCGCCGCATGGCGAGTTCGGCGGCGCGGTCGGCTTCCGTAACTGGATCGAAGGTCCCGCCATGCGCCTTGTCGTCGGCGGCAAGCGCCGTCCTGAAGAACGGCATGATCGCTTCCGCCGAAACATCGGCGAGACGCTCAACGAATTTCTCGAAATCGACGGCGGTCATGCAAACTCCAGGGCCGGGCGGACGAACGTCCGCCTATTCGGCCGCCGCCCGTCGCTCGCCGCCGAGAATCTCGGCCAAATCTTCCTGCCGCGCCACCGCCGCCAGAACGTCCCCGAGATCGCGGGCGACGGCGTCGAAGCGCTCGTTCTTCTGGAGCGTTGACTCGTCCATGTAAAGACCGCGCGACACTTCGATTTGCAGCGCATGCCAGCCGGCGGCCGGCTTCCCGTAATGCTCGGTGATGAAGCCGCCCGCGTAAGGACGGTTGCGCATGACGTGATAGCCGCTGCCGCGCAATCTGTCCTCGACGATGTCGACGAGGCTGGTGGAAGCGCTCGCGCCGTAGCGGTCGCCGATGACGAAATCAATGCGCCGTTTGTCGCCCCGCGCCGCGAGCAAGGGGTCGCGCGCGCCGGTCGAAGGCATCGAATGGCAGTCGATCAGCACGGCGACGCCGAAGCGGGCTGCGGCGCGCTCCATCAAGCCGCGCAAAGCCGCATGGTATGGCTTGTAGAGGCTGTCGATGCGACGCAAACCCTCATCGAGCGAAAGCCGGCGTCCATAAATTTCGCGCGCGTCGGCGACCACTCGGGGAATTGTCCCCAGTCCCGCCGCAACGCGCAGCGAACGCGCATTGGCGAAGGCCGGCAAAGCGCCGTCAAAGAGCCTGGGATCGAGCTCATATGGCTCGCGATTGAGGTCCAGATAGGCGCGAGGAAAGCGCGCCCGCAGCAAAGGCGCCCCGATCGATGGAGCCGAAGCGAACAGATCGTCGACATAGGCGTCTTCCGAACGGCGCAGAGTCGCCGCGTCGAGCGGCGTAGAGGCCAGAAAACGGGCGGGATAGATCCGGCCCGAATGCGGCGAGGAAAAGACCAGCGGCGAAGCAAGCTCGTCCGGCTCGACGATGTCGAAGGCGCGCTCGAATTCCGGTTCGCAGCTGGGCGCCGCCGCATTCGTTTCGCGCCGCTCGCGCGTGCCTTCATTCATTCGCTCGTCTCGCTTCCATGCCGCAACGGCCTTGTTCAGAGTAGCGCCGGCGCAGCGGACAGGCGCTCGAAAAGGATGGCGCCTCACGCTATATTAGAGCGTTACGTTAACGCGGCGGCGCCTCGGTTTCACCTGAAATTTACGAAGCTCTGGCGATATGGCAAAAAACGCGTGAGGATGGCGATGAACGATAGGATGGCCGCTAGAATTCTGCTTGCCGAAGACGACAACGATATGCGGCGCTTTCTGGTCAAGGCGTTGCAACAGGCCGGTTTCTCGGTCACCTCGTTCGATAACGGGCTTTCCGCCTACGATCAGCTTCGGGTCGAACCCTTCGAGCTGCTGCTGACCGACATCGTCATGCCCGAGATGGACGGAATCGAACTTGCCCGTCGGGCGACCGAGCTTGATCCCGACATCAAGGTCATGTTCATCACCGGCTTCGCCGCCGTGGCGCTCAACCCCGACAGTCACGCGCCGCGACAGGCGAAAATCCTCTCCAAGCCGTTCCATTTGCGGGATCTGGTCACCGAGGTGCAGCGGATGCTGGCGGCCTGAGCGGCCTCGCCGCAGGCTTCGCCTATCGCCGCGACGCGGCCGCCGCCCGTTCCGCAACATCCGCCCAGGATGCGCAGGCCCCTCGATGGCATAGCGGTGAGCGGGTGCGGGCCATTAGCCTGCGGCGCGCGCATAAGAAGGAGGTTGATCGCTATGTCCCGTAAGGCGCCGCCCGATGCCGAAAACCCGGAATGGACCAGAAAGGACTTCGAGAAGGCCCGCCCGGCGAGCGAGCTTCCGCCCGACGTGCGCATGGCTTTTCC
This sequence comes from Methylocystis sp., assembly GCA_016177005.1. Taxonomy (GTDB): domain Bacteria; phylum Pseudomonadota; class Alphaproteobacteria; order Rhizobiales; family Beijerinckiaceae; genus Methylocystis. The sequence goes on from JACOWC010000005.1 coordinate 11,409, forward strand.
GCGCATGCGCGGCGCCCAAAAGGCCGCCAAGAAAATTCCGGTGTCGATCCGGCTGAGCCCGGAAGTGGTGGCGCGCTTCAAGGCGGGCGGCCCCGGCTGGCAAGCGCGCATCGATGAGGCGCTAAAGAAGGCTCTCGGTCTATAGATCGCGCGCGGTGGCGCTTTTCCGTCAGCGTCCGGCCAGCGCCGGCGCGAGGGTCAACGGTTTGGTTTCCGTCCGCTCGATGGCCAACTTGCCCATTCGCCCGCGTTGCGCTATCAGCGCCATCAAATTCGCTTGTTTCGACCGGCCGACCCCGCGCCGCTGCGGCGCGGGGCTTCAGCCGTTTCTATCGCTTAGAAGGATGCGTCGCCCATGAAAAAGGACATCCACCCGGACTATCATACGATCAAGGTCGTGATGACCGACGGCACGGAATATATGACCCGTTCCACTTGGGGGAAGGAAGGGGATACGATGCACCTCGACATCGACCCCAAGACTCATCCGGCCTGGACGGGCGGGTCGACGCAGCTCCTCGACCGCGGCGGCCGGTTGTCGCGCTTCAACTCGCGCTTCGGCAATCTCTCTTTCGGCAAGAAGTAAAAGGAAGGCGGCGGTCGACCCGCCGCCTTCAGTTGGCTCGCCTGAAGGATATCACTGGGCGAAAGCGGCGCGCAGTCTCGCGATCTGCGCTTCGACCGGACTGGGCGCCGGCGCCGGCGCGGCGGACGCAGGTTCGGGCGCGTAGATCAGCCGGTCGAGGTGAATGATTCGGGCCTGCAGGCGCAGCGAGTGCAGCGAGAGTTCGCGCAGGCGCTCCGGCAGGCGCATGAAAATGTCGGGCGCCGAGGCCAGCTCCTGCTCGCGAAGCTTCACGCGATGGCGATTGCTCGCCGCCTGATGACGCGTCAGCTCGCCCTGATTGACCGCCCGCTGCAGCAGCAGCCAGGACGCGATCTGCATCAGCCGGGTCGTCAGCCGCATGCTTTCGGCCGCATAGGCCAGGGCTTCGGTTCGCGCCAGCTCCTTGGCCTCCACACGCCCGTCCCCGTCGAGATAAGAGGCCGCCTCCTCCACAAGGCTCATGCCCTCGCGAAACAGCGCGCAGAATCCTTCCGATCCCGCGAGCCTTTCGATGAAAGAGACCGGCTGCGGTTTTTCTCCGGCGCCGCCTGTGACTCGAGCCATACGACCTTCACGCATATTCGACGCGACAGCGTCTTCGATGCGTGGACAGTAACGCAGCCGGCCGACTGGCGCGCGCTTAGCCTTTCTTTAACCTTAACAGGATCGCGCTCCACCCTACGCGCAAAAAGAGAGCCGCGTCGCGGCTCTCAAGGCTTCTTGACAGGGAGGCATCAAGGACGAGTGGAGAAGAAGCCACTCAGCGTCCCGCTGACGGGACTTCTTCAGGGTAAAGCGATAATCATTAATATGAGGTTAACGCGCGCGCCGGATTGTCGCTTTCCGGGAATTTTTCGGGATGCGCCAAAAAACGACTCCGCCAACAGGTTGTCTCGAAGCCGGCGATGTGGCGGACCGCCCAGCGTGGGCAAGCGCAAGACTCTGTCGGCGAAGCAAGAAGGGACTGGCCCAACGGCGAAAACTGTCGCATTTGAACATTCCTCCGCGCGCTCCAAAACGTCCCGCCGCGCGCAACAGCGTTGAACCTCCCACATCCCTCCCCCCTTAGGCTCTCCTGAAATGATTCGCTCAGCTTTGATGAATGTGATGACCGCCGCCGCACTGAAAGCCGGTCGCGGCCTTAAACGCGACTTCGGCGAGGTGGAGAACCTGCAGGTTTCCGTCAAAGGTCCGGGCGATTTCGTCACCGCGGCCGACAGGCGCGCCGAGAAAACCTTGTTTGAGGAACTGTCGAAGGCGCGCCCCGGCTATGGCTTCGTTCTGGAGGAAGGCGGCGTCGTCGAAGGCTCCGACAAGAGCCACCGCTGGCTGATCGATCCGCTCGACGGCACCTCGAATTTTCTGCATGGCGTTCCGGTCTTCGCCATTTCCGTCGGCTTGGAGCGCGAGGACCGTCTTGTCGCCGGCCTCGTCTACAATCCCGCCACCGACGACATGTTCGTCGCCGAGCTCGGCCAGGGCGCCTATTTCAACAATCGCCGCATGCGCGTCGCGGCGCGGCGCTCGCTTTCCGAGTCCATGGTGGCCTGCGGAATTCCCCCGCTGGCGCGCGCCCGCGATCATGAATCCTTCAAGCGCGAGCTCGCGGCCGGCATGGCGAAGATCGCCAATATTCGGCGCATGGGCGCCGCCTCGCTCGATCTCGCAATGGTCGCCTGCGGACGTTTCGACGGCTATTGGGAGCGCGGCATCAACTCCTGGGACGTCGCGGCGGGAATCGTGCTCGTGCGCGAAGCCGGCGGCTTCGTGAGCGACCTTTCGGGAGGCGCCGACATGCTTGCGAAAGGCGAGATATGCGCGGGCAACGAAATAATTTATCGGCAACTGCTCGACGTGATGAGGAAGGCGTGAACGCCCCTCCCCTCGATGTCGCCATGAAATTGCGCTTGCGCGCCGAGGACGACTGGCCGTCGATTCTCGACGTCTGGGTCGCCTCATGGCGGGCCACCTATCCCGAAATCGACTTCGACGCGCGCCGCGACTGGCTCGTGCGCCACCTTCGCGACCTGGAAGCCGTCGGGGCGGTGACGCTCTGCCTGTTCGACGCAGGATCGAGGCTTGCCGGCTTCGTCGTGATCAATCCGGCTGACGGTTGGCTCGACCAGATTTGCGTCGCCCCGGACCGCTTCGGCGCGGGACTAGGCGCGTCGCTGCTGTCCGCCGCGCGCAATGTCTCGCCGAGCCTTATCCGGCTCGACGTCAATGCCGATAATGTTCGCGCAATTCGTTTTTACGAACGCGACGGATTTTCGCGCGTGGGACGCGGCGCGAATTCGCTGTCCGGGCGCGAAACCATCATGATGGAGTGGCGGGCGCAACGCTGACGCGTCCTGGATAGGAAAACGCCGGCCAGGCTGCGACTGCTGGATCAGACTTTCGGCGGGCAGCCCTGCTCGCCCAGATGCGCGATGCGAATCATGTTCGTCGCACCCGGCGTGCCGAAAGGCATGCCGGCGACGATGATGACGCGGTCGCCGGCGACGCCGAACCCCTCGCTCTGCGAATATTCACAGGCGCGCCCCACCATGTCCTCGATGTCGACGGCGTCGCGCGTTTGGAGCGCATGCACGCCCCAGACCAGCGCCAGGCGGCGCGCGGTGTCGCGCTTTGGCGTCAGCGCCAGAATAGGCGACTGCGGCCGCTCGCGGGCAATGCGCAGCGCGGTCGAGCCCGAGGACGTCCAGGCGATGATCGCTTTCGAGTGGAGCGTTTGCGCGACATCGCGCGCGGCGACGGCGATGGCGTCGGCCGATGTCGGATTGGGCAATTCGCCGCGCTGGGCGTTGATGATCGAGCGATAGATCGCGTCCGTCTCGACCTCTTCCGCGATCCGGCTCATCGTCGCGACGGCTTCGTTTGGATATTGCCCCGCCGCGCTTTCGGCGGAAAGCATCACGGCGTCCGCGCCCTCGAACACGGCCGTGGCGACGTCAGACACTTCGGCGCGCGTCGGCAAGGGCGAAAGGATCATCGACTCGAGCATTTGCGTCGCGATGACGACCGGCTTGCCCAGTCGTCGCGCCGAACGGTTGATGCGCTTCTGAAGCCCGGGAACGCGCTCGAGCGGCACTTCGACGCCAAGGTCGCCGCGCGCCACCATCAGCGCGTCCGAAACTTCGATCACATCGTCGAGCCTCGAGATCGCCTGAGGCTTCTCGATCTTCGCCATGACCAGCGCCCGGCCTTGGGTGATCTGCTTCACTTCGAGGACGTCCTCGGGCCGCTGGACGAAGGAGATCGCGACCCAGTCGACGCCCTCTTTCAGCGCGGCGTCGAGATCGGCGCGATCCTTGTTCGTCATCGACGTGATGGGAATTTCCGTATCCGGCAGACTCACGCCCTTACGGTTCGAGAGACGCCCGGCGACATCGACGACGGCGTGCGCCCGCTCGGGAGAGGTTTCGACAACGTGGAGCCGCACCCGCCCGTCGTCGATGAGGATCGAATCGCTGACCTTGAGCGCCGCAAGGATTTCAGGATGCGGCAAGCGCACGCGCGTGGCGTCGCCGGGTTTTGGATCGCTGTCAAAGACGAAGACGTCGCCCTTGCGCAAATGCACCGAGCCTTCCTCGAAGGCGCCGATGCGCAGCTTCGGGCCCTGAAGGTCGACGAGCACGGCGATCGCGCGCGACATATCGCTCTCGATCTCGCGAATGATCCGCACATAGCTCGCAAGCCCCGCATGATCCGTGTGGCTCATATTGATGCGGAAGACGTCGGCGCCGGCCCGCACAAGGCCGGCGATGACCGCCTTGTCGACCGTAGCGGGTCCAAGCGTTGCGATAATCTTGACGCGCCGCGACCTTCTCATGGCGAAGAGTTCCTGAGCTTTCGTTATTGCGTCGGCGCGGCGCTGGGATCGGTAAGCTGAACCGTCCAGCTCTTCGCATCCCGTCCCGTGTCGATCTCGAAGAATCCAGTGCGATCAAAACCGCGCGCGAAACAATCCCCTCGTCCGTCGATACGAAATTCCCGGTCGCGCGTGCACATGAACGCCTTGCCCTTCCATTCGCCGCCGCGTTCGTCCATGGCGTAGACATAATAATATTGAGCGGCGAGCGGACCGCGCAGGAGCGTTTCGCACAGGCTCGGCCGAAGGTTCCACCAGCCTTCCGACAGCCAGGCGCGCCCGTCGGTATAGGCGATGGCGACGCTGACCCGAGCGCTCGTGTTGTTGCACAGCCGAAAGTCCGCGCGCGCCGGCGCGCCGGCGCAAAACGATAGAGCAGCAACTAGAAGAGCGCGTCTCATCATATGTTTGGCGAGGCCTGGAGGGGCTGAAGACGGGTCGCCGGCGCCGCCGCGAGGTCGGCGCCGCAGGCGGTTCTGCAAACCATGCTTGGGGGGCTTTGTCCACCCTGTGACGTCGGCGTCCCGCCCGCGATCAGCTTGTCACTTGCTTTCCTGCAGCGCCTGCGCGGCGCGAAGGGCGAAATACGTCAGGACGCCGGCTGCACCCGCACGCTTGAACCCGAGGAGACTTTCCAGCATGGCCCGCTCGCCGTCGATCCAACCGTTTTGCGCCGCCGCGGTAAGCATCGCGTATTCGCCCGACACCTGATAGGCGAATGTCGGCGCTCGGTAGGCCTCGACGACGCGTCGCACCACGTCGAGATAAGGCATTCCAGGCTTCACCATCACCATGTCGGCGCCTTGCTCGAGATCCAGCGCCACCTCGCGCAGCGCCTCGTCGGAATTGGCGGGATCCATCTGATAGGTTCGCTTGTCGCCCCTAAGCGTCTTGCTTGTGCCAATAGCGTCGCGGAACGGCCCGTAGAACGCGGACGCATATTTCGCTGCGTAGCTCATAATTTGAACGTTCTCGAAGCCCTCGGCGTCGAGCGCCCTGCGGATCGCCTCGATCCGTCCGTCCATCATGTCCGATGGCGCGATGATGTCGGCGCCGGCGCGCGCCTGGATTACCGCCTGTCGCGCGAGGACGGCGACGGTCGCGTCGTTGACGATCTCGTCGCCGACGAGAAGGCCGTCATGCCCGTGACTCGTGTAAGGATCGAGCGCCACATCGGTGATCAGGCCGATGTCGGGAACGGCGCGCTTGATCACCTGGCATGCGCGACAGACGAGATTTTCCGGATCGAGCGCCGCGGTCGCGCGCTCGTCGCGCAAGTCCGGGTCCGTATAAGGGAAGAGCGCGACGGCGGGAATGCCGAGCGCGGCGGCCTGCCCCACGGCTTCGACCGCCGCGTCGACAGAGTAACGGTAGACGCCCGGCATTGAGGACACCGGCTCGCGCCGATCCGCCCCGTCGATCAAGAAGAGCGGCCAGATCAGATCCGAGACCTCAAGCGCGTTTTCTCTGACGAGGCGACGCGTCCATTCGCTCTTGCGATTTCGGCGAGGGCGGCGGAGCAAGCTCAGCTGCGCCGCTGCGCCGTTCCGCCTTTCTGGATCATTCATGGGGCCTCCGCTTGTTGCGCGCTTTCCTCGGTCATCCCCTTCATCCGCTTTCGAGGCGAATGGACTTCAGGCTATAGAGGATCGACGGAAATTGCGCGTGCGCGAGGAAAAACCATTGAAAATCGGCTCGCGCAACTCTTCCTTGCGCCGATCGGCGCGCGCCGCCGCGATCGCCGCCGCCGCGCTTGTCGCTGCGAGCGCGACTTTCGCACAGGTTAAGCCCGCGACGCCGATTCCGCCACCGCGTCCCGCTCTTGCACAGCATAAGCAAAGAGCGCCATCGCCTGAGCAGGACATTCGGCCGCCAGCTCGCCAACCAAGTTCGACACAGCGCCACGACGCCATACCCGGCCAAGACACCATACCCGGCCAAGACGCCATTCCCAACCAAGACGCCATTCCCGCGACTCCGACTGCGAAGCCTGCTCCGCAAACCCCTCAGCCGCCGGCAGTCCGCGCGCTTCCGCCGCCGCAAACCCCGCCTCCTGTCGATACGAGTCAACCGCCGCCGTCGCTGCCCCGCGCGCCACGCGAAAAGATGCACGCCTGCGCCGAGGAATGGGACAGGATGAAGCGCGAGTCGACTAGAGGTTTGCCGATGTGGCGCGATTTCGCGACGGAATGCCTGACGCGTTAGGCGCATCGAGAGGCCGAGCGCGGCGGAAGCGCGCACAAGAAAATAGTAAATCATGACCACTATCGCCCGGGACGCGTCTCTTTGGACGCGGGCCCCCGGGCGATGAGTGCGCAAAGCGCAGCCTCGATGACGCGAAGCGATCGATCGCGCATGCGGAAGGCGCTTCGCTTTACATGGCTTCCGGCGGAGCGGACGGCGCTGGCGCTTTCACCTTGCGCGGAGCGCGCTTCTTCGCGGTCGCCTTGCGAGCGCCCTTCTTGACGCCGGCCTTCTTCACGCCGCGCTTCTTGGTCGCCGCTTTGCGGACGCCCTTGCGGACGCCCTTGCGGGCCGTCTTCTTCGCAGCGGTCTTTCGCGTAGCCTTGCGGGCGCCTTTCTTGGCCGCCGACTTCTTCGTCGCAGCCTTCTTCGCGGTTTTACGCGCACCCTTCTTCGCCGCAGCCTTCTTGGCCGGCTTACGCTTCATTGTAGCTCTCGCC
>JACOWC010000064.1 GCA_016177005.1 Methylocystis sp.
CGCCCGATCCAGCGCCGCCTGCGCGACCCAGCCCTTGCTGCGCAGTTCGGCGGCGCGCTTTTCGTCGGCCAGCGCCTGCGTCTGCGCCATGCGCGCCGCGGCGAATTCGGCGTCCGACTGCTCTTTCTGCAGCCGCAAATCCTGCTCGTCGAGCGCCGCGATCTGATCGCCCGCCTTCACCCGCTGCCCAACCTCGACGAAGCGTTTGACCACTTTGCCGGCGACGCGAAAGCCCTGGTCGGACTCGACCCTCGGCCGGATGGTGGCGACAAATTCGCGCGTCTGCGACTGGGCGGCGTAGCGCGCCGGGGCGACGAGCACCGGACGCTCGGCGCGCTCGCTTGCCTGCGCGGCGCGCTGGTCCTTGCCGTCGCAGCCGGCCAGCGCCGCGGACAGGAGCGCAAGAAGCGCGTAAACACTCGAGCGATACCGGAGCATGCAGCTTCGTCCTGTGAGGCGAGGGCGCGAGGCGCTCTTGCTGACGATTTTCAATAATCGTCATTTATCATTCATTAGTCAACCGCGATTGCGACTTTTTTGGCTGACCCGAACTGTTGCGTCGGCGGCCAAAGCCGTCGAACGCGCGGACGGACGCCAGACGGACGCCTTGTCGCAGCGAAATGATTCTTCTATATGCGGCCTGCTCTTGTGGGCGGGCGGCAGCGTCACAATCTTGGGAGAGCTAGGGGGAGGATCGCGCGGCGGGCTCACGGCGAGCCGCCGTCCTTCGCCTTTTTGAACCGGACCGCTTCGGGGTTCGGCGTCGCCAGCGAAAGGAAAATCGATATGGGCAAAATTATCGGCATCGACCTCGGCACGACCAATTCCTGCGTGGCCGTCATGGAAGGGTCGAGCCCCAAGGTCATTGAAAACGCCGAGGGGGCCAGGACGACGCCGTCGATCGTCGCCTTCACCGACGACGGCGAGCGCCTTGTCGGTCAACCCGCCAAGCGTCAGGCGGTCACCAATCCCGACAAGACCTTCTTCGCCATCAAGCGGCTGATCGGCCGCACCTATGACGACCCGATGACCAAAAAGGACATCGGTCTCGTCCCCTACAAGATCGTCAGAGCGAATAACGGCGACGCCTGGGTGGAGGCCTCCGGCAAGCAGTATTCTCCGTCGCAGATTTCAGCCTTCATTCTGCAAAAGATGAAGGAGACGGCCGAAGCCTATCTCGGCCAGACCGTCACTCAGGCGGTCATCACCGTTCCGGCCTATTTCAACGACGCTCAGCGTCAGGCCACGAAGGACGCCGGCAAGATCGCCGGCCTCGAAGTGCTGCGCATCATCAATGAGCCGACGGCGGCGGCGCTCGCCTATGGCCTCGACAAGAAGCAGTCGGGCACGATCGCGGTCTACGACCTCGGCGGCGGCACCTTCGACGTGTCGATTCTAGAGATCGGCGACGGCGTGTTCGAGGTGAAGTCGACCAACGGCGACACCTTCCTCGGCGGCGAGGACTTCGACATGCGCCTCGTCGAATATCTCGCGGGCGAGTTCAAGAAGGAACAGGGCATCGACCTGACGAGGCGGCGGAAAAGGCCAAGATCGAACTCTCCTCGGCGACCCAGACCGAAATCAACCTGCCCTACATCACCGCCGACGCGACGGGACCGAAGCACCTCACCTTGAAGCTCACGCGCGCGAAGTTCGAAGCGCTCGTCGACGATCTCATCCAGCGCACGGTCGAGCCCTGCCGCAAGGCGTTGAAGGACGCCGGACTGTCGGCGGCCGACATCGGCGAAGTGGTGCTCGTCGGCGGCATGACCCGCATGCCCAAAGTGCAGGAGGTGGTGAAGCAGTTCTTCGGCAAGGAGCCGCATAAGGGCGTCAACCCCGACGAAGTCGTCGCCATCGGCGCGGCGGTGCAGGCGGGCGTGCTGCAGGGCGACGTGAAGGACGTGCTGCTGCTCGACGTGACCCCGCTGTCGCTCGGCATCGAGACGCTGGGCGGCGTGTTCACCCGCCTCATCGACCGCAACACGACGATTCCGACCAAGAAGAGCCAAGTGTTCTCAACGGCCGAAGACAATCAGACCGCCGTCACCATCCGGGTCTTCCAGGGCGAGCGCGAAATGGCGGCGGACAACAAGCTGCTGGGCCAGTTCGACCTCGTCGGCATTCCGCCGGCGCCGCGCGGCATGCCGCAGATCGAGGTGACCTTCGACATCGACGCCAATGGCATCGTCAACGTCACGGCGAAGGACAAGGCCACCAACAAGGAGCAGCAGATCCGCATTCAGGCCTCGGGCGGCCTGAACGAAGGCGACATCGACAAGATGGTGAAGGACGCCGAGGCGCACGCCGCGGAGGACAAAATCCGCCGCGAACTCGTCGACGCCAGGAACCACGGCGAGGCCGCGATCCACGCCGCGGAGAAATCGGTCGCCGAATTCGGCGACAAGGTTTCGGCCGCCGATAGAAGCGCGATCGAAGCCGCGATCGCTTCGCTGAAGACCGCGATCGAGGGCGACAACGCCGATGCGATCAAGGCCAAGACCAATGAATTGGCGCAGGCCTCCATGAAGCTCGGCGAGGCGATGTATAAGGCGCAGCAGGCCGAGGCTTCGAGCGCCGGCGCGTCGGAAGCGCCCAAGGACGACGTGATCGACGCGGAGTTCAAGGACGTCGGCGACGACAAGAAGTAACGTCGCGACTCCCTTCTCCCGCTTGCGGGAGAAGGTGTCGCGCCGAAGGCGTGACGGATGAGGGCCGCCGGGATTGGGCGGCCCTCATAGTATTGTGGCGGCGGCAAGCGCCCTCATCCGACCCTTGCTAACGCAAGGGCCGCCTTCTCCCACTTCGTGGGAGAAGGGATGCGCGCCCATGATTGCGCGGGTTACGCGATCGTTAGCGTTGCCCCGCAAATTGCAAACAACGATTGCGCCGTGACGGACGAGCCGCCTTCAACCGACGAATTGCCACAGCCCGCCCGCAAGGGCTTCTGGAGCCTGCAATCCGACGAGGAAAGCGTCGCGCGCCGGAAGATAAATTTCTGGGCGATGGTTGGCTACCCGACTCCCCAGGACAGCCGATTGGCTCCATTGTCTCTATGGCGGCACGGCGCAAGCCCTGCTCGGCCGTTCGTGAACCGCCGCATTGACCGGCCCGCCGACGGGGTCCATCTTCTGCGCGTGAGCACCGTCACCATCCTCGAAGCCAAAGACCGTCTGCCGGAACTCGTCCGCGCCGCGGAAGCCGGCGAAACCGTCATCCTGACCCGCGACGGCGAATCGGTCGCGGAAATCACGCCCATGAACGCAAAGAAGCTCAGCCTGGAGCAGCGTCTGGAGGCCTTGGCGGAATATAAAAAGAAGCGCGGGATCGAACGCTTCATCGAATACATTCCCGAAGATTTCGACGATCCGCTCCCGGAAGATTTCCTGATCCGGCCGCTTCCGCCCGAGAAATGAGGCTGCTGCTCGACACCCATATCATGCTCGCGCTGCCGGATGGCGAGGTCCATCGCTTCGGGAATCGAGTCGAAACGCTGTTGCGAGACGCGGACTCCCTGCATGTCAGCGCCGCGAGCCTGTGGGAAATGGCGATCAAATATCGCCTCGGGAAATTGCCATTATCGGCACCGCTCGATGTATGGCCGGCTACACTGACGCGACTTGGAGTCGACCTTATCCCGGTCATCGCGAATCACGTCCTCGCCGACATCGACCCCGAGCCGCCGACGCGCGATCCCTTCGACCGACTGCTGCTCGCGCAATGTAAAACCGAGGGGCGGCGCCTCGTCACGGTCGACTGGGAGCTCGTCGGCCATCTTTACGCCGTGACGGAATAGCCCGGCGCGGCGGCTGTATTTGCGGTCCCGTTTCGCGTAACCTGAATTCTGGCCATGAAACCCTCTCTCGCGCTCGACAAACATCGCGAAGCCGTGCGCGCCGCGGTCAGCCGCCGCAAGGCGGCCAATCCGCGCGTCTTCGGCTCAGTATTGCGCGGCGAGGACGAGGACGGCAGCGATATCGACATTCTCGTCGATGCTTTACCCGGCGCGACCTTGCTGGATTTGGGCGGCTTAATGATGGACCTCGAACAGATACTCGGCGTCCGCGTGGACGTTCTAACCCCAGCCGAATTGCCTCACCAGTTCCGTGCAGAGGTCTTGGCGGAGGCCGAGCCGATATGAAAAGCCGCAGTCCGCGCGTGCTCCTGATGCAGATGCTGGAGGAGGCAAAAGCGGCGCTCTCGTTTGTCGAAGGCATGGAGAAGGCCGATTTCTTGCTAGATATCCGGACGCAACATGCAGTTTCGATGAGTCTGCTCACGATTGGTGAAATGGTCGGCAGAGTGGCGCAAGACTATCCGGGCTTCCTCGAACAACATCCTGAAATCCCTTGGTCGATTATAAGAGCGATGCGTAACCGCGTCGCACATGGCTACTATGAATTGGACTTTCGCATCGTCTGGGACACGGTGCTGACAGACTTGCCCGAACTGGTGTATCGCCTGCCCTCGATCATTGCAGACGTGAGCGTGGTCAATGACCCGCCCGCTCCCTGACTGGCTGACAACTGAAGATGTCCAAACGCGACTATTACGAAGTTCTGGGCGTGACCCGCACCGTGACGGAAGTCGAATTGAAGATCGCCTTCCGCAAGGCGGCGATGCAGTGTCACCCCGATCGGCACCCCGGCGACAAGCAGGCTGAGGCGCGTTTCAAGGAATTGAACGAAGCGTATCAGTGCCTGTGCGACCCGCAGAAGCGGGCGGCCTACGACCGGTTCGGCCATGCGGCCTTTGAACAGGGCGGCGGCTTCGGCGGCTTCGGCGCCGGCGAAGGTTTCGGCGCCTCCATGGCCGATATTTTCGAGGATCTGTTCGGCGACGTCATGGGCCGGCGCGGTCGCTCAGGCGGCCGCGAGCGCGGCTCGGATCTGCGCTACAACATGGAGATCACGCTCGACGAGGCCTATCATGGCAAGTCCGCGTCGCTGAAAATCCCGACCTCGGCGACCTGCGACGCCTGCTCGGGGACAGGCGCGAAAAAGGGCTCCAAGCCCAAGACCTGCGCGACCTGCGGCGGCATGGGGCGCGTGCGCGCGCAGCAGGGCTTTTTCGCGATTGAGCGCACATGCCTGGCCTGCCAGGGACGCGGCGAGATCATCGACAACCCCTGCCCTTCTTGCTCCGGCGCCGGACGAAAAACGATCGACCGGTCGCTTTCGGTCAATGTCCCGCCGGGCGTCGAGGACGGCACCCGCATCAGACTCGCCGGCGAAGGCGAAGCCGGCCTGCGGGGCGGGCCGCCCGGCGACCTCTACATCTTCCTCTCGGTGAAGCCGCATCCGTTCTTCCAGCGCGACGGCGCCGATCTCTATTGCCGCGTGCCGATCTCGATGGTGCGCGCCGCGCTCGGCGGCGAGATCAAAGTGCATGCGCTCGACGGCTCCGAGGTGAAGCTCAAAGTCCCCGAGGGGACGCAGTCGGGACGCCAGATCAAAGCCAAGGGCAAAGGCATGCCGGTGCTGCGCGGGCGCGAAAGCGGCGATCTGCATGTGCAGATCAGCGTCGAGACCCCGCAAAAGCTCACCAAGCGCCAGAAGGAGCTTCTCGCCGAATTCGAAGAGGAGTCCTCGCACGACACCCATCCCGAGGAGACGGGCTTTTTCGCGCGGATGAAGGATTTGTTCGGCGGATAGAGCATGTCTCCAGGAAAGTGCGAAGAGCCTTTTGGACAAGAACATGCTCGATCAAATGCGCGGGCAATTTGCCCGACTGCTTTCGGGCGCACTCCCCTGGCGCCGCGGCGAAGCCTTTTAGACAGTCCGAGCTGGTCCTTTAAGGGAGAGCCGACATGCCTCAATTTGTTTTCGACGACATGAACATTCATTGGCGACGCCTCGATGGCGTCGCGCATCTTGCCTTTTCCATCCTCGACATAGACGCGACGAACCGTATCGCGCATGTGCTGTTCAAATTCGACGCGAAGCGACAAATCATCCTGCATCGCCATCGCAGCCTGAACAAAACCTTCGTCATTCAGGGCGAGCAT
>JACOWC010000006.1 GCA_016177005.1 Methylocystis sp.
GCCGGAAATTTGCGCAATTACAATGAAACCGAGGTTGAGGCCGGCATGCCGTTGTGGTTGCCCGGACAGCGGGACGCCTTCGCGGGCACGGTGACCACCGGTCTCTTAGAGGTGGAAGAGCGCTTGGCGCTTCGCCGACTGGAAGTCGCCGGGGTCCTGCGCGACGCGTGGTGGACCGCGCAACGGGCGGCGCGCGATGTGTCGGTGGCGCGCAATCGCGTCGCCACCGCGCGCGACATCGGCGCGGACATGACTCGCCGCGTGGAGCTTGGCGACGCCGCCCAGGCCGATGCGCTGCTTGCAAAGAATGAAACGCTCGCCGCCGAAACGGAGCTGGCGCAGTCCGAGGGCGCGGTAAAAGTCGCGCGCATCACTTACATGGCCTTGACAGGCGGCGCGCCGCCTGATGGCGCCCTGGAATCGGTGCGGCCGCCCATCGACATTGAGGATCACCCAGCGCTGCGAACGCCCCTCGCGGCGCTTGCCCGCGCTCGCGCCCAGGCGGAACTCGTCGACGCGACGCCCATCGACAGTCCGGAGATCGGCATTTTCGGCCGGCAAGAGCATAATGATCAATATGCGACCGACCGTTCGCTGGACCCTATGGAGCCGATCACGAACCAGCGCACGGACGCGACCACCGTGGGCGTCCGCATACGCATTCCGCTCCCGACCTTTGGGCGAAACGAGCCGAGACGCGCCGAAGCGCTCGCCGAGATGGATCGCGCCACAGCCGAATATGAGCGCGCGAAGCGAGTCGTTTTGGCGGAAATAAAGGCGGCGCGCGAAGCGCTGGCGGCGGCGCAGCGCGCGGCGAAACTGGCCGACAGCCGCCTCACCGTCGCCAATGATCAGTTCGAGCTGGCGCGCAAAGCCTTCAAGCTCGGCGAGATCAGCGCCTTCGATCTTTATCGCGTCCGCCAAATTCAGCTCGACGCGCAGCGTATGGAGGCGAGCGCCGAGATCAATGTCGGCGTCGCGATTTCGCGGCTCAATCAAGCTCAGGGATGCGCGCCGTAACGATGAGATCACGCTTCATTTGGGCGAACTCGCTAGATGCGGACGACATGACCATTCCAATAGTTTAGAGCGCGGCGATCCATTGACATTTGCTCAATGATACGAAATCCGTTTGAACGGCTCGGATGTCATTCCCGACGCGCGCAACGCGCGCGATCGGGAATCCAGTGCAAGACCAGCGTTTTTGGATTGGCTCTGGATTCCCGGTCAGGCCTTCGGCCTGCCGGGAATGACAGTCCCAACGAACTGATCAACCGAAATTCGTATGACACGTGTTCATTGACGCGTGTTCACGGACATTTGCGCACGAAATCGGCGATGCGCGAAATCGTCGGCTGATCGAGCAGCAGCGGCGCATGGCCCTGGCCTTCGACCATGGCCTGCTCCAGGCGCGGCGCGCGCCGCGCCATTTCATCGAACACCTCGGGCGAGAGAATATCCGAGTTCGCTCCGCGGATGGCGAGGACTGGAACGTCGATAAGCGCTGCGAAGTCGTCCCAATGTTGTTCAGGCTCAACATCCGGCTCGATAGAATCGAGCGTATGCGACAATTCCGGATCGTAGCGCAGCTGAACCTTTCCGTCTTTCTCGACGAAGGTGAGGCGCGCATAGGCCTCCCACTCCTGCGGCGAGACGCCGGAAAAATCGACGCCCGCCGTCATCCGCATCAAGGCGATCGCCTCGCGCATCGAGGGGATCGGCGGCAGTCTTCCGACGTAACGCTTGATGCGGAGCAGGCCGGCGTGCTCGATCTTCGGTCCGATGTCGTTGAGCACGGCGCCGCGAACGACTCCCGGCCGCCGCGCCGCGATGCGCATGGCGTGAAGACCGCCGCGCGACGTGCCGATAAACACAGCTTGGGTAACGCCGGCGTCGGCGAGCTGAGCCGCAATGTCTCCCTGCTCGACATTAAAATCATAGCGGCGCCAGTCCGGATCCCAATCCGATCGGCCGCGCCCACGGTAGTCGAGAGCCAGGACGCGCCGGCCGTCGGCCTGCAGCGCCTTGGCGAGACGGTCAAAATCATCGGCCGAGCGCGCCAGTCCCGGCAGGCAGACGACGGGCAGCTGGCGTCCGCCGTAGCCCGGCGGCGCGGGATAGTCGAGAGAATGCAAGCGCAGACCGTCGGCGGCGCGAATGAAACGGCTAATCGACTCTTGCGCAGATCCCATCGAGCGACCATTCCTGCATTTCAAGGCGCATTCCCTTCCTTGACTTAAGGGCCGGTTGCGGCGAGTTTGCGCGCGCCTGCAAGAGGCCTCTCGGCTAAGGAATATCGCCCTCTCAATGCGCTCCTATCTCGATTTTGAAAAGCCGGTTGCGGAACTCGAAACCAAAGTGGACGAGTTGCGCGCGCTGGCTGAGAACGGCGAGGCCGTGTCGATCGGCGAGGAGCTCAACAAGCTCCAGGCCAAAGCCGCCAAAGCGCTCGCCGATCTCTACGCTGGCCTCACCCCTTGGCAAAAAATTCAGGTCGCAAGGCATCCGCAGCGTCCGCATTTTTCCGATTATGTCCAGCAGCTCGTCGAGGAGTTCACCCCGCTCGCCGGCGACAGGCATTTCGGCGAGGACGCCGCGATCGTCGGCGGCTTCGGGCGCTTTCGCGGCGAGCCGATCTGCGTCATCGGCCAGGAGAAGGGCTCGGATACGGCGGGCCGCCTGCATCACAATTTTGGCATGGCGCGGCCGGAAGGCTATCGCAAGGCTGTCCGCCTGATGGAGCTTGCCGATCGCTTCGGCCTGCCGGTGGTCTCGCTCGTCGACACCGCCGGCGCCTTTCCCGGCATCGACGCCGAAGAGCGTGGCCAGGCCGAGGCGATCGCCCGCTCCACCGACGTGTCGCTCTCGCTCGGCGTGCCCAATGTCGCCGTGGTGGTGGGCGAGGGGGGATCCGGCGGCGCGATCGCGATCGCCGCCGCCAACAAGGTGTTGATGCTCGAGCACTCCGTCTACACCGTGGCGTCGCCGGAAGCCTCGGCCTCGATCCTGTGGCGCGACTCGGCCAAGGCCCAGGAGGCCGCGACGAGCATGAAGATCACCGCGCAGGATCTGCTGAAATTCGGCATCATCGACATGATCGTGACGGAGCCGCCGGGCGGCGCGCATCGCGATCCTGCCGCGGCCATCGGCGCGGTGGGCGAGGCGCTCGCCAGGGAGCTTGCCGATCTGGCGAATTTCTCGCGGGAGCAGTTGAAACAGGCGCGCGCCGAGAAATTTTTGGGCATAGGCCGGAAGCTTGAGGAGAAGCGTTAAGGTAAATCCCGAAAGTTTCGCCCTGATCCGCGCATAGGGGCCGAATTCCCGCTGATTCGGACACGTTCTCGTCCCAATATTGGTCTTCCGTGACCAACCCGCGGCGGCTTCGCTTTGAGGCCATCGCGGCGCGGCGCCAGCGCCGTCAGAGAGGACGCCATGAACAGTCGAGGCATAGCGCCGGCTTTGGGGCTTGCCGTCTTGGCCGCCGTCGCGCTTTCGGCCTGCGACCAGAGCGGTCTGGCGCATCGCTCGCTTGCGCCGATCCCCTCCGCGACCGTCGCCCGGATGGAACAGGTCGGCACGACCAAGGAAGCGCCGATGTTGATCCGCGCCTACAAGAAGGAGGCGGAGCTCGAAATCTGGAAGATGCGGTCCGACGGCCGCTATGTCCGTCTGAAGACCTATCCGATGTGCCGCTGGTCGGGCCAGCTTGGACCCAAGCGCCAGCAAGGCGATCGCCAGACGCCCGAAGGCTTTTATTCGATCGGCCCGGCGCAGATGAACCCGAATTCGAACTATTATCTGTCGTTCAATGTCGGCTATCCGAACGCGCTTGACCGCGCTCTCGGGCATACAGGCGGCGACATCATGGTTCACGGCGCCTGCTCGTCGGCCGGCTGCTTTTCGATGACCGACGCTCAGATCGCCGAAATCTACGCCGTCGCCCGCTCCTCGCTCGCCGGCGGTCAGCGCGCCATTCAGATGCAGTCCTTCCCCTTCAGGATGACGGCGGAGAATCTCGCCAGGCATCGTCTCGATCCCAACATCGATTTCTGGAAGCAGCTCAAGGAAGGCTCCGACCATTTCGAAGTGACCCTGCAGGAGCCGCAGGTCGGCTTCTGCGGGCGTCGCTATGTGTTCAACGCCGAAGGCGCCGCCAAGCTCGATCCCAGCGCCGACTGTCCGCCGCTGAAGCAGGATCCGGAGATCGCTCAGGCGGTGGCCGAAAAGAGCGCGAAGGACGAGGCCAAGATCGCCGAACTCGCGCAAAGCGGGGTGAGGCCGGTGCGGCTCGTCTACCAGGACGGCGGCCAGCATCCGTCCTTCGCCTCGCGCGCCTCCGAGGTCAGCCGGCCTGAAACGATCGTTGCGCCGGCCGAAATCGTCCTCGACGAGAAACCGGGCCGAGGCGTCGGGAAAGCGCCCGCCAAGCTTGCCGCCACATCGCCGGTTGTGACCGTGGCCGCAGCGAAGGCCGCCGACGAAAGCCGGCAGGCCGAGCGCGCCATAGAGCGCGCCATCGAGCGCGCCACCGCGATGGCGACGGCGCATAGCGACCGCCACGACATGTCCGCGCTCGCCGCTTCAGACCCGAGCCCGACCAATAGCGTGAAAAAATTGTTGCGCCCGCAAAAGGCCGCGTCCGCGGAAGACATCCCGATCCCGCCCGCCTCGATTGGCGTAAGGAGATCGGCCGCCGCGCATTCCCCCAGAGCTTTTTAAGAAGATTCTCAAATACTTCGAGCGAACTCACAGCCGCGCTCTGGCGCGGCTTTCCTTTTCTTCAAGGCGCGAGGGAACGGGCGGATGGCGGCAACTTTGCCGTGGGGCAAAAAAAATCTTGACGTTTGTGCGGCGCAGCAATACAACAGTGCAACGCAGCGAGGCGCCAATCCGGCGGGGCGCGCGTCGTCGCTGTAGGCGTCATGCGCCAGCGCGAAGGGCGCGCCCGCTTCGCGCAGGACGCTCGCATAGTGAAATTCATGCCCGCGCAGAAGAAAACCGGCGGCGCCTAGCGGATGGTCCGCCGCCAATCGCGCGCAGCGATAGCCGAGATGGAGCTTCCGCTTGGCGAAGCTCGTTTCCAGTTCAAGCAGACCCGCCATTTCATGCGTCTCGCCCGCTGCGTCGGTCAGCGCGCGGCCGAGAACCATATAGCCGCCGCACTCGCCATGAACCCACCGCTCGACAGCGAAACGCCGTAAGCCGTCCAAGAAGACGCGCGCCGCCGCCAGCCGGCCGGCGTGCAGCTCCGGATAGCCGCCCGGCAGCCAGCACAAATCGCAATCATCGGGCGGCGCCTCGTCGGCGAGCGGCGAGAAGAAGGACAGCTCTGCGCCGGAGTCGCGCCAGCTTTGCGCGAGATGCGGATAGAAGAAGGAAAAGGCGTCGTCGCGCGCGATCGCGATACGCTGAGCGGGGGGCGGCATGGCCCCCTCCCTGTCCCCCCGCTTTCGCAAACCGGGTGTTCCCGGTTTGCGCATCGACTCCGAAGTCGGCAACAGCCGACTTCGGATGTGAGAGGGGACGCTCACGCCGGTTTCGCGTGACGCTGATGAAGCGCGCCGCCCTTCTCCCTCTCCCGCGAAGCGGGGGAGGGGTGGGGAAGGGGCTCTGCGCGCCGCCTCGATCACCGCCGCCACATCCACATGCGCTTCGATGAAATCGGCGAGAGCGTCGAGGCGCGCGTCGAGCGCCGGCGTTTCGCCCGCCTGCACCAGGCCGAGATGCCGTTCGGGGAGCGAAACCGACTCGTCGCGCGGCAGCGCGCCGAACACCTGCAAGCCCAGCGCCTCGATCGCCTCGCCGGCGAGTCTGCGATGACGCTCGGAGGCGACGCGATTCAACACGACGCCGGCGATGTTCACGCGCGCGTCATGCGAGGCGAGTCCGCGGACGATCGCCGCCGCCGTCTGGCCCTGACCGGAGATGTCATGAACGAGAACGACCGGCCATCCGAGCATGGCCGCGATGTCGGCGCTGGCGCCGACGCCCGCCGCGCCGCCGGGCGCGCCGTCGAAGAGCCCCATCGCGCCTTCGGCGATGACGATGTCCGCGCCCATGCTCGCCCGCGCGGCGAGACGCCCGATCAAATCGGCGTCCATCGCCCAGGAGTCGAGATTGACGCCGGCGCGGCCGGTCGCCGCCGCGTGAAAGGCGGGGTCGATATAGTCAGGTCCGCATTTGATCGGCGCGACGCGCAAGCCGCGCCGCGTCAACGCCCGCATCAGGCCGAGCGTCAGCGTCGTCTTGCCCGACGAGGAGCGAGCCGCGCCGATCAGCAGTCCTGGCGCGTTCACCTTTCGCCTTTCGGCCGAAAGCGCCGGTCATAGCCAGCGTCATAAAGCGCGCTTTCGCGAAAATCTTCGCTGGCGAGCGCCGGCCCGACCAGAATGAGCGCGGTGCGCTCCATCGGCGTCTCCGCCGCGCGCGTCTCGATGTCGGCGAGCGTGCCGCGCACGATGCGCTCATCCGGCCATGAGGCGCGATAGACGAGCGCGACGGGAGAGGCGCCGCCGTAAAACGGCGTCAGCTCTTCCACCACCTGCGCCAGCACATGAATCGAGAGATGGATCGCGAGCGTCGCGCCCGATTGCGCGAATGTTACGAGTTTTTCGCGCTCCGGCATCGACGAGGCCCGCCCCGACGTGCGCGTGAGCACCAGCGACTGCGCGACTTCCGGCAGGGTGAGTTCGCGTTTCAGCGCCGCGCTCGCCGCCGCGAAGGCGGGCACGCCGGGCGTCATCGTGTAGGGAATTGAGAGCGCGTCGAGGCGGCGCATCTGTTCGCCCACCGCGCTCCAGATCGAAAGGTCGCCGGAATGCAGCCGCGCGACGTCGAGACCGGCGTCATGCGCTTCCTTCATGTGCGCGACGATGGCGTCGAGCGACAGCGGCGCCGTGTCGACGATGCGCGCGCTCGGCGGACAATGCGCGAGCACGCCAGCGGGCACGAGGGAGCCGGCGTAAAGGCAGACCGGACATCGCGCAATGAGATCGCGTCCGCGCAAAGTGAGCAGATCGGCGGCGCCGGGACCGGCGCCGATGAAATGCACGGTCATGGATTGCCCTCTTCGCCGCGCTTCGCCAAAGCGCAGGCGGCGACCGGCGTCGTGACGCGCGGCGCGACGAGCCGGCTGATCGGTCCGGCGCCGACGAGCGCCGCGGCTTCGGCGACGCTGCCGACGCCAAACAGCGCCTGCACGCGCGGCGAATGCGTCGCCGCAGGCGCCTTGCGGGCGCGCAACGCCGCGAGCGGCAGAAAGACGAGTTCAAGCCCAAGTTCGCGCGCGGCTTCGTGCAGCCCGGCTTCCTCCGCCTTGCTTTCCAGCGCGCAGAGCTTCGCCTCGCGCAGATCGACCTCGTGTGTTCGCGCGACGCGGCGCACGAGTTCGACAATATCCTGCGCCGCGACGCCGCGCCTTGCGCCGAGGCCGAAGGCGTAAGGCGCCTTCATCTTTTCACTGCTCGCCATTGGGTGACCGCCATCGCCGGATCGAACGCATGAAAGCGGCCGATCGGACGCGCATGCGCGATTTGCAGAAGTAGCAGCTCGCCGCCTTTCTCGCGATAGGCGTCGGCGAGGAGCGATTGCGTCTCGATCGTCACGGCGTTGACGACGATGCGTCCGAAGCGGGGCAGGGCGCTCCACGCTGCGGCAAGCGTCGCCGCATCGGCGCCGCCGCCGATGAAGATCGCCTGCGGCGTCTCGAGTTCGGTGAGCGCTTGCGTCGCTTCGCGATTGACGACGTTGAGATCCGGAACGCCGAGCGAGAGCGCATTGCGCGCGATGCGCGCGGCGCGCGCCGCGTCGCGCTCGATGGCGATGGCGCGGTTTGAGGGATCGCTCAGCATCCATTCGATGGCGATGGAGCCGGCGCCCGCGCCGACGTCCCACAGCGCTTCACCCTTGCGCGGCGCGAGCGCCGAAAGCGTCACGGCGCGAATGTCGCGTTTGGTGAGCTGCCCGTCATGCTCGAACCACTCGTCGGGCAGGCCCGGCGCACGCGGAATGACAAGCGCGTCGCCGTCGGCCTCCACTTCCACGGCGACCGTGTTGAGCGGCGCTATGTCGTCGAGCGCGAAGTCCTCGGCGCGGGCGTGGCGCATCCGTTCATGCGGACCGCCGAGACGTTCAAGCACATAAAGGCGCGATGCGCCCATCCCGCGCGCGACGAGATGGCGCGCGAGGCGCGCCGGCGTCGTCTCGTCCCAGGAGAGCGCGATGATCCGGGCACGCGGCTGCAGATGCGGCGTCACCCGCTCAAAGGCGCGGCCGTGCAGCGAAAGAAGCGCGCAATCCTGCTGGCTCCATTTGAGCCGCGCGGCGGCGAGCGAAAACGCCGAGGGCGCGGGAACGCAAAAGATCTCGTCACGCGCGACATGGCGCGCGATGAGATCGCCGACGCCGTAGAAAAAAGGATCGCCGGAGGCGAGCACGACCGTCGGCCTGCCGCGCTGCGCAAGGATGTGCGGCAAGGCGTCGGTCAGCGGCGAGGGCCATTGCCGGCGCTCCGCGGGCGCGTCGATCATCGCGAGATGGCGCGCGCCGCCGACGATCAGCGAGGCTTGCGCGACGAGCGCACGCGCCGCCGGCGTCAGCGCCGCGGCGCCGTCCTCGCCAAGGCCGATCAGCGACAGCCATGGCGCGCTCATGTCGCCTTCCGCGACGTATAGACCCAGTCGCGCGCGCTCTCGCGCGCGATGCGGCGCGTGCCGCTGGCGCCGACGATGACGAGCGTCGACATGTCGACCTGGTCGCCCGCGGCTTCGTCGAGCTGCGTCAGAATGATTTCTTCATTCTCGCGGCCGACGGATTTTGCGAGGCCAACGAAGGTCTCGCCGGGAAGATGGCGACGCAGTAGCGCGAAGGCGTCATTGATGCGCGTCGGCCGCGCGCGCGACGCCGGATTGTAAAGCGCAATGACGAAGTCGCCTTGCGCCGCATGTTCGAGCCGCTTGGCGATGACCTCCCAGGGCTTGAGATTGTCGGACAGCGAGATCGCGCAGAAATCGTGGCCGAGCGGGGCGCCGAGCCGCGCCGCCGCCGCCTGCATGGCGGATATGCCGGGAAGCACGCGAATGTCGAGATCGCGCCATTCGCGCGGACCGCGATCGACGGCTTCGAACACCGCCGCCGCCATCGCGAAGACGCCGGGGTCGCCGCCGGAAACGACGGCCACGCGACGTCCTTGCGCGGCGCGCGCGAGCGCCTTCTGCGCACGGTCGATTTCGACGCGATTGTCGCTTGCGAGCCGCAATTGCCCTGCGCGCTCGCGAACGCGGGCCACATAAGGCGCATAGCCGATGATGTCCTGCGCCGTTTCGAGCGCTTCTTGCGCATCGTGAGTCAACCACCGCGCGTCGGCCGGACCAAGGCCGACGATGTCGAGCGCGCCGCTCAAGGGCGTCGGCCTCGCCCCGGCACCAGCGCCATCGAGAAATAAGGCGCAGCATCATCGCGCTTGTCGGCGAAGCGCATGATCTTCTCGCCAGGCATCGCGCCGCGTTCGACGTAGATCGCACGATCGATGACGCCCGCGCGAGTCATCGCGCGACGCAGCTTGGCGAAATTGCCGCCGAGCTTCATCACGACGGCGGCGTCGGTCTCCGCGAGACGCGACGCAAGTCTGTCTTCGTCGAGGGTCGCCGGCAAAACCGTGAGAATGTCGTCGCCCCAGGCCATCGGCTGGCGCGCCGCGGCGAAACAGCCGGACATGCCGGAGACGCCGGCGCAAATCTCGATGCGGAAGCGCGAGTCGAGCCGCGCGAACATGTGCATGAAGGAGCCGTAGAGCAGCGGATCGCCTTCGCAAAGCAGCGTCACGTTGCGTCCGGCTTCCAGCACCGCGCGAATGCGCGTCACGCAGTCTTCGTAGAATCGCTGCAGCGACTCGACATATTCCGGCTGATCGAAGGGAATTTCGGTCGTCACCGGATAATGCAGCGCAATCTCTTCGCAGTCCTGCGCAAGATAGGGCGCGGCGATCGCGCGCGCATGACTCTCACGCCCGCGCTTGGCGAAAAAGGCGACGACTTTCGCGGCGCCGATGAGGCGCGCGGCCTTGACGGTCACAAGCTCAGGATCGCCGGGACCGAGCCCGACGCCGATCAGCGCGCCGAGCGCCGCGACGCCTTCATGCGATGTCGACGCAAGCGCGTTCATTCCTGCTCGCTCGCGAGCGCATTGATCGCGGCGGCGGCCATGGCGCTGCCGCCCTTGCGGCCTCTCACGATGACGAAGGGCGCGCGGCCGACTTCGCGCAGCGCCTCTTTCGACTCCGCCGCGCCGACGAAGCCGACCGGCATGCCGATGATGGCCGCCGGCGGCGGCGCGCCTTCGTCGATCATCTCCAGCAGGCGAAAGAGCGCCGTCGGCGCATTGCCGATGGCGACAACCGCGCCGTCGAGGCGATTGCGCCACAGTTCCAGCGCCGCTGCGCTGCGCGTATTGCCGAGTTCCGCGGCGAGCGCCGGCACGCGCGGCTCGATCAGCGTGCAGACGACCTGATTTTCGGCCGGCAGCCGCGAACGCGTGACGCCATGCGCGACCATGTTCGAGTCGCATAAAATCGGCGCGCCCTTTTGCAGCGCGTCGCGCGCCGCTGTTACGAAGTCAGGCGAGAACTCGATGTCGTCGGCAAGCTCCACCATGCCGCAGGCATGGATCATGCGCACGGCGATTTTTTCCTGCTCGGGCGTAAAACGCGAGAGATTCGACTCGGCGCGAATGGTCGCGAAGGAGCGCGCGTAAATCTCTCCGCCGTCATGGATATAGTCGAAGCGGACGGTCATTGCGCTCTTCCGGCGGCGCGTGCGGATAGTTCGCGCATCACGGCCTCGAAGGTCAGCGATCGCAAACGCGGCGCGCCGTCGGCGCCGGCGTTCTCAATGAGATCGAACCCTTCAGCGCAGGCAAGCAGCGTGACCGGCGAGGCGCTCTGCCGGGCGCAGCCTTTCGCGCAGCCTGAAAGATGCAAGCCCACGCCGTCAGCGCCTCCAATCTTCTGCGCGAGCGGCGCAAGATCGATGACATGCGCGCGGGTTTCGGCCGCCGCCTGCGGACATTCCGGCGCGCCTGGACAGGCGATGATGGCAAGGCGCGTGTCGTCTGCCGAGGTGATGAGATCGTGGTGTTGCGCGCGTGAGACGACGCGTCGCGCGGCCTCCTCATCGGGCGTGATGATCAGCAAGGCGCGCCAAGGCGTAAGGCGTAGTTCGCCGGTTCCTTCGCTTTCCGCATATTCAGCGACTGCCGCGAGTTCGTTTGCGCGCCAGCGGCCAAAAGGCGCGCCGACGCCGGCGTAAGCGACGGCGCCGCAACGTTGCGCGCCAAAAATATGCGCCCATCGCACTGGCGCGCGCGCTTCCTTGAAGGGGAGCATCGTCAGCCCAGCCGTGCGCGGCAGCGCGTCAGCGCCAAGCGCTTCGACCAGCGTGCGGACGCGTCTGAACTGATTTGCATGACGATTGCGCAGCTCCACGAAGGCGCGCGCCAAACGCAGCGCTGCGTCGAGCGCTTCGTTCGCGGCGACCAACGCCGCGCGATCGGGAACGCCGGCGATGCGGATCGCGACCTCTCCGTTTGCGGCCGCTTCGACGCGAACGTCGGCCTCTACGTCGGCAAGCGGCAGCGCGCCGCCGTCATCGAGAAGAAACAGAAATTTCGGCGGGAGCGCACGCAGCGCCCCATCGCGCTGCAGCTCGACGGCGAGCTGCGCGGCCATGGCGTTGGCGTCGAAGGCGCCGGCTGCGAGCCCGGCGAGCGGCGACGCAATGACATTCGTGATCCGCTCCGCGTCCGCATTGGGCGCGAGCATGCCGATCGCTTCGAGTCGGCGCAGCGCTTCGGCGATCGTCGCCTCGCTGATCCCGCGCAACTGCAGTTGCGCGCGTTGCGAAAGGTCGATGAGCCCATTGCCGCAGCTTTTTGCAATCCTCGCGATTTCGCGCGCCTGCGCCGCGCTCATGCGAGAGCCGACCGCCTTGGCGCGGATCAGCAGACCGTCGCCGCTCGGCATTGGCGCGAAGGCGCCGGGACACCAGCCTCTGATTTCAGGCCCTGGCTGCAAGACGCCCTCCCTCTTGGCGTTCGATATCGCTTAAGGCGTCGCGCACGCTGTTGCGCTGCGTATTCCACAAGCCGCGTGCGAGCGCCTCGTTAAAAATGCGCGTGATCGCCTCCAGCGCGCGGGGATTTTCTTCGACAAGAAAATCGCGTGTGGCATCATCGCCCAAGGTCGCATCAAAAGCGAGGTCGAATTGCGCATCGCTGATGAGGCCGCTTGTCGCGGCGAAGGCGTAGAGATTGTCGACCGCCTCGGCGATTTCTCCGGCGCCGCGATGGCCGTGGCGCATCTGGCCCTGCCGCCATTTTGGATTGGCGAGCCGCATGCGCAAGACGCGCGCGAGCTCGTCTTTTAAGGTCCGCGTCCGCAATTGCTCAGGCCGAGTCGAATCGAGATGCAGCAGATCGGCGTCGCCGCCGAGCATGGCGTTGGCGGCGGCGAAGCCGCCTTCATAATCGGCGAAGGCGGGGCCTATGAGAACATCGACCTCGGCCATGTCCTGAACATGGACATGCGCGTCGGCTGTTGCGACGCGGGCGCTGAACGCCGCGACGGCTTCCTTGCTTTCGCCGGCGCGATCATAGGCGTGACCAGCGGCGGCGAGATAGGCGCGCCCAAGGTCGTCGCGGTTCGACCATTCGCCGCGAAGCGCGCGGTCGTTCACGCCAAGACCGTAGGTTCCGTCAGCGGCGCCGAAGACGCGGCGCAGATCGTCGGCCGCCTTCAGCGGATTGAACGCGGCGTCTTCATCGAGCGCGGCGACGGCGCGCGTCGCGTCATCGAAAAGCGCGATGAGGTTGGGAAACATGTCGCGAAAAAGGCCTGAGACCTGCAGCGTAACGTCGACGCGTGGAACTTGGAGCCGCGCCTGCGGCAGAAGTTCGAAACCGACGACGCGCGCGCTTGCGGCGTCCCAGCGCGGCGCGACGCCGAGCAGCGCAAGCGCCTGCGCGAAATCCTCGCCGCCGGTGCGGATCGTCGCGCTGCCCCAGAGATCGAGCATGACATGGCGCGGATATTCGCCGTGCTGATGGGCGTGACGCGTCATCACCTCAGCGGCGGCGCGACGGCCGATGTCATAAGCCGTCTGCGTCGGCGCATGGCGCGGATCGATGCAATAGAGATTGCGGCCCGTCGGCAGAACGTCGGCGCGTCCGCGCGACGGCGCGCCGGCCGGGCCGGGCTCAATGAAGCGGCCTGCGAGAGCTGCGATCAGCGCCTTGCGTTCGGCGCGCGCGCAGGCGTCGCGCGCCGGATCGGCGTTTGAATTTCTTGCGGCGCGCCCGAACACATGCAGCCCGTCGCCGATGCGCATGTCCTTAAGATCGCACATCCAGGCGTCGAGCCGCGTCAAGGTCTCGGCGACAGCCATATCGCGCGAGACGCCGCATTCCGATGCAAGCCCGCTGCGGAGGGCTTCGTCGATGATGGCGCCGGCGATGAGTTTTGCGCGTCGCGCATCGAGCGCGCTCGCCGTGGCATATTCGTCGAGCAGCGTTTCAATCTTCGCCGCCGCGTCGAACAGTTCGGCGTTAACCAGCGGCGGCGTCAGATGGCCGATCGTCACCGCGCATGTGCGGCGCTTCGCCTGCGCGGCTTCGCCAGGATCATTGACGATGAATGGATAGATGAGCGGCGTGGGCCCGAGCGCCGCTTCCGGCGCGCAGGCCTCAGACAGCATGACCGATTTGCCGGGAAGCCATTCGAGCGTGCCATGCGCGCCAAGATGAATGAGCGCGTCGATCTTCCGCACATGCCGCAGCCAGAGATAGAAGGCGACATAGGCGTGGCGCGGCGGACGCTGAATGTCGTGATAGGTCTCGTAACGCTCGGCGCGCGCGCCGCGGTCTGGCTGCAGCGCCACGACGAGCTTGCCGTGTTCCAAGCAAGAGAAGCGGAACGCCGCATCGACAACCGCCGGATCATCCTGCGGCGCGCCCCACGCGTCGTTGATGCTTTCGATGAAGTCGGGTGGTAGGGCCGCAAGCCAGTCGCGGTAATCGGCGAGCGGAACGTCAAATGTCTGTGTCGCGTCTTCGAGCGCGCGCAGCGCCCTTTCCCTATAGGGGGAGGCGTTTGGGCCGTCATTGCGAGGAGCGTAGCGACGAAGCAATCCAGAGTCGTGAGCTGGACTCTGGATTGCTTCGCCTTCGCCTCGCAATGACGGAGTTGGCTCTACATCATATCCAGCGTCCCGCAGCGCTTCGATAATCTCCCGCACGCTCGCCTCGGCGTCGAGACCGATCGCGTAGCCGCCGCGGCCGCGTCGCGCCGGATAGTCGGAGAGAATGAGCGCCAGGCTTTTCTCCTTATTGGGCTTGCGCCGTAGCCGCGCCCAGTTCAACGCGAGGTCAGCGACGAAGTCGATGCGCGATTGGTCCGGGGCGTGGCGCGTCTCGCTGAATTCCGCCGCAAGGCGCAGCGGCGCTTCCTCCTTGAAGGAAATGGCGCGCGTGAAGATGCGTCCGTCCACTTCAGGGAGGACGACATTCATGGCGAGATCGGCACCGTTCGCCCCGCGCGTCGAAGCCGCCCATGCCTCGCGTGAAGAGGTCGCGAGAGCGACTTGCAGCACCGGCGCGTCGGCGAGATCGAGAACGCTTCCCGCATCGCGACGCGCCGAAAAGGCCGTGGCGTTGAGGATCACGTCGGGCGCGAAGGTCTCGAGCGCGCGCGACACAAACGCTTCGCTCTCGGCCTCCTTCAGGCTTGCGACATAAATCGCCTCGACGGCGAATCCGCGCTCAGCCAGCGCATCGGCGAGCGCGACGATCGGCGCGGCGTCATCGGCGAGGAACATGGCGCGATAGAAGACGATCGTCGCCCGCAACGCCTCGCCGGCGCGGCAGGCGGACAAAAAGCGCCCGGCGCTCGCCACGGGAACGCTCTCGCGCCACTGCGCCGGATGGCCAGCGAGCGCCGCGGCATAGGCGAGGAAGGACCGCAGATTGTCGGGACCGCCGTCCTGGAAGAACCGCCAGATCCGATTGAGCGCCTCTGCGTCGAGCGTCGACGCTTGTTTCAGGCGCGCGTCGTCATGGGCGTCGCCCGGCACGATCGCGAGTGAAATCGAACGCGCGCGCGCGATCGCCTCAAGCTGCTCGACGCCATAGGCCCAGTAATCCTTGCCGCCGAGCAGCCGCACGACAATCAGCCGCGCATGTCGCGCGACCTTGTCGAGATAAAGATCGACGGAATAGGGGTGTTTCAGCTGCGCAAGCGATGCGCAGCGCAGGCTGGCAAGAGGCGCGGCTTCTTGCTCATAGAGCCGCGCGAGCAGGCGCAGCTCCGAATCCGAGAAAGACAGAAACACGATCTCCGCCGGAGACTGGCCGAGGTCGACCGCGGCGCCGGCGTCGTCGAGACTATGGAGATCGCGCGGGAGGAGATGCATCGCGCCTCACGGCTGCGCCAGCGTCGCGATAACGGCGTCGCGATCGAGGCCCTTTTCGCCGATGATCACGACACGGCTCATGCGCTGCTCGTCGGGCTTCCACGCGCGATCGAAATGATGCTCGACGCGCGCGCCGACGCCTTGCACCAAGAGGCGCATCGGCTTGCCGACGACTTCGACGAAACCCTTGATGCGCAGCACGTCATGGACGCGCGCCGTTTCGGCCAGTCTTGCAACCAGCGCCGCCGGGTCCTTCACGGCTGAAAGCGACACGACGAAACTGTCAAAGTCGTCGTGATCGTGTTCGGGCTCGGAATCGTGATGCGACGGACGGCTCGCGAGATCGTCCTCCGCCGCCGCGGAAAGGCCGAGCAGCACGCGCGGATCGACTCGCCCGCCGCTGGCGCGCACGAGTTTCGTCGCCTGGCGGACGCCTTGCGTCAGACGGTTCGCGACCTGACGCTCTTCGCCGGCGTCGAGCAGATCGGTCTTGTTGAGGATGACGAGATCGGCGCAGGCGAGCTGATCTTCGAATACTTCTTCGAGCGGATTGTCGTGATCGATCGTCTGCGAGTCTTCCCGCTCCTGCGCGATCGCGTCGAGATCGTCGGCGAAACGGCCTTCCGCCACGGCCTTGCCGTCGATGACGGCGATGACGCCGTCAACCGTCAGCTTCGAGCGGATCGCCGGCCAGTCGAACGCCTTGACCAGCGGCTTCGGCAAAGCGAGCCCGGACGTTTCGATGATGATGTGATCGGGACGTTTTTCATGCGCGAGCAGCGCTTCGATGGCCGGAATGAAATCGTCGGCGACCGTGCAGCAGAGACACCCATTGGCGAGTTCGACGATGTTTTCTTCGGGGCAGTTTTCGACGCCGCAGGCGCGCAGGATTTCGCCGTCGACGCCGACGTCGCCGAATTCATTGATGACGAGCGCGAGGCGCCGATCCTTGGCGTTTTCGAGCACATGACGGATGAGCGTCGTCTTTCCCGCGCCAAGAAAGCCGGTGACGATCGTTGCGGGAATTTTGGCGCCGCTCACGACGCCTCCTTTTCCTGCGACAGGAGTCGCCAGACGAGGCCGACGAGAACGCCGGCGAGCGCCCAGCTGATCGATTGAATCGCGAGCGAGGAGGCCGCGAAGCGCGCGGCGAGTTCGGCGGGCGCCGTGCTCTCGGGCGTTGCGGGCTGCGGCGCGAAGAACTGCGGCGCGACGATCAACGCGACGCCCGCGATTTTCACCGCCGCCGAGTCGAGCCGCAGCAAGGCGAAGAGGCCCCCGCCGGTCGACAGCGCCGTCGCAAGCCACCAGATTTGACGCGCGGCGAGTTCGGTTTCCGCCATCCCGGGAAGCTGCGGCGCGAGGCCGAGACTTGTCGCAAGTCCCGTCGCGGCGAAGGCGCAGGCGCCCCACAGGGCGGCGCGGCGCGGCGCGATGGCGTCACCCGAGAGAAGCATCGCGGCGAGCAGAATGAGCGCATAGCCGATCGAGACGGCGATCGTCGCGACGCTGGTCGCCGCCGTGCGTCTCAGACCTGAAATTGCCGGGCCGGCTTCCGCGCCCTCATGCGCATGCTGCGCCGTCTCATAGACCTCGGCGGCGAGGATGAGCGGCGTCGTGGTGAAGTGCTGCAGGGCTGCGACGGCAAGCCCCGCGACAAGTCCGGCGATGACGCCGGTCGTCAATACGCGCGCGATCAAGCGCGTCGCGGCCTAGTGACAGGGGAAGGAGAGCGCGTGGCGCGTATCATGCGCCGCGTCATGCACGCTTTCGGGATAGGCGAAGCCGGCAATCCACACGAGGCCAAAGCCTAGAACGAGCGCAACGGCGGCGGCTTTCAGCGCCTCGAGCCGCGAAGGGGCGAGGGCGGCGGCATTGGCGGAGGATTTGGCGTTCATATCGGTCTCCCTTGCCGCCCCACCGGCGGCGATGCGATGCGCGTAGCGATCAAACCGATCGCCATGACGGCAGGTCTCCTGGCTTCCGGGTCGTCAGACCGCGCCGCCTTCCCAAGCGTCACGCTCAGTGGCCGATGGCGCGGACCTTGCCGGCTACAGTTGCGGGGGCAGCCGCGGATATGGGACGTAAACGTCCGCGCCGCGTTCCCTTTTCACTTCTCGCGAAGGACCGTCCCGACTAGTCATATGCGCGGCTTATGCTTCCGTCAAACTGGCAAAGGAGCGCTTCGCGGTGACCCAGATGAACGAAGACGACGAGGCGCGCCGCCATCGTCTCAAAATGGAGAAGCGCAAGGCGGTTCAGGACGCCGAGGTCGCCGGCAAGGCGATCGCCCGCAAGGGCCTGCTGATCGTCCACACCGGCGCCGGCAAGGGCAAGTCGACGGCCGCCTTCGGCCTCGCGCTGCGCGCCCTCGGCCATGGCTGGAAAATCGGCGTCGTTCAGTTCGGCAAGGGCCAGTGGCGCACCGGCGAGCGCAATATCCTCGAAAAGCTTGGCCAAGCGTTCGGCCAAGCGTTCGGTCAAGAGTTCGGTCAAGTTTCCTGGCATACGCTCGGCGAGGGCTTCACCTGGGAGACCCAGGACCGCGCCCGGGACGAAGCGGCGGCGCGGCGCGCCTGGGACAAGGCGCGCGAATTGATGGACGACCCCGACGTTCGCCTGCTCGTGCTTGACGAACTGAACATTTCGCTACGCTATGAGCATCTGCCGCTCGACGAGGTGCTGAGCGCGCTTGCCGCGCGGCGCGACGGCCTCAACATCGTCGTGACCGGGCGCAACGCCAAGCCGGAGCTCGTCGCAGTGGCCGATCTCGTCACCGAAATGACGCTGGTGAAGCATCACTTCGCGGCGGGGGTCAAAGCGCAGGAAGGGATTGAATTCTAGATCACGCTGCGTTCAGGCGGACTCGCCTGAACGCAGATAGCGTGATCGATTCTAATGGTTTAGAGCGCGCTTTACGCGAAAAACCGGTTCCCACTTTTTCGCAGCGCGCTCTAGTCGCGGGCGTGGGCGCTGCGCTTGCGGCGCGCCGCCCTTGCGGCGCGTCGTCCTTGGCGGCGGCGCGCGTAGCGAATACGCTTTTCAGGCAGGCGGTTGCGTGATTCAATGGGGGCTGGCGCCGACGACGCAAGCGCTGGAAGAGAATGGGCGCGTCGAGGCGCGTCGGTTCCCGCCGAACTCTCGAAATCCTCTGGACCGAAAAGCTCGATGGACATTTACGACGCGCTCCGCTTTTCCGCTGCGAAGATCTCCAATGAATTGTTTTCGGCGGGTTCGATTTTTTCGGTCTATTCCTTGGCGACGACGTTTCTTATTGCCGTTTGCGCGTTGGCCTATCGGCGCAAAATCCGTCGCGGACGGGTCAATCTACGGGCGATCGCCCGCGCAATCTTCAACAAGAGAATCCTGCTCACGAAGTCGTGCGCCGCGGACGTCAATCTCTTTGTCCTGAGCGTGGTTCTCATGCCGGTCGTGGTGGGCGCTCTCGTCATATCGACGAACGCCGTTGCGACGGTCGTCAGCGCGACGTTGCACAGTTCCTTTGGCGCGCGGGCGCCGGTCGCCTGCTGTGACCTATCGATAAAAATCTTTTCGACCGTCGTGCTGTTTCTGGCGTATGAGATCGGCTATTGGGTCGATCACTGCCTCAAGCATCGCATCCCGTTTTTGTGGGAGCTCCACAAGGTGCATCACACGGCGGAGACGCTGACGCCGGTCACGAACTTTCGCAATCATCCGATCGACAACATTTTTTTCGGCTACATGCTGGCGCTATTCATCGGCTCGGCGTCGGGCGCGCTGGCCTGGCTCTTCGGCAAGACCACAGAGTCGTTCACGGTCGACGGGAAGAACATTCTGTTCCTTTTGTTCCTTTGGACGATCGGACATCTCCAGCATTCGCTGTTCTGGATTCCGTTTCGCGGCGTGCTTGGACACATCTTCTTGAGCCCCGCGCATCATCAGATTCATCATTCGACCGATCCCCAGCATTTCAATCGCAACTTCGGCAGCGTACTCGCCATTTGGGATTGGATGTTCGGATCGCTCGAGATTCCCTCGACGACTAACCCGCGCCTCAAATATGGAGTCGCGGAAGAGGGCGTGGACCCGCATTCGTCGTTCGGCCTGCTGGCGATCCCGATTGTGAACTCCGCCCTGTCGCTCTGGCGGGCGGCCGCTGACGCATGGAATGTGGCGATGGAGCGATTGGAACAGCGTCGCCGCGAGAGGCCCAAGAGCACGAGCCTATCCTGAGCCGCAGAAGCCGGACCGGCCAGGCAAGACATTTGGCCGTCGCGATATTGGATTGGTTGTCGCAGGAAGGAATAAGGCGCAATAACCCAAAAAGCGGAAGCCGACGCTCGATGAGGTCGAGTGCGTCGGCTCCAAATGATCTGCGCTGCGATCGCGCAGATCGTCCTTCCGAAAAGACAAGGCCGGGAGCTTGCGCGCCCGGCAAGTCGTTCGGCAGGGGTTTTACTGAATCATGCGAGCGGTAGAGCCGACGCCGGCGCCTTCCATGCCGTTGCGGTTGCCCGTGCCGTTGGTTCCTTCGGGAGAAATCCAGTCCGGAACCCAGGTCAGAGCGACAACCACGAAAACGACGAAAGCGGCGACCCAAAGCAGCATCTTGCCGACATCGCCAGAGCTGTGAACGTTAACGGACATGCGTTTTCCCCCTGTTTCTTGATTTTGCGTGAATGCTTGCCGCATCGACAGGGAGCCTAGCTTGTTTCAAAGCGGATGGCAATGCACTCATGGCGGGAGCGCAAACGCTGCGCAGAACATTGGTTTTTCATTAAAAACCAGTTACTTAAAATGCGACAACAGGTCGCGGAAGGCGCAAAAAAAAGTCGCTCTCCGCGGTCATCGACGTGAGGTTGGCGGCGCCGCCCGAGACTGGCCGGCGCGGCTATGCCGGGCTGGCCGGCCGCAGCGCTTGCCGGGCGTGGGCGCATCGCCTATAAGCGCGCCATTCCACAGGCGAAGGTTGCGCGGCGTCTGCCTCAAGATGTCGCTCCGGTGGCCGGTTCTCCGGCCTCTTTTCTCTTTCGCCGAGGCTCAACCGGAGAAACGATACATGGCTCTTCCCGATTTCACCATGCGCGGCCTGCTCGAAGCCGGCGCTCACTTCGGCCATCAGGCGCATCGCTGGAACCCGAAGATGGCGCCCTTTATCTTCGGCGCCCGCAACAACATCCACATCATCGATCTCGCTCAGACGGTGCCGCTGCTGCATCAGGCGCTGAAGACGGTTTCGGACACCGTCGCCAAGGGCGGGCGCGTGCTGTTCGTCGGCACCAAGCGCCAGGCGCAGGAGCAGATCGCCGACGCCGCCAAGCGCAGCGCGCAATATTACATCAACTCCCGCTGGCTGGGCGGCACGCTCACCAACTGGAAAACGATTTCCGGATCGATCAACCGGCTGCGCAAGCTCGACGAGCAGCTTTCGGCGGGCGGCGCGGGCGTCACCAAGAAAGAGCGCCTGCTGCTGACCCGCGAGCGCGACAAGCTCGAAAAGGCGCTCGGCGGCATCAAGGACATGGGCGGCACGCCCGATCTGATCTTCGTGATCGACACCAATAAAGAGCAGCTCGCGATCAAGGAGGCGAATCGCCTCAAGATTCCGGTCGTCGCCGTGCTCGACACCAATTGCGACCCGGACGGCGTCAGCCATCCGATCCCGGGCAATGACGACGCCGGCCGCGCCATCGCGCTCTACTGCGATCTCGTGGCGCGGGCCGCCATCGACGGCATTTCGCGCAGCCAGGGCGCGATGGGAATCGACATCGGCGCGGCGGAGGCGCCGGACGTCGAGCCGGCGGTCGAGGCGGGCCGGGTGATCCGCGAAGATTTGCGCACGGCCGAGGATGTCGCCGCCGCCGCGGATGCGGAGGCGCCCGGCGAGGCCTTCGAGCTGCTGTCGGCGCCCCGCGGCGCGCCGGACGATCTCGCCAAGCTGCACGGCGTCGGTCCGCAGCTGATCAAGAAGCTGAACGACGTCGGCGTCTATCACTATTGGCAGCTTGCCGCGATGACGCCGGCGGATGTCGAAAAGCTCGACGCCGAACTGAAGCTGAATGGCCGCATTGCGCGCGACGGCTGGGTCGATCAGGCGAAGGCGCTGCTCGCCGCCTGATCCGTCCGTCACGTCCACAGATTAAGACGCGCGCGCCGGTCCGCTGGGCCGGCGCCGTCGCATGATACGAAATCCGTTTGAACGGCTCGGATGTCATTCCCGACGCGCGCAGCGCGCGCGATCGGGAATCCAAGAGCAGACCCAGCATTCCTGGATGGGCTCGGGATTCCCGGTCAGGCCTTCGGCCTGCCGGGAATGACATTGGTCCAGGCGAACGGATCAGCCAGAATCCATAAGACCCTTTGGAAGGAATTTCGACCATGGCCACGATCACTGCCGCCCTTGTAAAGGAACTGCGCGAGAGCACCGGCGCCGGCATGATGGACTGCAAAGCGGCGCTCACTCAGACGGACGGCGATTTCGAAGCGGCGGTCGACTGGCTGCGCAAAAAGGGCCTCTCCAAGGCGGCGAAGAAAGCCGACCGCGTCGCCGCCGAAGGGCTTGTCGCGGCGCTCACGGGCGACAAGACCGGCGTCGTCGTGGAAGTCAATTCCGAAACCGACTTCGTCGCGCGCAACGCCGATTTCCAGACGCTGGTCAAAAACATCGCCGAAGTCGCATTAAAGAGCGGCAAGACCGAGGTCGAGGCGCTGGGCAAGGAAGCCTATCCCGGCGGCGGCACGGTGAGCGAAGCGATCACTAACGCCATCGCCAGCATCGGCGAGAACCTGACGCTGCGCCGCGCCGCGTCCTTGAGCGTCGGCGCGGGCGTCGTCGGCCGCTACGTTCATGCGCAGGTCGTCGACGGCCAGGGCAAGATCGCGGTGATCGTCGCGCTCGAATCGACAGGCGACAAGGAGGTGCTGGCGACGCTGGCGCGCCAGCTCGCCATGCATGTCGCCTCGGCCAATCCGCTGGCGCTCGACGCCTCGGGCCTCGATCCGGCGACGGTCGAGCGCGAGAAGAAGCTGCTGATCGAGAAGAACGCCGGCAAGCCCGAGCATGTGCTGCAGAAGATCGTCGAATCGGGCATCAAGACCTACGCCAAGGAAGTCTGCCTGCTCGATCAGGTCTCGAACCACCCGGATCACGGCGGCAAGACCGTCGCCCAGGCGGTCAAGGAGCTCGAGGGCAAGGCCGGCGCACCGATCGCCATCAAGGGCTTCGAGCGCTATGCGCTCGGCGAAGGCATCGAGAAGCAGACCAGCGACTTCGCGGCGGAGGTGGCGGCGGCCGTGAAGGGGTGAGTCAATACTTCTCCCCGCTTGAGAGAAATGTCACAGAGAAAGGCCGGGCGCTGACCCCGGCCTTTGTTGTTTTACGCGAAATCTCTCCGCGTCATGCCCGCGCTTGTCGCGGGCATCCACGCGGCGCCGTTACGCACGTCTCGCGATCATCGCGCAATGTCGCGGCGTGGATGGCCGGGACAAGCCCGGCCATGACGGCTGAAACTCCACGCCGTCACTCCCCCCGCATCGCCGCGACGACTTTCGCCTCCGCCTCTTCTTCGCTCGCGCCGCGCTACGTTATGCGCGTGTCAAGCGAAGCGAGCTATGGCGACGCGGCGAAATAACTGCTTCACTTTGAGGCTGACGTCGAACGCGGGGCGATGGTGTAATTCCATTCTGGATGGAACGCGTCACCGGTGATGTTG
>JACOWC010000065.1 GCA_016177005.1 Methylocystis sp.
ATATTGCTCGATGGCGCTTTTGGCGACTTCGAGCTGCACCGCCTGATCGCCGCCGACCTGGGTGATTTGCGTGCGCACCAGTTCGATCGCCTTCGCCTGGCCTTCGGCGCGCAGAATGGCGGCCTGTTTCTCGCCTTCGGCGCGGTTGATCTCGGACTGTTTCACGCCTTCCGATTCGAGCACCGTCGCCCGCTTGTCGCGCTCGGCCTTCATCTGCCGCTCCATCGACTGGCGCAGCGATTCGGGCATGGCGATGTCCTTGATCTCATAGCGCGTGACATGCGCGCCCCAGAGCTGGGCGGCGTCGGAGACGGCGCGCACCACCCGCTCATTGATCTCGCTTCGGTTCTCGAAGGTCTTGTCGAGCTCCATCGAGCCGATCGCCGAGCGCATCGAAGTCTGCGCCAGATTGATGATGGCGCGGCGGATGTCCTGCGCGCCATAGGCGGCGTCCTTGGCGTTGACGATCTTATAATAGAGAACGCCGTCGATGGTGACGGTGGCGTTGTCCTTGGTGATCGCGTCCTGCTCCGGCACGTCGATCACCTGTTCGCGTCTGTTGTAGCGCCCTAGCCGCTCGATGACGAGCACGGTCTGCTGGCGCACAAAACGCACCATCGTCGACAGCGCCAGCAGCGCGACATAGGCGAACCAGAACAGCGGATTTTGGAAGAGGCCGATCGGCAGGCCGAGATTGAACGAGCGATCGAGCATCAAGAGGCCGATCGCGACGGCGCCGACGATAAAAAGCGCGAAACCCATGGATTAAACTCCTGACGAGGGGCGCGTTGAGAGAAGGTCATCGAGCGACAGGGGCGCTTTTGCTCCTATCGCGGCGCGCCGGAAAAGCCTTCCCGCGAAAGCCGGCCCAGAACGCCGACCGGACCTTAGCGCGCCGGATATGTCGAAAGCGTGCGCGGGCGCATGTCTCGGGCGGCGGTCAACGCCGTCTCCACCAGCTTTCGAGCGTCGGGCCGAACATCGGCGAGGCGTAGCGCGGCAATCGCGCCGGCCGGGCGATGTCGGTCGAATGCGCGAGCCATTGTTCGGACGCATGAAACAGCGGCACGACATAGAAGCCGGACAGCAGCACGCGGTCATAGGCGCGCACGGCGGTGACGAAATCGTCATGGCTCGTCGCCGCAAGCAAAGCGGCGATGAGCGCGTCGATCGCCGGCGAGGCGGCGCCGGCGAGGTTGAAGGAGGCTTCCTGATTGGCGCTCGCCGAGCCCCAGCGCATGCGCTGCTCATTGCCGGGCGAGGCCGAGGCGATCCATTGGCCGAGCATCATGTCGAAATCGAATTTCTGGCGGCGGCGCTGATATTGGACCTCGTCGACGAGACGCACGCGGGCGTCGACGCCGATTCGTTGCAACGATGAGGCGTAGTTGAGCGCGAGCCGCTCCTGATTGCGGTCCTTGACCATGATTTCGAAGGAGACCGGCGCGCCGTCCTTGCGCAGGGCGCCCCCAATGATGCCATAGCCGGCGCTCTCGAGCAGGTCGAGCGCGCGCTTCGCCATCTCGCGGTCGCGGCCTGACCCGTCATTGACCGGCGGGCGCCAGCGGCCTTCCAGAATGTCTTCGCGCACGGCGCCGGGGAACGGCGCGAGAAGCGCGCGCTCGGCGGCGGACGCCGGGCGACCGGCGGAGGACAATTCCGATTCGTCGAAGAAGCTTTTCGTGCGCGTATAGAGTCCGGCGTAGAGATTGGCGTTGACCCATTCGAAGTCGAACATCATGCCGAGCGCTTCGCGCAGGCGGATGTCCTTGAACAAGGGTCGGCGCGTATTGAAGACGAAACCCTCTAAGCCCTTGGGATTATCGTTCTTCAGCGTCTCCTTCACGACGCGCCCGTCGGCCATCGCCGGGAAATCGTAGCCGCTCGCCCAGCGCGTCGTGCTGGTTTCGTCGCGATAGTCGAGAAGGCCCGCCTTGAAGGCTTCAAACAGCGAATTGCCGTCGCGAAAATATTGGATGTCCACCTCGTCGAAATTATTGAATCCCCGCTGGCTCGGCAGATCGGCGCCCCAATAGTCCTTATTGCGGCGCAGCAGGAGGCGCTCGCCGACTTTGACGTCGGCGATCACATAGGGGCCGGAGCCGATCGGCCTGGCCAGAGTCGCGTCGGAAAAGCGCTCGACGTCGGTCGCATGTTTGGGAAGCACCGGCATGATCGCGAGAATGAGCGGCAGCTCCCGGTCGCCGACGCCTGAAAGGTCGTAGCGCACGGTGTGCGCATCGGGCGCGTCGATCGATTTGACCAGCCCATAGGCGATGCGCTGCTGCGGCCGGCCCTTTGTCTTCAAGAGGTCGAAGGAGAACAGCACATCTTCCGCGGTAACTGGCGTTCCGTCGGAAAAGCGCGCCCGCGGGTCGAGATGGAAGGTCACGTGCGCGCGCGCCGGATCGATCTCGATCGAGCGCGCGATGAGGCCGTAAAGCGTGAAGGGCTCATCCTGCGAGCGGGCCATCAGGCTTTGGAATACATTGCCGACGAGCCCTTGCGCCGCGGAGCCCGACTTGAGATTGAACGGATTGAGGCTGTCGAACGTGCCGGCCAGGCCGACGCGAAGCTTGCCGCCCTTGCTGGCCTCCGGCTCGGCGTAGGGGAAGTGATGGAAATCGCTCGGCAGGGCGGGCGCGCCATGCATGGCGATGCCATGCGTCGGGCAGGGAGCGCCAGGCGCCGACGGAGTCGGGGCCGCCCCTGCGCAGGGGGCGAACATAAGGAGCGACAGGGCGAAGCTGAGCGCGCGGCGCCCCCGTATGCGCTGTTCGTCGCCGCTGGCGGCGGGGCGTCTCGCGGGAATCGGGCGAATCGTCATCGGCGGACCATATTCCAACGTCCTGCCGCCAGAAGCGAGTCGCGCTCAAGTCTTCGGAGCTTTTTTTGCGACAATTTTGCGAAAAGGGCGCCCTCCCCAAGCATTGAACCCGCCGTTTGGCTGGAATTTACTGCGGCGACCATGTATGAGCGTTGCCGTCGCCTCGTCGGCGTCTCGCAATCGCGCTGGAACATGGGCTGGTCAAGGTTCCACGGCGCTTTGGCGCGAAGGCGGCCTCCCGTTATGACGCGACGTTAAAAACGATCCGGAGCCGGAGGACGCCGGCCAGCAGGTCAATCGAAAGGAACTTCCGATGTCGAGCCATTTTTCGCGTTCTTGCGCGATAGCCCTTGCGGGAGCGTTGCTGTTCATGAACGGCGGCGCATGGGCCCAGCAGGCGCCCGCGGCAGGCGCGGCGCAACAGCAGCAGCCCCAGGGGCCGATCGCCGCCGATCTCGTCGCCGTCCAGCCGGACTGGACCAAGGTGTGCGGCTCTGATCCGCAGACCAAGAAGGAATTGTGCTACACGACGCGCGACTTTGGCGTTTCCGCGAAGGAGGGCGAGGCGCCCCAGCCGCTGCTTGCGCTCGCCGTCTACGATCCGAAGAGCGACGATCAGAAGATCATCCGCCTGCTTCTGCCGCCGGGTCTCATGCTGAAGCCCGGCTTCCGCTTTGCGATCGATAAGGGGACGCCGGAAAGCGGGGCGTTCGAAATCTGCTTTCCGAATGGCTGCTTTGCCGAAGCAAAGGTCAAGAAGGCCGTTGTCGACGGCATGAAGAAGGCCGAAAAAATGTCGGTGGTCGTCAAGAATCAGGCGAACAACGAGGTGACCTTCCATCTGCCGCTCGCCAATTTCGGCAAAGCCTTCGACGGCCCGGCGATCGACCCCAAGGTGCTCGAAGAGCAGCAGAAGAAGCTCCAGGAAGAGCTGCAGAAGAAGGCAGAGGAGGAGCGCAAGAGGCTCGAGGCTCAAAAGAGCGCCGCGCCGACCGCGCCGAAGAAATAGGTCGGGGACAAAGCCGGCCCGTTGAGCGCAGCCTAATCGTTTGGAATCGATCAACTTATCTGCATTTGGGCGATTTTGCCCAAATGCGGCGTGATCTTAAAGACCCGCGCGGAACCTTGTTCGGCGCGGGTTTTTTGCGTCCTTGCGCGGCGGGCGCCCGGCGGCCGCAATATAGACCGGCGCTGATTCACGGGCGTTTTTTCAAAAAAAATTCGCCACGCCCGTCATGGAGGCGAGCGGAGGCGCGTCACTTTGACGCAAAGCGGAGCGCCGGTCTATATTGCGGCCGTCGGTCCAACCCGCGGCGAGGACGAATAGCGCATGTTGATCGCATTGGTTATGGTCCTGGTGGTGGCCGGTTCAATCCTGTTCCATGTTTTGAGTCCGTGGCGGGCGACGCCAATCGCTTCGAACTGGGGCTTCATTGACGATACGATGGGGCTCACCTTTCTGGTGACCGGCGCGGGTTTCGTCGCCGTCATTTTGTTCATGGCCTATTGCCTCTATCGCTTCCGCCATGAGCCGGGCCGGCGCGCCGCCTATGAGCCGGAGAACCAGAAGCTGGAAGCCTGGCTGGGAATCGTCACGACGATCGCCGTCGTCATTCTTCTCGCCCCCGGCCTGCTGGTTTGGGGGCAGTTCATCACCGTGCCCAAGGACGCGATGGAGATCGAAGCGGTGGGAGTCCAGTGGAGCTGGAGCTTTCGCCTGCCGGGCGCCGACCATCAGCTTGGATCGAGCGACGTTCGGTATATCGATACGACCAATTCGCTCGGCGTGAGCCCGGCAGATCCCAAAGGTCGGGATGATCGGGTGATCGCGAGCGGGGAATTGCACCTGCCGCTCGGCAAGCCCGTCAAGGTTCTGCTGCGTTCGATCGACGTGTTGCACGACTTCTACGTTCCCGAAATCAGGGCCAAGATGGACCTCGTGCCGGGCATCGTCACATATTTTTGGTTTACGCCGACCAAGATCGGCGAATACGAGATCCTCTGCGCCGCTTATTGCGGCACAGGGCACCCGCAGATGCGCGGCAAGATGATCATCGAATCGGAAGCCGACTTCGAGGCGTGGCAAACCGCGCAGCAACGCTCGACCAATCGCCGAAAGCGGCGCGGGGGCGAAGGGAGGATCGTTCGATGACCGATGCTAGCGTACCGCAGAACGTCTCGCCGCCGCCGGCGGAGGTGGAAGACGTCGAGCTTTATCACGCTCACAGCTGGATCACGAAATATGTGTTCTGCCAGGACGCTAAAGTCATCGCCATTCAATACGCCGGCACGGCCATCACCGTCGGCATCTTGGCCTTGGCGCTGTCATGGGTGATCCGCCTGCAGCTCGCCTTCCCCGGCGCGATCCCGTTCATTGACGCCAATGTCTATTATCAGTCGGTGACCATGCACGGAATGATCATGGTCGTCTATATGCTCACCGCCATCTTTCTCGGCGGCTTCGGCAATTATCTCATTCCGCTGATGGTCGGCGCGAGGGACATGG
This sequence comes from Methylocystis sp., assembly GCA_016177005.1. Classification (GTDB taxonomy): domain Bacteria; phylum Pseudomonadota; class Alphaproteobacteria; order Rhizobiales; family Beijerinckiaceae; genus Methylocystis. Next base: position 5,334 of record JACOWC010000065.1, read on the forward strand.
TGTTTCCTTACGTCAACATGCTGAGCTACTGGGTTTATCTGATCGCCACGCTCGTCCTTGTGGCGAGCTATTTCGTGCCTGGCGGACCGACGGGCGCAGGCTGG
>JACOWC010000007.1 GCA_016177005.1 Methylocystis sp.
TTCCACGGCGGCCTCATCGGCGCGACGGTCGGCATGTATTTCTATGCCCGCCGCAGCGGCGTGCCGCTGCTGACCGTCAGCGACATATGCGCCGCGGTTGCGCCGATCGGCCTCTTCTTCGGCCGCATCGCCAATTTCATCAAACCGGAGATGTGGGGTCGGGAGACCGACGTTCCCTGGGCGATGGCGTTTCCGGGCGCGGGCGACGTTTTGCGCCATCCGAGCCAGCTTTATGAAGCGGGCCTCGAAGGCGTCGCGCTTGGGCTTCTGCTGCTCTTCGCCGCGCGTCATGGCGCGCTCAAACAGCCCGGCCTCATTACCGGCCTTTTCGGCGTCGGCTATGGGCTTGCGCGCATTTTCTGCGAATTCTTTCGCGAACCAGACCCGGTGCAGGAAGCCCTGCCCAATGGATTGACCATGGGCATGTTCCTCTCTGCGCCGCTTGTTTTGCTTGGCGCCGCCGCGATCATGTTCGCGCTCCGCCCGAGGAGCGCCGCCGCATGAGCGCCTTGAAGAGAGAGATCGTCGAGATGATCGCTCACGACGGTCCGATCACGCTCGAGCGCTATATGTCGCTGTGCCTCACGCATCCCCGCTACGGCTATTACATGACACGCGATCCTTTCGGCGCGGGCGGCGATTTCGTCACCGCGCCGGAGATCAGCCAGATGTTCGGCGAATTGCTCGGCGTCTGGGTCACCGAAGCCTGGCGCGCTGCAGGCGGACCGCCGCAGGCGCGGCTTATGGAGCTCGGACCCGGCCGCGGCACGCTGATGTCGGACGTGCTGCGCGTCGCGCCGATCGCGCCGAACTTCTATTCCGCCATCACCGTGCATCTTGTCGAAACCAGTCCGGTGCTGCGCGAGGCGCAACGCCAGACCTTGGCCAGAGCGACAAAGCAAGCGCAGTGGCATTTGGATTTTGCCGAGACGCCGCCCGGGCCCGCCTTCATCCTCGCCAATGAGTTTTTCGACGCACTGCCGGTCAGGCACTATGTCAAGACCGCCGGCGGCTGGCGCGAACAACTCGTCGGGCTCGACGCCGAAGGCGGACTGGCCTTTGGACTGTCCGACCAGATCGAGACAACGCTGAACGTTCCGGCGCGCGAAGGATCGATCATCGAAGTCAACGCCGTGAGTCAGAAGCTCGTCGGCGACATCGCGACGCGGCTTGTCGCTGAAGGCGGCGTGCTGCTGATCGTCGACTACGGCTATGAGCAGACGTCGCTCGGCGACAGTCTTCAGGCGGTCTCGCGCCACGCCTATGTCGATCCTCTGGCGGCGCCAGGAGAAGCGGACCTGACTGCTCACGTCGATTTCGCCGCTCTGGCGCGCGCCGCGCGCGCGCGCGGCGCCAAGGTGATGGGCCCAGTGACGCAAGCCCATTTTCTCCTGCAGCTTGGCATCGCGCGCCGGGCGGAGACCTTGTCGAAAAAGGCGACGCCCGAGCAGGGGCAATCGATCGTCGACGCCTTCGAACGTCTCACCGGAGTCGACGACGCGCGACGCCAGATGGGCCGACTGTTCAAGGTGATGGCGGTGACTCATCCCGATATGCCCGACCTGCCGGGATTTTTCGTGTAATATCGGCGCGATGACGCTGGAAACGCTTGCGCTCACCGCGCGAAATCTTAGCCTGCCCGGCGTGCGCCACGCCTTTTTCACCCGCAAGGGCGGCGTCTCCGAAGGGGTCTACGCAACGCTTAACGGCGGCGTCGGCTCGCACGACGCGCCGCCGCGCGTCGCCGAAAATCGCGCCCGCATGGCGGCGCGTCTCGGAGTCGAGGCCGAGCGGCTGCTGGTGCCGTTCCAGATACATTCCGCGGAGGCGCTTGCGGTGCGCGAACCGTGGAGCGCTGACGCGCGGCCGCGATGTGACGGCGTGGTCACGGCGGAAGCCTCGCTCGCGCTCGGCGGCGTGATCGACGCGACGGTCAGCAGAATGGAGGCGCAGGGCGCGCACGGAGCCGATATCCACGTCGCGCTGGGACCGGCGATCGGCGCGACGAGCTATGAAGTCGGGCCGGAATTCGTCGCGCGGTTTCGCGAAGCGGACGAGTCCTTCGCACGCTTCTTTGCGCCGACCGACCGCGAAGGCCATGCGACCTTCGATTTGCCGGGCTTCATTGCCTCGCGCGTCGAGGCGCTCAACGTCGCGTCATTCGAGGACCTCGGCGTCGACACTTATGCGGATGAAGCGCGTTGCTTCAGCTACCGCCGCAGCGTTCATCGGCGCGAGCCGGATTACGGCCGGCTGGTCTCGGCGATCACGCTGATTTGACGTTCGCCCGCAGCGTAAGGCTCATCTCGCGAGAGAACGTCAAGTTTTCCCAAGATGAACTTTGGAAAGGATCAGACGTGGATAAATCTGCATTCATGTCGCTTGACTTCATTGTTTTTAGTTCGCACAAGACAATGACGCAATCGCTGAAAGGAACGTTAAATTATAATGGATTCAGCTGCGTCCACGCGCATCAACCGAGAAACATCGAATTGACAAATGAACAGCTCAGGGAACTAAGCGAAGAGTATTATAAGCACAACAATAAAAAAATTAAGATAATCTCGGTTTATAGAGACCCGATGGACAGGTTAATATCCTCGTTTTTTCAATCCTTGTCTGTAGAGAAGTGGGGGCGAACAGAGTGTGGTATAGAAGAAGAATTAGTTAATTTTAATGAAAGCATATTGTTCTCGGAGGACCTTAATAGCATCATGGAACGGTTTTGGTATTATTGCGCAGTAAAAAATGGCGTTAATGAATCTTTAGATTTAATTTGTGACATCTACGATATTCAACAGAATGAAATTTCCTTTCAAGAAGAGAAAATTTTCGCAAAGAATGAGTTTCCAAATATTGATTTATTTGTTTCCCGTTTTGACATTCTAAAAGATAATTTCTCGGAGGGCGTTTCCGTAATTACTGGGCGTCACGTTGTTGAGCAAATTCATAATGTTGCTTCACAAAAGTGGTATTTTAAAAAATATGAAGAATTCAAAAATAACGTGCAATTGCCTAAAGTATTTATCAGAAACATCTACAATTCAAGAAGAGCGTTAAACGATGTATTCTACCCTGGATTATTTGACAATATTTTGAATAAGACCTGCGAGCGGTATGGTTTGAGAAATATTCCAAAATAGCGGTAGATTGTGCGAGCGTTATGCAAGCGTTTTCGGGCAAGTTTTAGCGGCCTAAAATCAATAATGTCGGCAATCAAACCCTGGGATTCTTGCATTCACACGGGAGGGGTCACAGGTTCAATCCCTGTGCCGCCCACCATCATCAACGAATGGCGGACGCCCGCCGGCAACCCGGCCGCCGCCCCTCACTTCGTCGCATAGCTGAACAGCATCGAATGCGGCAGCCCGCGCGGCGGCGCGGGGAATGGCGCGGCGCGGCGCACGGCGGCGAGCGCGGCGGCGTCGAGATCGGGCGCGCCGCTCGGCTGGTGCACCGCCTGATGGGTGAGATTCCCCATCTCATCGATGTAGAAAACGATCGCGCCCCTGGCGATCACCCGACTGCCGCGCACGCGCGGCGGAATATGCATGTGCGGCATGATCAGGCCATAGAGGATCGTCAGATAGGTCGTCTTGGCATGGCCCCCGCCGACCGGCGATGGCTTGGGCGGCGCCGCGAGCTTGTAGTCCGGTATCGGCGCGAGCGCCGCGAGCTGGTCGGCGATCGAGTTGGCCTCGCCCTTCTTCACCGCGCCCTTCTCATTGGGCTCGGGCTTTTCCTGCGGCGTCTTTTCCGGCGCGGCCTGCTCGATGATCTCGGCGTCGCTCTTGTCCTCGACCGGCGCCTCTTTGGTCTCCTCGGGCGCTTTCGCCTTTCCGGCCTCGTCCTCGCCCTCCTTCATGCCCTGCGGTTTCTCGTCCTTGGGCGTGACGTTTTCCTTCTCAGGCGCGTTTTTCGGCGTCTTGAGCTCGTTCAGCTCCGGGGCGTTGACGTCGGACTTGGTCTTGCTTTCGGCCTCGGGGGCGTCGAAGGCCGGCTTCTCGTCTTCCGCGGGCGGCGGAGGCGGCGGCGGCTTTTGCTGCTTCTGTTGCTGCTCCGGCGGCTTCTCGGGCTCAGGGGGCGGCGGCTCCTCCTGCTTGAGCGCGGGCGGCGGCTCGTTGATCACCTCGACCGGGATTTCCTCGACGACAGGCGGCGCTTCGCGGGCGTAGCGCCAGTCCTGCCAGAGCAGGAAAAGGATGACCAAGATATGCGCCAGGAGGCACAAAAGGAGAAATGCGAGGAAACGCGGGCGCACGGCGGCCGCGCGGCGTCGCCGAAGGGATTCGACGGCCAAGGTCGCGCTGATCGCGCGTTGTCCGCTGCTGTCGTTCATTGCGTTGGAAAGCCGCGCTCCAGCGACGCCGCTGCTTGCATCATCAATCTGGGTCGGTGATCGGGCTGCGCCACCTGGGAAATTATACCCGCCTTTGGACGAAAACGCGCCCCGCAAAAGAGATGACGCCTTTTGCCGCAGTTATCAATGGTTAGAGAGCGCATATATAAGGACCAGCTAATTTAAGCGGCGCTCGAACGCCGCGCGGGGGGAAATGCATGGAGCGCTTCTGGTCAGTGTCGCGACGGGCGTTCTTGCTCGGCGCCGGGGCGACGGCGGTTGCCGCGAGGGCGTTCGGGCGGGGTCATGCGATGCGCCGGATCGCGCCGAACCGCGCGTCGGAAGCCTTCGATCCGGACGTCGAACTCGACTTGATCTGCAAGCGCGGCGAGACGCCGATCTTGGCGGGCGCGCCCACACGCGTGTGGCGCTACGTCGGCAATCTCATCAAAGGTCCGGCGAATGCGCTGACGGCGGCGCCCGACGCTTATCTCGGCCCGCTGCTGCGTTTCTCCAAGGGACAGAAGGTCCGCATCCGCCTGCGAAACGAATTGCCGGAAGAGACGATCACGCATTGGCACGGTCTGCATGTGCCGATGCTGATGGACGGCCATCCGACGGCGGCGATCGATCCGGGCGAAACCTACGTCTATGAGTTCGAAATCCGCAATCGCGCCGGCATGTATTTCTACCATCCGCACACCCACGAAAAGACAGCGACGCAAGTCTATCGCGGTCTCGCCGGCGCGATCATCGTCGAGGATGAAGAAGAGCGCGCGCTCGGTCTGCCGTCCGGCGAATTCGAAATTCCGCTCGTCATTCAGGATCGCTCGTTCGACGACGACAATCAGCTCGCCTATGGCGGGGACATGCACACGAGCATGTTCGGCTTTTACGGCGACCGCGTCCTCGTCAACGGTCGATGCGACTTCTCGCTCGACGTCGCGAGCCGCGCCTATCGTCTTCGGATTCTCAACGGCTCGAACGCGCGCATCTACAAGCTGTGCTGGGACGATCGCACGCCGCTGACCGTGATCGGCGTCGACGGCGGACTCTTGGAGCGGGCGGAGACGCGGCCCTATGTGATGCTGGCGCCCGCCGAGCGCGTCGATCTCCTCGTCGATTTCAGCGGCCGTCCACAGGGCGCGAAGCTGACGATGCTGAGCGGCGCGTTCTACGGTCTCATTCCGCCGATGGCGCAGCGCATGATGGGAAGCGATCTCGCGATGGGCGAGGAATTCCCCTTGTTTACGGCGCAGGTGACGAAAGCCTCAAGCGACTCGTGGAAGCTTCCAAAGAAGCTTTCGACGATCAGGCGTTTTCGCCAGGAGGACATCGCCAATCTCGACAACCCGATCCCGATTGCGATCACAATGGCGCATATGGCGATGCTCCTGAATGGCCGTCCCTATGATCACGACGATATTGAGCCGCGCGAGCGCATTCCGGTCGACACGACGCAGCTTATCGAAATTTTTCACGAGCGCGGCGGCATGGGCATGGGCATGGGCATGGGCGGCATGGGCGACATGGGCATGGCCGGAATGGGCCGCATGGAGATGATGGGCGGCGGCGGCATGATGCGCGGACGAATGGGCGGCATGGGCATGGAAAGAGGCATGGGAAGAGGCATGGGCATGATGGGCATGATGTCGATGGCCCATCCCATCCATCTGCACGGCCAGCAGTTCGAGATCATCGAGCGCCGCTTCGAGGGCGATGAGGACGCCTACGCTTCGATCCGTGACGGCTTCATCGACAGCGGGCTAAAGGACACCGTGCTCGTCGCGCCGGGCGAGCGCCTGCGAATCGTCAAGCCGTTCGGCGATTTCAAGGGCCGTTTCATGTATCACTGCCACAACCTCGAACATGAGGACGCCGGCATGATGCGCGAGTTTTCGGTGGAATAGAGCAGTTTTGCGCGCTGCCCCGAGCGCGATCGATCCATTTGACGCATTCCCGGCCGGCCCGCGCCCGCCGGGAATGTTTGTGCGCGGATTAATGCTGCATGCCGCCCATGCTGTCGCCACCCTTGCCGCCGCCGGAATGCGACATGCCGCCCATCATTCCGCCCATCATTCCGCCCTTGCCGCCACCCATCATGTCGCCCATCGACATGCCGACCTTCATAATCCCGGTCAGCGTCTCGTTCGCGGTCTTTTTCTGCTCGTCGCTCAAATTCGTGAACAGCGACTCGATCGCGGCCTTCTGCGCGCGCACGACCTCGAGATGATCGACCATATGGTTCTCCATCATCGCGAGCTTGTTCAGCACCGCCGGTTTGGAATGATCCGCGCGCATATCGGCGGCGTCGCATCTTTGCTTCGCCTTTTGCGCCGCGGCGCGCCACGCCTCGTCGAAGGCATTCCATGCGCCCGTTTGCGAATCGGTCAGTTTCAACTCCGCCTTGAGATAGGCGAGGCGCCCCTCGACATGTTCGGCGAAACCGCAAACCATTTTGTTCATCATGCCGCCGCCTGAGTGCGACATGCCGCTCATGCCGTCGCCGCCCTTGCCGTCGCCATGGCTCATGCCCGACATGCCGCCCATCATGCCGCCCATCATCCCGCCCATGCCGCCCTTGCCGTCGCCAGGACCCATGCCTGACATGCCGCCCGCGCCGCCGTGATGGCCGGCATGACCTTCGTCCGCCTTACCCGCTTCGGCTTTTTGTTCTTCGGTCTTGCCGGATTGCGCCGCGCCTGATCCAGCCTTGCCGGGGTCCGCCCATTGCGTCGCGGCGGCGGCGCCGTGATCCATTTTGCTGTGGTCCATGCCGCTATGTTCGGCGCCGCTCTGTTGCGCCTTCGCCACAGAGAATCCTGCTGCGAGAAGCAAAGCGGCGACGCTCGCCGCAAGCATTTTTCCGCGCGAGACTTGTTTTCGCGTCGTCATGACGTCCTCCCTTGGCGAAGTTTTTGGCGAAAGCTCCTTTCGCCGCGGGCGCGACGAAATTTTTTGTAAAGCTTCGCGCATGTGACGCGCCCATCCGACCATCAGGCGCCTTGGATCGTCTGCAACTTTGTCACAGATCAAGTCGTTCGGCGATGGGCGAATCGTCACGCGATCGCCACAAAAAATCATGCAGCGCAAAAAGCGGCGGACGTACGCCCGCCGCTCGTGAGTGGTCAGCGACTGCAGCGGCATTGGGTCCCCTTTGACGCTGCAAGGCGCGAGAACGACCGCCCAATCAGCGATCACTGATCCCGCGACGACATGCTCGTATTGCGCGCGCCATAGGGATCCTGCCCAATCGCACGCGGCGCGGCGGCCTCTCGGGGCTTGGCCGCTTCTTCCTTGTAGCCCGGTTGCCCGACGGCTTGAGGCGGCTTCCAGTCGCCCGACGAGGCTTGCTCGCCGGCAAAGGCATAACTCGTCAGGGTCGCTGCCGAAGCGAGGGCGACGACGGCGAAAAGCTTATGAGCCATGTTTCCTCTCCCTGAGATTTGAATGTCTCCCGCCGACCAATCCCAATAGGCGGCGTGAGGCGCGCGGACTTCGCGCGCCTACAATGCTATTTTTTCGTGTCGTAATTTCTACAATGATCGTTGCGCCGTTTTGCCGCAGACTTATCTCGCAACAGCGAATGAATGCGCGCCGCTAGATCACGCTGCGTTTAGGCGGAATCGCCTAAACGCAGATGACGTGATCGATTCCAAAAGCTTAGAGCGCGCTGTGCGAAAAGCCGGCATCCACTTTTTCGCGAGCCGCGCTCTGAGGAAGCGCGGCGGCGACGTCAAGCGGCCTTCTTCTCCGCGATTTCGACCAGCGTGCGCAAAATTCGGCGCGTGCCGGCGAGCCGCTGTTTCATGCTGTCGAATTCGCGAATGAAAACGATTCGCATGTCGGGGCGCACCTTGGCGCTCGTCCCCTGCTCCGCGACGAAGCGCACGAGTCCCGCGGGATTTGCGAATTTGTCCTCGCGGAAGGCGACGATGACGCCCTTCGGACCGGCATCGATCTTTTCGATATGAGCGCGCCGGCACAGCGCCTTGATCGCGACGATCTCAAGGAGCTGCTCCACCTCGGGCGGAATCGGGCCGAAACGATCGATCATCTCGGCGGCGAAAGCCTGGATGTCCTGATCCGTTTCGAGCGTCGACAGTCGGCGATAGAGCTGCAGGCGCAGCGTGAGGTCCGCGACATAATCCTCCGGTATCGTCACCGGCGCGCCGATGGCGATCGTCGGCGACCAGGCTTCTTCCTGCGGCTCTTCGACGCCGGCCTTCAGCAGCGTGATCGCATCGGCGAGCATCTGCTGATAGAGTTCGTAGCCCACCTCCTTGATATGGCCGGACTGCTCGTCGCCGAGCAGATTGCCGGCGCCGCGAATGTCGAGATCGTGACTGGCGAGCTGGAAGCCCGCGCCAAGCGTGTCAAGCGACTGCAATACGTCCAGGCGCTTTTGCGCCTGCGGCGTGATTGTGCGGTTGGCGGGCGTCGTGAACAGCGCGTAGGCGCGCAATTTGGAGCGCCCGACGCGGCCGCGCAGTTGATAGAGCTGGGCAAGGCCGAACATGTCGGCCCGCCACACGATGAGCGTGTTGGCGCGCGGAATGTCGAGGCCCGATTCGACGATGGTCGTCGACAGCAGAATGTCGAACTTGCCGTCGTAGAAGGCCGACATCTTGTCTTCGAGTTCGCTCGCGCTCATCTGCCCATGCGCGATGACGAATTTTGATTCAGGCGCGTTTTCGCGCAGGAAGGCCGCGGCCTCTTCGAGGTCGTCGATGCGCGGACAGACGAAGAAGGCCTGGCCGCCGCGATAGCGCTCGCGCAGCAAGGCTTCGCGGACGATCAGCGAATCGAAGGGCGACACGAAACTGCGTACCGCGAGCCTGTCGATCGGCGGCGTCGCGATGATCGAAAGCTCGCGCACGCCGGTCATGGCGAGCTGCAGCGTGCGCGGTATCGGCGTCGCCGAGAGCGTCAGGACATGCACCTCGGCGCGCAGCTCCTTCAACCGCTCCTTATGGCCGACGCCGAAATGCTGCTCCTCGTCGATGACGACGAGTCCGAGATCCTTGAAGCTCACCGTCTTGCCGAGCACGGCGTGGGTGCCGATCAAAATCTCGATGCGGCCGTCGGCGAGGTCCTTCTTCGTTTCGCGCGTCTCGGCCGCGCCGACCATGCGCGACAGCCGTCCGATGCGCACCGGCAGGCCGGCGAAGCGTTCGCTGAACGTCTTGTAGTGCTGACGCGCCAGCAACGTGGTCGGCGCGACGACCGCCACCTGCTTGCCGTTGATCGCCGCGCAGAAGGCGGCGCGCAGCGCGACCTCGGTCTTGCCGAAGCCGACGTCGCCGCACACCAGCCGGTCCATCGGGCGGCCGGAGGCGAGATCGTCGAGCGTCGCCTCGATGGCGGCGAGCTGATCCTCGGTTTCGCCATAGGGAAAGCGCGCGCAGAATTCGTCATAGAGGCCTTCCGGCGGAACGAGCTTCGGCGCCTCCCGCAATTGCCGCCGCGCCGCAATTTCGATCAGGCCTTTCGCCATTTCGCGGATGCGGTTCTTCATCCGCGACTTGCGCGATTGCCAGCCGGCGCCGCCGAGACGGTCGAGCTGCGCTTCGGCGTCCTCGCCGCCGTAGCGCGTCAGAAGCTCGATATTCTCGACCGGAAGATAGAGCTTGTCGCCGCCGGCGTAGTGGAGTTCGAGACAGTCATGCGGCGCGCCGGCGGCTAAGATCGTCTCGAGGCCAATGAACCGGCCGATGCCATGATCGACATGCACGACGAGATCGCCGGCGGCGAGCGCGGCGACTTCGCCGAGCAGATTCTCGTTCGGCTTGCGCGCGCGGCGGCGGCGCACGAAACGATCGCCGAGAATGTCCTGCTCGCCCAGAACCGCATAGGCGTCGGTCTCGAAGCCGCGTTCGATCCCGAGAACGGCGACGGACACCGTATGGGACAACGCCTGCGGAAGCGATGCGACGCGCGGCAAATCCGGCAAGCCATGTTCGGCGAGCACATGGCCGAGCCGCTCGCAGGAGCCTTCCGACCAGCCGGCGACGACGACCTTTCCGCCCGCATCGCACAGCGTCTGGACATGGTCCGCCGCCGCCTGGAACAGGTTGACGTCCGGCGTATTGCGCTCGGCCGCAAAATCGCGTCCGGGCCGCGCGCCGCAGTCGATGGCCTTTTCGCCCTCACGCGCCGCGAAGGGACAGAACTGCGCCGTCGCGCGCTCCTCTATGGCGGAGCGCCACTCCTCGAGCGACAGATAGAGGTCGCGCGGTTCGAGCGGCTTGTAGGTCGACGCGGCGGGATCGAGATCATGCGCATATTTGCGCGCGTCGTAGTAATCTTCGATCTGCTTGACCCGCTCTGTCGCCGCGTCGTCGACCAGCGGATCGAGCAAGATCGGCGCGTCGTCGAGATAGTCGAAGAGCGTATCCATCCGCTCGTAAAAGAGCGGCAGCCAATGCTCCATGCCGTGGAAGCGCCGGCCCTCGCTTACCGCCTCATAAAGGGCGTCGCCGCGGGTCTGGCCGCCAAAGCGCGCGGCGTAGGACTGGCGGAAACGGCGCATGGTCTCGCTGGTGAGGCGCAATTCGCTCATCGGCGTCAGATCGAGCGCGCGGAGCTGTCCGGTGGCGCGTTGCGTGTCGGGATCGAACGTGCGGATCGATTCGAGCGTGTCGCCGAAGAAATCGAGACGGATCGGCGCCGGCAGGCCCGGCGGGAAAAGATCGACGATGCCGCCACGCTGCGCATATTCGCCGGTCTCGCGCACCGTGCTCGCGCGCAGATAGCCGTTCGCTTCGAGCCAGAGCGCTAACTCGTCGAGCTTGACCACATTGCCCGGCGCGGCGGCGAAGCTCTCGGCCGCGACCATTTTCTGCGGCGGAACGCGCTGCAACAGACAGTCGACGGTGGTCGTCACCACGCGGGGACGTTCAGATGAGGATTTGGCGCGCGTGAGCCGCGAGAGCGCGGTCATGCGCCGCGCCACGACGCCGGCGTGCGGCGACACCCGGTCATAGGGCTGGCAGTCCCAGCCCGGAATGTCGAGGATTTCGACGTCGGGATGGGCGAAGCGCAGCGCGGCGCGAAAGGCCGACGACCGCGCGGCGTCGCGCGCGACATGGACGAAAACCGCCGCGCGCCCCTCAGCCTCGCGCGCCAGCGCGCGCGCAAGATCAGCGCTGACGAAGGCGTCGAAGCCGTCCGGCGCATGGGCGAAAATCAGCCTTTGGCCTCTGACGAGGCCGGCGCGCGCCGCTTCGAGCCCCGCCGCCGCCTTCTTCTGCTTTGTCGCGGCGACGCTCAATGTATGGGCCCGTCGTGGCGGTGAAAGGCGATGATCTGCCGCAGAAGCGGCGTGTCATGCTCGGCGGGGGGCGGTTCAGCGCCCGACAGCCAGCGGAACACCGCGTCGTCCGGCAGATCGAGCAGAGTCTCGAGCTCGGCGAGCGCTTCCGCGGGAAGCGCCTCGATGCGCGCATCCACGAAGCGTCCCATCAAAATGTCCATTTCGCGCATGCCTCGGCGCCAGGCGCGCACCTTGATGCGCCGCCTGCGCATGTCGTCGTCCAATATCCGTCTCCCTATGTGGCGCGAGGCTTAATGCAGGCGCAAAGGAAAGGCAAAGGGCGCGCAAGGGAAGGAAAACCTTTTAGATGCGACAGAGCCCTTGGCGCCTGCATCGGCGCGCCGCAGCTTGAGCCCGCCGGGCGCCGCCAAGCGAACGCCAAGCGAACTTCCTTGACCTCAAGATGCGCCTGCGCTATCTGGCGCCTCTCGCATGCGCGCGCTCGCGGGGGAGTAGCTCAGTTGGTTAGAGCGCCGGCCTGTCACGCCGGAGGTCGCGGGTTCAAGTCCCGTCTCTCTCGCCATTTTCAGTGAGCGCAAGCTACGGCGCCCGGGCGGCCAATCGTCGTGATCTACGAGATTTTCGGGATTGCGCTAGTCAACCTTGATCTCGCTCTCGACGACGTGATTGAGCGGCGTGCCTTCCGCCGTCAACGCCATGCGCAGCTTCAATCTGCCGCCCGCGACCTTGTGCTCGCGCACGATACGCTCGATCTCGCGCTGCGAGGTCACGCCGACCTCCTTGAGAAATTTGCGTACGGCCATGTTGAAAGCGTCTTCGTCCATCGCGACTCTCCCTTGCCGACGCATAGATAGATAGCGCTTTTCGTCGCGCCGGTTACGGCCCCCTCCCCAACCCTCCCCCGCATCGCTACGCTCGCGGGAGAGGGAGCAGATCGCGCCCGTCAAGCAAGATTGCGAAATCGTCGTGAGCGTCCCCTCCCCCGCGTCGCTGCGCTCGCGGAAGAGCGAGCGGATCGCGCCCGTCAAGCAGGATGATGCGAAATCGTCGTGAGCGTCCCCTCTCCCGCGTCAGCGGGGGAGGGACAGGGAGGGGGCCGTCACCCCGCCTTCGCCACTTCCCGCTGGGCGAAGCCCAGACGAATGTTCAGCTCGTGCAGCAATTGCTCCGCCGCCACCGGAATATTGGTGCCGGGCGGGAAGATCGCCGCCGCGCCGGAGTCATAGAGCGCCTGGAAATCGTCCGGCGGAATGACGCCGCCCACGACCATCATGATGTCGCCGCGCCCGGCGCGCCTCAGCGCGTCGCGCAGTTCGGGCGTCAAGGTCAGATGGCCCGCCGTCATCGTCGAGACGCCGACGATATGCACGTCGGCCTCCGCCGCCTTTCTCGCCACCTCGTCCGGCGTCGCGAACAGATCGCCGATGACGACGTCGAAGCCCATGTCGGCGAAGGCCGAGGCGATGACCTTCTGGCCGCGGTCGTGGCCGTCCTGGCCCATCTTGGCGACAAGAATGCGCGGCTTGCGCCCGGTATTGTCCTCAAAGTCGCGGGTCATGCCGACCACGCGGCCGACTTGCGCGCTCCCCTTGCCCGCCTCGCGCGCATAAACGCCGGAGATCACATTGGCCTTGGGCTTATGGCGCGAGAACACTTTTTCCAGCGCGAAAGATATTTCGCCGACGCTCGCCTTCGCCCGCGCCGCCTTGACGGCGAGATCGAGAAGATTTGCGCCCGACGTCGCGCCTTGCGTCAGCGCGTCGAGCGCGCCTTGCGCCTTCGCCTCGTCGCGCTCGGCGCGCAGGCGCGCGAGCTTATCGAGTTGCGCGGCGCGCACGGCGGCGTTGTCGACCTTGAGCACATTGGGCTTGGCGTCGTTTTCGGGACGATATTTGTTCACGCCGACGACGATTTGAGTTCCGCTGTCGATGCGCGCCTGGGTCTTTGCGGCCGCCTCCTCGATGCGCTGCTTGGGCACGCCCGCGGCGATCGCCTTGGCCATGCCGCCGAGCGCCTCGATTTCCTCGATATGCGCCCAGGCGCGCTTGGCGAGCTCCGCCGTGAGCCGCTCGACGTAATAGGAGCCGCCCCACGGATCGATGATGCGCGTCGTGCCGCTCTCCTCCTGCAGCACGATCTGGGTGTTGCGCGCGATACGGGCGGAGAAGTCGGTCGGCAACGCCAGCGCCTCATCGAGCGCATTGGTGTGCAGCGATTGCGTATGCCCTTGAGTCGCCGCCATCGCCTCGACGCAGGTGCGGATGGCGTTGACGTAAACGTCCTGCGCGGTCAGCGACCAGCCTGAGGTTTGGCAGTGTGTGCGCAAGGTCATGCTCTTTTCGGACTTGGCGCCGAGATCCTTCATCAGCCGCGCCCAGAGCAGGCGCGCGGCGCGCAGCTTCGCCACCTCCATGAAGAAATTCATGCCGATGGCGAAGAAGAAGGAGAGACGCGGCGCGAAGGCGTCGATATCAAGACCGGCCGCAACGCCGGCGCGCACATATTCGACGCCGTCGGCGAGCGTATAGCCCAGTTCGAGATCGGCCGAGGCGCCGGCCTCCTGCATATGATAGCCGGAGATCGAGATCGAGTTGAACTTCGGCATATGCTTGGAGGCATAGGCGAAAATATCCGACACGATGCGCATCGAAGGCTCGGGCGGATAGATGTAGGTGTTGCGCACCATGAATTCTTTTAAGATGTCGTTCTGGATCGTGCCGGTCAGCTTTTCGGCCGGCACGCCCTGCTCTTCCGCCGCCACGATGAACAGCGCGAGAACGGGCAGCACCGCGCCGTTCATAGTCATCGACACCGACATCTGATCGAGCGGAATGCCGTCGAAGAGCGTGCGCATGTCGTAAATCGAGTCGATCGCGACGCCCGCCATGCCGACGTCGCCCATCACCCGCGGATGGTCTGAATCATAGCCGCGGTGGGTGGCGAGATCGAAGGCGACCGAGAGGCCCTTCTGCCCCGCGGCGAGATTGCGCCGGTAGAAGGCGTTCGAATCCTCGGCGGTGGAGAAGCCGGCATATTGGCGGATCGTCCAGGGCTGGGCGACATACATGGTCGGATAGGGTCCGCGCACATAGGGCGCGACGCCGGGATAGCCGTCGACGAAGGTGAGGCCTTCGATATCCTGCGGGCCATAGGCGTTCTTCACCTCAATCCCCTCAGGCGTCAGCCAGCGGCGCGGCTCGACCTCCTGACCGGCGCGCGCGGTCGCGAAGGGAATCTGCGTGAAATCGGGGATCGCGGACATTCTTTCCTCAAGGGTTACGACCGTGGTCTTAAACCAGAGGCGGCAGGGGCGCAAAAGGGCGGCGAAGGACGGCGATGACGGTCATCGATCTGCGGGAAGAACCGCAATTGAAACAACTAGACCTTGCGCAATTGAAATGTCAATGATAACGTCGTGAACAAAGGAGGCGGCCATGTCCTCGAATGTGATTCCCTTGCCGCGCCCAAAGTCGTTGCGGACTAGCTCCGGCGCTTTGGGCTTTTATGTGCGCGTTGGACACAATGACCATCGCGAACTGCTGCATCTATTGACCTCTGGCGAGCGGGGGATTTTTGGATTCGTTATTGGTGCTAACAACATTGAGCGGCATCGAGAACTGATAACCGAGGCGCGACGACGCGATCTCGATGTAATCCTCGATCCCAAGACACAAGAAATGGCCTTCCCTCACGCAATGAGCGAAAGTCTCGCCTCATTGCCCTGGGGCTTAGATCGCTACCACAACTTGGCAGATTTCGATGGCGCTCAAGGTGAACGATGTGCTGCACAAGTTGTCGAGTTCGCTGCTACACACGACTTCACACAAATTTTGGCGCCATCGCATTTCCTGTCGAGTGCTGCGGATCCTTGGCTACAACGCGATATCGCAGCGTTAAACTGGACAGCGGAGCGAATCACGAAAAGCGGTACTGATATCGGCCTGATCTATTCTTTAGCGTTGCCGATACGCATCCTGCGTCTGCCTTCAGAACGCCGAAAGCTGATAGCGGCGACAGCTAGCGCTCGTTTTGACGCAATCTGGATAAAAACCGAACATTTCGGCGATCATGCCACGGGTGAAAAGGCGGCGGCCTATATCGACGCATGTCGCGAATTCCATAAATGTGGCGTTCCGGTCGTAGGCGACTCGATCGGCGGATTGCCAGGGTTGGGTGTCCTTGCATTTGGCGCGGTAGGCGGCATCGCACACGGTGTCACGCTTCAACAAAGTTTCAATACCTCGCATTGGCGGCAACCAAGGGGGCAGCAAGGAGGTGGTGCGGGTTGGCGCGTTTATGTGCCGCAACTCGATGTGTTGCTAAAGCCGCCGGTCGCGGAAAGACTGATTGGCACTTCATCGCGCATCAGGGCGATTTGCGGTTGTCGTGACACGCACTGTTGTCCCCACGGCGTCTCTGACATGATAAAGCGTCCTGCACGCCATGCGATTTATCAGCGAGCGCGTGAAATCGAGAAATTGAGCGCTGTACCGCAGAATTTCCGTGCCGAGCGATTTGTTGACGATCACTTACGTCCTGTATCCGACATGGTTGCGCGAATAGCGACGGTGAACGGGCTGGATGAAAAGCTGAGAGAGAGTCTAATAAAAAAACAGGGTGAAGTTAGCCGACTGCGCGAGACCTTTGCTCATCTCACGACAACGGCAAGCGAAAGCTCTTATGCGGCACCGCCTACCCGGCGCAGTGCAGAAAATGGATAAATAGAGAATGGACAGGCAAAAGCTAAGTTCGGTGAGGCAAAAATGAGTAGCGCCGTAGCTAGGAAGCTCGAGTCGCTACGGTCGAAAGGCGCGATGCGAAACATTGAGGTCGCGAATCTGCTTGGCACGCGCCCAGAAACGGTTTCGCGTTGGAACCAAGGGCGAGCCTACCCACATCCGAACACGGAGAAGACGCTTCTCGAACTTGAATATATCGTCGACCAGCTTTCCGAGCTGTATGAACCGGACGAGGCACGGCAATGGATTTTCTCGCCTCAGAAATTGCTGAGCGGCGCGTCGCCGGCGGCGCTGATTCGCGAAGGCCGCATCGACGAAGTGTTGCGGCTCGTCAGTCAGCTTCGTGATTCGGTATATCTGTAGAGAAGTGGATCGCCGATGATCCACGAACAACGCCTCGTCGATCAACTGAGCATCCTGCCCGTTGAGCGTTTCGAGGGAGAGGTCTTTCGGACAACTTCGGTGAGCGCCGATCCAACCGCGCCTTCGA
This sequence comes from Methylocystis sp., assembly GCA_016177005.1. Taxonomy (GTDB): domain Bacteria; phylum Pseudomonadota; class Alphaproteobacteria; order Rhizobiales; family Beijerinckiaceae; genus Methylocystis. The sequence goes on from JACOWC010000007.1 coordinate 16,845, forward strand.
TCAGCGGCGGTCGCTGGGCGCCGCCACAGGACACCGCATCCGAAGTCTCCGTCCTCTATACGAGTCTTAAACGTGACGGAGCGATCGCCGAAGTCGTCGCCTATCTTCTCCAATTGACGCCTCTGCCGCGCATGCGGACGCTGAAAATTTCACGTCTGGGCGTTTCAACGGCCAAAACATTGCGGCTCGCGCGCGCGTCGTTTGAGAATTTCGGCATCGACATGACGCGATATGGAGAGCGCGATTACGCTCGAACGCAACAGATCGGAGCGGCGATTGCATTCTTGGAGCTGGACGGCCTGATTGCGCCATCGGCGCGCTGGCCATGTGACAACCTTATGATTTTTAGCGCTAATCATTCTTTGAACGAACGCCTCGAACTCATCGGCCACGAAGAGTTCGTTTGGCGCGAGTGGGCTCAAGCGCACGGCTTTATGACCTAATCAGGCGCGGCGACTTGAAGCGCGGCGCGGAACAGCGTGCTTGGCTAGCCGCACTTTGCGTCGATCATGGCGGGCGGTTCACAATTGATCGCTCGGATGAAGAATTGACGGGCGCGATCGCCCCTCACTCGGCGTCCATTCCGTCCGACGCTCTGGAGGGAAATCGCGCCGAGGCGTAGCGGATCGTCAGGACGGCAAGCGAGAGAATGAGCGTCGCGCCCGCGAGGATCAGTATGCCGACGTCCGGGACCGACTCCATCTGCACATAGCCGATCATGTGGCGGGTGAGCGCGGTGATGCCGACATAGAGGAGGAAGCGCACCGGCATGTGATTGGTGCGGAAGTAGATGCCGACCATCGAGCCGATTTCGAGATAAATGAAGAGCAGCAAAAGGTCTTCGATCGTCGCGTGACCCTTCGCCGTCATTTCGAGAAACGCTTTCGTCGCCGCCCAGACCGTCGCGCCGCCGATGGCGAAGAGCGCGAGAAGGTGAAAGCCTTCGGTGAGCAGGTAGCCGATCGGATCGACTCGATCGAGCATTCGACGCACCGCTGAGGCGCCCTCCCTGTCCAAATCTTTCATCGATCGCCTGCAAGGTTTGTGCGGCCGTCACCCATGTCGGATGCGGTGGCGCGAACATCGCGTATGGCGCCGCCGAGCGCAAATGACTTTGTCTCTAACGTCCTTAGAGTCTGTCTTGAAAGTTTACGCAGGATTACAGAGCTTTCGCAACATGAGACGGATCGACGCGAAACGGAGGAACATGAGGGCGCTGAGGTTGAG
>JACOWC010000191.1 GCA_016177005.1 Methylocystis sp.
TTGGCCAGAACCGCGCCGACGGCGCCTTGCGCATCCGCGACTTTTATGTGCGCGGCGAGCCGACCGTGCGCCAGCTGATGGCGCAAAGCGGAACGGCGCGAACCGACGATCGCGGCAATTACCGCTTCGACCCCGATCTCGTCCGCGTCGGCAGATTGGAGAGCGAGTTCGGCTGGTCCGGCGGACAGCTTGCGGTGCGCGACGGCGTGCTGTCGGGTCCCGAAATCGGCCTCACCTTCGACGGCTATATCGACTTCCAGCGTGAGCGGCTCGATCTCGTCGGCACCTATGTGCCGGCCTATGCGTTGAACAGCCTGTTGTCGAACATTCCGGTCGTCGGCGCCGTGCTCGCCGGCGGACAGCATGAAGGCGTCTTCGGCCTGAGCTATCGTCTCTATGGCGCGCTGTCGTCGCCGTCGATCAACGTCAATCCGCTGTCGGCGATCGCGCCTGGATTGATGCGCAAGATCATGGGCGTCATCGACGGCACCGCGCGAATGCCGCAACAGCGGTAGGGCCGGCAAAGCGCGCGCTCTGAACGATTAGAATCGATCACATTGTCTGCGTTCAGGCGAGTCCGCCTGAACGCAGCGTGATCTATGTGCGCTCGAGCAGCACGTGTTTCTTCTTGCCGAGCGAGAGTTTGACGACGCCTTCGCTTGCAAACTCTGCTTCGCCGACGATTCCGCGTTCGTCCGTCACCGGCGCGTCATTGACGCGCAGCCCGCCGGACTTGATCTGGCGTCGCGCTTCGCCGGTCGAGGCGACCAGTCCCGCCTTGACGAAGGCCGTCAGCACGCCAAGCCCGGCGGCGACCTCCTCGGCCGAAACCGAGACCTTTGGGAGCGACAGCGCCAGCGCGCCTTCCTCGAACGTCGCGCGCGCGGTTTCAGCGGCTTGATCCGCCGCCGCGCGGCCATGAATCAGCGCCGTCGCTTCACTCGCGAGCGTTTTCTTCGCCTCGTTGATTTCGGCGCCCTGCAGCGCCGCGAGCCGCGCGATCTCCGCCATCGGCAGGAAGGTGAAGAGTTTTAGAAAGCGCGCGACGTCCGCGTCTTCCGTGTTGCGCCAATATTGCCAATA
>JACOWC010000043.1 GCA_016177005.1 Methylocystis sp.
GCGGATGGCCGGCATCGAGGCGCTCAACAACATCGGCAAGGCGGGCAAGGGCAAGATGGATCCTGAAGCCGCCTGCCCGGCCGCGCGCCGTCTCGTCGCGGTCGAGACCGAGATGATGAATTACATGACCAAGAACAAGGAGTGGTGCAACATTCCGGACAATGTCGTCGACGGCTTCAAGGATGCGCGCGGCAAGACTCAGAACTTCGCCTCGCAGGCCTGCGCGGCTGCGGCGAAGATGAAACAGATGCGCGATCAGGCGGCCGCCGGCGGCGGCGGCGGCATGATGGCGCCGCCGAAGTTGCCGTCCGGCCCGCTGTGAGCCCAAGACGAGGCGGCGATTCGTCAGCCACCGCGCTGCCCGACGCGATCGCCGACCATGCGCTGCTGCGCTGCGCGCCCCCCGCGCTATTGCCCTTTCTCCAGCTCGCGCGCCTCGACCGGCCCATCGGCTGGTGGCTGCTGCTGCTTCCCTGCTGGGAATCGAGCGCGCTCGCTTCCGTCGCGCTGCGCGAAGGCCCGAATTTCTGGCATCTGACCCTGTTCTTCATTGGCGCGGTCGCCATGCGCGGCGCAGGCTCGAGCTATAACGACTACGTCGATCGCGAGATCGACGCCAAGGTCGAGCGCACGCGTCTGCGACCGCTCGCCAGCGGACGCGTGACGCCGCGCGCCGCGCTCGTCTTTATCGTCGCGCAGTGCCTCGTCGGGCTCGCGGTGCTTTTGTCGTTCAATGGGCTCACGATCGCTCTGGGACTCATTTCGCCGCTGATCGTGCTGATTTATCCTTTCGCCAAACGCTTCACGTCCTGGCCGCAGGCGATTCTCGGATTGGCCTTCGCCTATGGCGCGCTGCTCGGCTGGACGGCGCGCACCGGCGCGTTCGGCGCGCCGGCGCTTTTCCTTTATGCCGCGGCGATCGCCTGGACCATCGGCTTCGACACGATTTATGCGCTTCAGGATTTGCGCGACGACGCGATCGTCGGCGTGCGCTCCACGGCGCGGCTTTTCGGACCGCGCGTGCGACTGGCGGTCGGCGCGCTTTATGCCGCATCCGTTGCAAGCGCCGCAATCGCCCTTTTTCTGGCCGGCGGCGGATGGCTCGCCTATCTCGGAGTCGCCGCCTATGCGGCACATCTCGCCTGGCAGACCGCGCAGATCGGAGAGGATGTCGCGCCCGCGACCGCCCTGCGCCTGTTCCGCTCCAATCGCGACGCCGGGCTGCTGCTGTTCGCAGGCTTTCTTGCGCAGAGCGCGGCGTTTCTGTTCTGACGCTATTTTTGTCCGAACCGCTCGGCTGTCATTCCCGACGCGCGCAAAGCGCGCGATCGGGAGTCCAGAGCGAAACCAGCGCTGTTGAATCGGCTCTATGGATTCCCGGTCGGACCTTCGGTCCGCCGCGGGAATGACAGGCTCAGCGAACGGATCAGCCGGAAGTCGTATCACGCGCCGCGCCGCAGACCCGCCCTACTTTTCGAGTTCCTTTTTCCGATCGATGCAGGAATCGATCTCCTTCTTGTCCAGCTCCCAATAGGAGCCGCCGCACAGCGCCTGGTAGCGGCTGCTGACGAAAAACGACCAGACGTAATAGAGGCTCAGCAGCACTGCGGCGAGCGTGGCGACCTTCATGATCAAATTGAATCGCTGTTGCGGATCTTCCGTGTCGGACATTTTTCTCTCCGCGCCAATGTTAGGCCGCCACAAAATCGGCCGTCAACATTAGTCCAGCGTCTGTCGGAATCGCATCACCGCGACGCTCATCGCGACAAGCGTGAACGCCGCGAGCGCGCCAGCGTCGACGGCAAGGTCGCCGAAGGTCGAGCCCTTCAACATCACCGAGCGCACGATACGTAGATAATGGGTGAGCGGCATCGCCTCTCCTATGTATTGCGCCCACTTCGGCATCCCGTAGAAGGGGAACAGGAAGCCCGACAGAAGCATGCTCGGCAGAAAAAAGAAGAAGGTCATTTGCATCGCCTGCAGCTGATTTACCGCGACCGTCGAGAAAGTGTAGCCAACGGACAGATTGGCGACGATAAACAGCAGGGTGAGCGCGGTGAGGGTAAAAAGCGAGCCGACCACGGGCACCTGAAACAGCAGTGCGGCGACGATGAGAATGGTCGCCATCTGCACGGCGCCGACGACCACATAGGGCGCGATCTTGCCGAGCATGATCTCGACAGGGAGTATCGGCATCGTAAGCAACGCCTCCATCGTCCCCCGCTCGATTTCGCGCGTCACCGACATCGCCGTATACATCAGCATCGTCATGGTCAAAATCGTCCCGATCAGTCCGGGCACGATATTGCGGCGCGTCTCTCCCGCGGGGTTGTAGCGCCGATGCACGCGAATCTCGTAAGGCGCGGCTTTTTGCGAAAGCGAGGCCAGAGGTCCGATCAATTCCCGGTCGAGCGCCTGAGTTGCGGCGCCGAGCGCGGCGGCGACCGCGCCGGAGGTCGCGACCGGGTCTGACGCGTCGGCGATGAGCAGCAACGCCGGTTTTTTGCCGCGAACGAGCTGGCGAGAGAAATCGGGCGGAAGTTGAATGACGAATTGCGCCTTGTTCGAAAGGATCAATTTGTCGGCGTCCGCCTCGCCCCGCGCAATATATTTGATGTTGAAATAATCGGTCGCCTGCAAGGCGCCGATGAGCGCGCGCGCGATCGGACTGTCGTCGCTGGTCAGCACGGCCGTCGGGAGATGTTTGGGATCGGTGTTGATCGCATAGCCGAAAAGCATCAGCTGAATGAGCGGAATGCCGACGATCATCGCAAAGGTCGGCCGGTCGCGGCGAAGCTGAATGAATTCCTTGACGAACATGGCGACGAAACGCCGCCAGGACTGCGCAAGCGCGCCGCGCGCCGGGCGTCGTAGGGCGCCCGGCAGGCTTTGCTCCGCGCTCATCGGTCCGCTCCCGCGCGGGTCATCAATTCGATGAACACGTCTTCGAGCGTCGGTTCGTCGCGTTTCCAGCGATGACCGCCTTCGGCGCCATAGCGGCGCGCGAGGCGCTCCATCGCCGCTTCATCGCGTCCGCCCACATGCAGCTCCGAACCAAAGCGCGCGACAATGTCCACGCCGGGCTGACGTTTCAATTCGTCGCTGAACGCGTCGAGACCGTCGCCGGTCACGACCCAAGTCGAGAGACGCGCGCCGGCGATGATCTGTGGAATGGTTCCCGAAGCCAATAGCCGCCCGTTGGCGATATAAGCGATCTTATGACAGCGCTCGGCTTCGTCCATGTAATGCGTCGAAACGAGCACCGTTAAGCCTTGAGTCGAGAGATGATGGATCTCATCCCAGAAATCGCGGCGCGCCTTGGGATCGACGCCCGCGGTCGGCTCATCGAGGAGGAGCAGCGACGGGCCGGGAAGGATGCAGGCGCCGAGCGCAAGCCGCTGCTTCCAGCCGCCGGACAGTTCGCCGGCGAGCTGATCGGCGCGCCCGACGAGGCCCAATCGCTCGAGCGCCGCCTGCGCCGCGTCCTCGGGCGCATCGACGCCGTAAACGCGCGCGACGAATTCGAGATTTTCGCGAATGGTGAGGTCGCGATACAGCGAAAAGCCCTGCGTCATATAGCCGACATAACGCTTGATCTCTTCCTGCTGGCGGCGGATGTCGTAGCCAAGGCATGTTCCCTCGCCCGAGTCCGGCGTCAGCAGGCCGCAGAGCATGCGGATCGTCGTCGTCTTGCCGCTGCCGTTCGGGCCCAAAAACCCCTGGATGTCGCCGCGCGCCACCTGCAGCGTCAGATTGTCGACGACCTTTTTCGCGCCGAAGGATTTGGTCAGTCCGCGCACGTCGATCGCGATGTCGCGTTCGACGCTCATTGCGCCGGTTCCGTCGATTCCGGCGCGGGCGTCACGGCGACCGGCATTCCTAAAGGCGCGGCGCGCGCGGCGCCTTCCAGATGCGCTTCGACCTTGAAGACGAGCTTCGCGCGCTCCTGGTCGCTGAAAATGACGGGAGGCGTATATTCCTGGCGGCCGGCGATGAACGTGACGCGTCCGTAAAGATCGTCGGCGCAGCCGTCGCATGTGACTCGCACCCGCTCGCCAAGCGTAATTTTCGGCAGTTCCGGTTCGGAGACGTAGAATCGCACTTTGCGATTCTCGGGCGGCAGCAGCGCAATGACCGGCTGGCCGGCGTTGACGATCTCGCCAGGCCGGAAAAACACGTCCTGCACGACGCCGTCGGCGGGCGCGACGACGCTTTGACGCTTGATGCGGATGTTCAGCGCGTCGAGTTGCGCGCGCGCCTGTTTCAAACTGGCTTCGGCGGCTTCGATCTCCTGCGAGCGGCTCGCCATGCGCGACGCCTCGACCTGCCGGCGCGCTTCCTTCACGCTCGCTTCATCGCGCGCTCTGGCCATCTCGGCGCGATCGAGCGCCGCCTTGGCGACATGGCCTTCGGCGTAAAGCTTGCGCTGCCGCTCG
>JACOWC010000008.1 GCA_016177005.1 Methylocystis sp.
TCTCCAAAGCGCGCTGCAGTCGGTCGGCGCGCGGATACGCGCGCGCGAACTTCGCCCGGCCGATCTCGCCGAGGCGCGAATCGAAACCTATGCGACGCTTGTCGCGCTCGCCTTGAAAAAGCTCGCGAATGCGCCTGGTCCGGCGTCGCGACACCCGCCGATCGTTCACGGGCTTGCCGGGCTTGGATTTGATGAGCGCGCCGTGCTGCTGCTCGTCTCGCTCGAGGGCTTCGGCTATGACGCCGCGGCGCGAATCGTCGGCGTGACGCGCGAAACGGCGCTGGCGCGGCTGATGCGCGCCCGCGCCGCGCTCGGCGCGGAAGGGTTTCGGCCGGTCGCGCCGCTCGAAGGCGCCCGCCGCGCCGCCTCGCATCTGCGAGTCGTGAAGTAGCGGCATGACTCCCTCGGCGCTTATCGAAGAAGCCGACCTGCACGCCCTTGTGGACGGCGAGCTCGACCCCGAGCGGCGGCGCAAGGTCGAGGACCATCTGTTGCAGCATCCCGACGACGCCGCGCTGGTCGAAGGCTGGCGGCGCCAGAACGCCGCGCTGCGCGCCGCCTTTGAGCCGGTGGCGCTGGAGACGCCGCCGCTGTCGCTTAGAGAGGCGGCGGCGCGTCCGCCTGCGCCGCCGGCCGGTCAGGGGCCGATCGAAACCGGCGCAATCCATTGGGGGCGTCCGGGCGCGGCGCCGCGTCCCGCGCGCAAGCTCGACGACATCCGCGCCAGCCGCCGGCGCCAGACCCTCGTCTCGACGCTGCTCACCCTCGTCGCCGGCGCGGCCGTCGCAATTGCGGCGCTGCTCTTTTTGGCGAGCCGGCCGCCGGCGCAGGGCCCGACGACGCGCGCCGCGCCCGCCACGAGCTATGCCGCGCGGGCCGGCTTGACCTACGCCACCTATATGCTCGACGCGCGGCCTGTCGAAATCGACGCCGGGCGGCGCGGCGCGCTTCTCGCGTGGCTTCAGGAGCGCGTCGGCTTTTCGCGCGCGCCGGATTTGAGCGGCCTCGGGTTGAGGCTGCTTGGCGGACGCGTCGCGCCGGGCGTTGCGGGGCCGGCGGCGTTTCTCGTCTACGAGCGTGACGACGGCGCGCGCGTTGGCCTTTATTTCGAACGCGCCGAAACTGTCGCGGCGCCTTCCGGTCAGCGCGCGCAGGGAGGAGTCTCGGCCATCGAATGGCGCGCCGGCGGTTTCGCCTTCGTGCTCGTCGGCGCGTTGCCGCCGGACGCCATGCAGGCGGCGGCGGAAGCGGCGGCCGCCGCGGTCGTCGCGGCGCCCGCCGAGGCGAGATAGCAGCCGGCGGTCACGCCATTTTGGCGCGTGGATCGTAAGGGTGGGCGTCCCGCCATTCGCGCATCCGCGCGTCGAGGTCGCCGGATGATGTCTCCGGCAGCATGATCTTCAAGGAAACGTAAAGGTCGCCGGCGATCTTGCCTTCCGACGCCGGCAGACCTTTGCCGCGCAGCCGCAGCACCCGTCCGCTGTTCGAATGCGGCGGGATCGACAGCTCCACCTTGCCGTCGAGCGTCGGCGTCTCGACTCGTGCGCCAAGCGCGGCCTCATAAACGGTCACCGGCAATTCAAGCCGCAAATCGCGGCCGTCCAGCTTGAAATAGGGATGCGGCGCGACCTTCACGGTGACGATGGCGTCGCCGGGTTCGCCGCCCATCGAGCCGGGCTGGCCCTGGCCCCGCAGGCGGATCTGCTGGCCGTCTTCGATCCCGGCCGGAATCTTGACTTCAAGCGTACGTCCGCTCGGCAGGATGACGCGCGCCGATCCGCCATGGGCGACCGTTGCGAGCGGCGCCGTGGCGGTGGCGACGACGTCGTCGCCACGCGTCGGCTGCGGTCCGCCGCGCCGTCGCCCGCTGGCGCCGAAGAGATCGGCGAAGAGGTCGGAAGGGTCGAAGCCGCCGCGCCCGCCGGGCGCCTCACTGCCGAAATGATATTCGAAATGCTGTTCGCCCCCGCCTGGCGCGCCGCCGCCCGTGCGCCAGCCGCGGGTGAAGCCGCCGGGACCTGCGCCTGCGCCGAAGCCTTCGAAGCCGGCGTAGCGGGGCTTGCCGTCAGCGCCGATCTCGCCCCGGTCAAACTGCGCCTTCTTCGTTTCATCCCCGACGATTTCATATGCCGAATTGATTTCGGCGAAGCGTTCCTTGGCCTTCGCGTCGTCCTTGTTGCGATCGGGATGTAATTTTTTGGCGAGCTGGCGATAGGCCTTCTTGATTTCGGCGGCGCTCGCCGTTTTTGGCACGCCGAGAACGTCGTAAGGATCGCGCATAATTTTCCAACCAGCCCATGTAAGCGCCCGCCCAGTGCGGCGCAGACGCGTATGTCCAACACATTATTTGGGAGAAGCCCGTCCGCAACGCAAGCGGCGAAGGTCGTGATCTAAGGCGACCGCGAAGCGAAAAAAGCGGCGAAACGCTCCCGCGCTTCCGGCGACGTCAGCGCTTGGGCGAATAGGGCCGCTTCTGCGTCAATTCGCGCCAGTATATCCCTCGGGTCGCCGCGCATCAGCCGCCGCGCCGCGCGAAGCGCCTCAGCCGGCTTCGCCGCCAGGCGACGCGCGGCGTCCATGGCGAGATCGAGGACCGCTTCCTTTGGCTCAACGCGGTTGACCAGCCCGAGCCGCAACGCCTCCTCGCCGTCGAAGCCGTCGCCGAGCAGCAGATATTGGGAGGCCTTGGCCATGCCGAATCGCATCGGCACCAGCAGGCTCGCGGCGCCCTCCGGCGGCAGAGCGAGATCGATAAAAGGCATTCTGAATCGCGCGTCGGGGCTCGCGTAGACGAGGTCGCAATGAAAGAGAAGCGTGGTCCCGATGCCGATCGCGTCGCCGGTCACGGCGGCGACGAGCGGCTTCTCGAAGGCCGCCGCGGCGCGAATGAAAGTCAGCGCCGGAAAAGTTTCGGCGTCCGCGGCGAAGTCGCGAAAGTCGGCAAGATCGTTGCCCGAGGTGAAATTTCCGCCCGCGCCGGCGAAAACGACGGCGCCTACGGCGTCGTCGCCGGCCGCCGCTTCGAGAGTTGCGATCAATGCGCGATACATTGCGCGGTCGAGGGCGTTCTTTTTTTCGGGACGGTTGATCAGCAGGCGGAGCGCCCCGTGATCTTTCGAAACGACGATGTTTTCGGACATGGAAATCTCCGCATCGGACTGGCGCGCGCAGCCAAAAAGGGCGCCGGTTTTTTTGGCGCAAAGCGCCCTGGAAGCATTCCGAATCGATCGCGTCTCCGCATTTTGGCGATTACGCCCGAATGCAGCGCGATGTCGCGCAGGGACCAAAGGGCGGGCGGCCCGCCTCCGCCCGCGAATCGCCAAACTTTCGAATTATTCGGATCGGATGGCTCTATCCCTGCGCGTGGGTCCTGCGATAATCGATGACTTGGAGAAGCGCTACAAGCGGAAGATTTCGCCGCGATGAGTTTGCGGCGGGCCGGGGCGCGCCGCTCCCGTCCGGTATCCGAGCAGCAGAGGCATGTCCGTCATGAAGGTCGACGAAGTGGCCAAGCGATTTTTTGACGGTTCGCGCGCCCACGGCCAAAGCTTCGTCTACGCTGCGGAGCAGCGTCTCGCGCGGAGCATGGCGTGCGCCGCGCCTCCATGGGTCGCGCCGTCGCACCTCTCGCTTCTTGGCGCGGGCGGGGCCGCTCTCGCGGCGGCCGCGCTGGTCGGCTGCCATTCATGGCCGGAGTTGGTCTGGCTGGCGCCGCCGGCGATGGCGGTCAATTGGTACGGCCTGACGACGGATCTGCCGCTTGCGCGGCTGCGCGGCGACGAACTTCCCGGCTCCGGCATGGCGCATCACGTCGCCGAGCTCTTCTCGCAAATCGTCCTCATCGTCGCCTATGGCTTCTCGCCGTTCCTGACGCTGCGCGCTGCCGGGGCGGTGCTCGTCTGCTACCTCCTGTTCTCCTCCTATGGCTATATCCGCGCCGCCACCCGCCAGGCTCAGCAGATGGCTTACATCGGTCTGGGCGTGACCGAATTTCGCATTCTCCTGGCGCTTTGGCCGTTCGCCGCAATGGCGCTCGACGTACCTCAAAGTCTGAATGACCGGTTGCCGGCGATCGACGTCGCCGTTTTCGGGTTGGCGCTGGCGGCGGTTCTCGGCCTTCTCGGCAAGCTGTTGAAGGACGGACGCAAGATTGCGGCGGCTTCGGCGGCCGCGACGCCGAACCAGGACAAATAGTCTTTAGTCTAGCGAACGCTCCAATGCGCCCGCGGGCAAGAGCGGGCTGCGGGCGCGACCGCACGGAACTTTACTCAGGCGAGCGCATTTTCCTTCCATGCGCCCAGCCGCAACCACAGCGCTTATCGGGATTTTGCTTGGAGCCCTTGGAGCCCTTGGAGCCCTTGGAGCCCTTGGGGCGAGCGCCAGCGCGCGCGCCGGCTCGTCCGCCTTTTCGCGCAGTGAAGCGAGCGCCGCAGAATCGGATGCTCGCTCGGCCTGGGCCCTTAGAGTCGAAGCGGCGAGACAGCGCTATGAGGCCTTCGCCGCGCGCGCCGAATCCCAGTTTCGCGCCGGCCGGCCGGCGCTTGCCGGCGCCGCGGCCTCATTGGAGCCGTTCTCGCCCGTCCTGGACGACCCGACGCTCCGCTACAATGATCTGATCGTGACCGCCGACGGCGTTTTCGTGTTCCGCGGCGCGGAGACCCTCCGCCATAGCGCGGCGGATTTCGAGCGCCTGCCGGAGGCGCGCATTCGCGCGCTCTCGCTGCGGACTTACGGCCAAACTAATTGAAAAAGGACCGATTCTTCCAGCCGGATTAACCATCCGGACGCTTTAGTAAATTTTTTAGCATCCTTCGGAAATCGGTGGTATTTCCGCCATATCGCCGGCATATTGCCTTTGCCTGTACAATTACAATAGTGTGTCTCCCGGCGCGGGGTTCGAGACTTCGCGCCAGAGGGCGCATATTGGAGCAACTTTGACAATCGCCATTCCCCGCCTGCTACGGCTCTCCCTTGCGCTCGCTCTCGGACTACCGACGGCGGGCTGCGCGATCTTTCCCGGCGCCGGTCCGAGCGGGAAGGACATTGTGGAGGATGTGAGGCCGAGCCTGACCGGTGAGGAGCCGAGCTACGCGCTTGTCGAGATCGACCAAAACTCCCTCTCCATTCTCGCCCGCCGCGCGCCCCCAACATTGCGCGGCTTTTTCGGCGATTACCGGCCGGCCGGCGGCCAAACCATCGGCGTCGGCGACTCGATCCAAATAACGGTTTGGGAAGCTGCTTCGGGCGGGTTGTTTTCGGGGCCTGCCGGAGATCGGATGAGCCCCGGTTCTCGGTCGGCCGTAATTCCGGATCAGGTCGTCGGACGGGACGGTTCGGTCACCGTTCCCTACGCCGGCCGCATCCAGGTCGCCAGCCGCAGCCAGCAGGAGGTCGAAAACGCGATCGTCGAGCGGCTTCGCGGCAAGGCGATCGAGCCGCAGGCCGTCGTCAACATCACTCGCAATATCACCAACACCGTTACGGTGACCGGCGAAGTCGCCAATGGCGCCCGCGTCCCTCTCAGCCTGCACGGCGACCGCGTCATGGACGTGATCGCGGCGGCGGGAGGCTATCGTTCCCCCGTTCACGAAACCTTCGTCACCCTGACCCGCGGCGACCGCACCGCTCGAGCGCCCATTCAGGCGCTGCTCGCCAATCCTCGCGAAGACATCTATCTCCGGGCGGGGGACATTTTGACCATCGAGCGCACGCCGCCGACCTTCACGGTCATGGGCGCGACCGGCTCGAACGCCGTCATGCCCTTTGACGCGCGCGGCCTCACACTCGAGGAAGCAATCGGCAAGGCGGGCGGCCTGACGGACTCTCAGGCCGACCCCGACGGCGTTTTCGTCTTGCGCTATGAGCCGGCGAGCCTCGCCCGCGAATTTCCCAATGTCGCGCCGAGCCTGCTCGAGCGCAGCCCGGTGCCCGTCGCCTATCATCTCAATCTGCGCGAGCCTGCGGCCCTGTTCGCGGCGCGGCGCTTCTCTATTCGTGACAAGGACATCCTATACGTCAGCAACGCGCCGCTCGTCGACATCACCAGGGTTGTGCAGCTGTTTCAGACGGTCAGTCAGCCGGCGATTCAGGGCGCCTTGATCAGTCGCTATCTTAAGTGAGGCATAAACGTTGCTTTGTGACGGATGCCGGAAAAACGGCCGCAAGCGACAGATTTACGGTCCGGGTCAGTGGCGGTTAAGCTGTGGATATGTCATCGTTCCGCCTGCTTCCTGTGTAAGGGGATGAAATCTGCGCGTCGTTCGGTTGGGCGTCATCGAATTGCGCAGACGCTGACGTGTTGAACGTCTTTTGAGGGGTTGCTGTGGCTAATCAGCGGATTAACGAAAGCTTTTTGGCGCTCAAGGAGCGCGCTGCGCTGATGGCTTTGGTGAGGCGTTTGCCCCACTGGGCGACCCCGGACCACCTAACCGCCATAGGATTATGCGGCGCGGTTCTGACTCTGCTCAGCTTCGTCGCCTGTCGCTGGTCCAACGGCTTTCTCGCCGGCGTCGTTCTTGGCCTCTTTCTCAATTGGTTTGGCGATTCTCTCGACGGCACGCTGGCGCGGTACCGTTCGATCGAGCGGCCGTATTATGGTTACTTCATTGACCATTCGTCGGACCTCATTGCTCAAACTTTGATCATCATCGGACTGGGCGTGTCGCCTTTTTTCACGGTCGCCTCGTCGCTGCTCGTGCTCTCGCTCTACCTGCTGATGAGCTCCTACACCTATCTGAGAGTCGTGACTGAGAGCGTGCATCGGCTTTCCTACGGCGGCATGGGCGCGACGGAATTTCGCCTTCTTGTCGCGGGCTGGGCGCTTTTCGCCGCTTGGTTCGGTCCCAACATCGCGACGGCGCAGGCTTACGGCTTCGCGATACTCGACATCGTCATCGGCGGCCTGTCCGCGTTAACCTTTCTAGGCTTCGTCGTCGTCATACAGAAGGACCTCGTGCGGCTGCAGCGCGAGGAACGCGAAATCAACGAATCGCTCGAGCCGGCGACGCCGGCGCACGAGCCTCCGGCATTGGAAGTTGACGAACAGAGTCTGGCGGAGTCCGCGGCCCGCTGAAGCGGCCGCGGACGAGCATACGATCCGACTCGACCTCAAGCGTCGCCCCATCTTTCTTGATATGGCCGCGCGCTCTGTCGATTTCGCAGCGATGACGGCGACTGAGCTCCGGCTCTCGTTGAGAGCGCCGGCGCTGAGGCAGGAAGTGCCATGATTTCTAGCGGAACGGTTCTGGTCACCGGCGCGAGCGGATTCATCGGCGGCGCAGTCGTGAAGCGATTGCGCGCGGAAGGAGTCGCTGTGCGCGCGCTCGTGCGTCGTTCGAGTCCGCGCGACAATATCCCTGCGGATTGCGAGATCCTCGAGGGCGACGTGACTGACAGCGAAAGCGTCAGGCGCGCGATGGTCGGCGTCTCCGCGCTGTTTCATCTTGCGGCCGATTATCGCCTCTGGGTTCCAAATCCTGAACCGGTGATGCGGGTCAATGTCGCCGGCACCGAAATCGTCATGCGCGAAGCTTTACGCGCGGGCGTCGCGCGCGTGGTGCATACGAGCAGCGTTGCGACGTTGGATTCCGACTCGGCGCCTTGCACCGAAGCCAACCGGCTCGCGCCCGAGCGCGCCGTCGGCGCCTATAAGCTCAGCAAAATCCTTTCGGAGCGGCTGGTCGAACGAATGGTCAGAGACGAAGGCCTGCCTGCCGTCATCGTGTGCCCGTCGGCGCCGCTCGGCTCCGGCGACGTCCGGCCCACGCCCACCGGCAGGATCGTCTGCGAGGCGATGCGCGGCGGCATGCCGGCTTACGTCGACACCGGACTCAACATCGTTCATGTGGAGGATGTCGCCGCCGGCCACGTCGCTGCGATGAATGTCGGCATAATCGGCGAGCGCTATATTCTCGGCGGCGACAATCTGACGTTGCAGGATTTGCTCATCGAGATATCGCGCGTCACCGGGCGTCCGCCGCCGCGGACGAAATTGCCGCGCTGGCCGCTCGTGCCTCTCGCCTGCGCCAATGAATTTGTCGCGCGCATCGCCGGCTCGGAGCCGTTCCTCAATCGCGAAAGCTTGCGACTTTCCGCGAAGCGGATGTTCTTCGACGATTCCAAAGCGCGCCATGCCCTCGGCTACAAGACGCGCCCGACGGCCGATGCCGTCGCCGACGCCGTGCGCTGGTTCGCCGTACGGCGCGGCTAGATCGCGCCGCATATGGGCGGAATCGCCCAAATGCTGGTAACGTGATTGATCTCAAAAGTTCAGAGCGCGCGCCAAGCGAAATGCCGGGGTCCACTTTTTCGCAGCGCGCTTTAGATCACGCCGCCTTTGGGCGAATCACCCAAAGGCGGATGACGTGATCGACCTCAAAAGTTAAGAGCGCGCTCCATGCGAAAAACCGGGTCCCACTTTTTCGCAGCGCGCTCTGGAGTTGGAGCAGGTTCGATGCGGCGTTCCGCGAAGACCTTACGAGGCGCGACGCTTGTGGCCGCAGCGACCCTCTCGCATCAGCCGCTCCTGGCTGCGCAAGACGTTCGCGGCTTTAGCTATTGCGCGCCGCCGGCGCGTCCGCCCTGCATCGAGACGTCCGTCGCCGCATTGGCGATGGCCGCCTGCGACGAGGACGTGCAGCTCTTCACGCGAACGGTGTTTCGCTATCGGGAGTGTCTCGAACGAGAAATGGAACGCGCCGTGCGCGAAGCCAATGACGCGATCGAAGCCTGGCGATGTCGTCGAGACAAGACGAAGTGCCGAAATTGACGCCGCCTTCTGAAATCGCGCGCCGACCCGTCGTTTACGACGTTACGCGGATCGTGACTCGCGCGCTGAACGCGGCGCCTAATGGGATTGATCGCGTCGACTTCGCTCTCGCCCGACATTTTCTCGCGCGCCGTGAGCGCGCGCGCAGGGCGCTGATTTGCACCGCGATCGGCCCCCGACTCGCTGATCCTGATCTTGCGCTTGAGACGATCGAGGGCGTCGAATCGCTTTGGCGAGAAGACGGCGACGCGGAGGAGGACGACGTCTATCACAGGGTTGTCGCGGCGCTCCGATCGCAGGATTCTGCGCGCGCCTCGCTGAGGCGAGCGAGAAAAGCGCCCAGTCTCTTGTTCCTTCGCCAAAACTGGCGCGCGCTGCGCCGTTGGGCGCCGCATCTTGGCCGGCCGTTGCGCGAGGCGCCCGCGGGAGCGATCTATTTCAACGTCACGCAATTTCTCATCGATCGAAGCTGGTATGTGCGCTGGCTCGCCGCCCGACCGGACATAAAGCCTGTCTTCTTCGTCCACGACCTCCTGCCGATCGAGGCGCCGGAGTTTTTTCGCGCCAGAGAAGCGATGCTGCATCCAAGGCGATTGAGCAACATATGCCGCTATGGCGCAGGCGTCGTCGTCGGATCGCATGCGGTCGCTGGTCGCCTTCGCCAATACGCCGCCGAAAACGGACGGCCGGAGCTGCCCGTTTGCGTCGCGCGCCTGCCGGTTTCGCCAGTCTTTTTGTCGCCTGCCGAGCCGCCTGCGGGGCTTGACGGCGTCAATTATTTCGTCGTCTGCGGCACGATCGAACCGCGCAAAAATCATCTGACGCTGCTCAACGCCTGGCGCGCGCTGGCGCTCGATCCCGCTCCGCCAAAGCTCGTCATCGTCGGCAAGCGCGGCTGGCTCAACGGCGCCGTCGTCGAAACGCTGGAGCGGAGCGCCAGTTTGCGTCCGCACGTCATAGAGGCGGGCGGACTTTCGACGCCGGGACTGCGCAGACTGCTTGCGGGGGCGCGCGCTCTGCTGATGCCCTCATTCGCCGAAGGCTTTGGCCTGCCCGTCGCCGAAGCGCTTGCCGCGGGAACGCCGGTCGTCGCCTCGGACATCGAGGCTTTCCGCGAAGTCGGCGGCGACGCCATCGACTATGTCGATCCGCTCGATGGGCTCGGATGGCTGCAGGCGGCGCGCGACTACTCGACGCCGCACTCTCCTCGTCGACGCGCCGCGCTTGAGCGCAGCACAGCAGACGTTGCCGGATCGGACGCGTTCTTTGCAAAGATTGACGACTTCATCGCGCGACTATAAAGCGGCGCTTGCAGATCACGTTGCATTTTCGCGCGCCGCGCTCCGGCACAACCGAATTGATCTTTCGGCATGGCGCACGCGTCGCTTCAATACTCAAAACGAGCCGTCGATACAGGACGGCTTGCACGCAGGATTTTCGCTTGAATCATTTCGACCAGCCACTGGAGCCCCCGCACAAGGCGCCAAGCGAAGACGACCTGGCGGCGCTCGCGCATTTTCGCCAGGCCTTGCGCAGATTCCTGGCGTTCAGCGAACAGGTCTGCGCGGAGCATGGCGTCACCATGCAATGGTATCAGGCGCTGCTGGTCGTGCGCACCTATCGAGGCGCAAAGCACATTAGCGTCGGCGAACTCGCCGAGCAGCTGATGATCCGCGACCACAGCGCCGCGGAACTCGTGTCGCGCCTGTCGCAGGCGAAGCTCGTCAGGCGAAAGACCGATCCGAGAGATCGTCGCCGATCGCTCGTCGTCATCACGCGCGTGGGCGAACGGCGGCTGTTGGAGCTGGCGGCGCTGCATTTGAACAAGCTGCGGGAATCGAGAGGCGCTCTTGCGAACCTGTTTCGCACGCCAGTAGAGTCATAGATCACGCTGCATTTGGGCGGCATCGCCTACATGCAGATGACGTGATCGATTCCAAGCTCGCAGCGCTCTAATTCTACTGCGTCACTAAAAGTCAACCGCGCTTAAAAACAGTAACTTGGCGCGAGTTCAGGAATCTTGGGATCGTCATTGCGAGCGAAGCGAAGCAATCCAAGGCCGCCGTGAGGCTGCTGGATTGCTTCGTCGCTTCGCTCCTCGCAATGACGCGATCCACACATTCCCGTTCTCTTGTGACGCAGTAGAACTAATAGCCGGTCATTTCGAGATAGCCTTCCCCCTCATGCGAACCGCTGAACCGGATCGGTCCTTCCCAATAGGCCGGTTCGGTTCCCATCCAGCTTCGCGGATTGAGCGGCCGCGTTTCGATGTCGACGCCGCGACTCTCGAACTGAACGCGCCAGCGGGTCGGCACGGCGCGATCGGCGATCCGCGTCGTCTCCAAAGGCGCGATGGCGATGTCTTCGCGCGCGACCGGCGAGGTTGCGCCGTTCGCGTCGATCCAGTTTCCGAAGAGATAGGGCGCCGCCTTTACGCTGCGCATGCGATACAGCATCAGCTTGGCGCCGCCGTCGAAATGCAGCGCAAACCAGTCCCAGCCTTTTTGATCGGGCCCGAGCGGCTGGCTCGACCATTCGCGATCCATCCAGGCGCGGCCGGAAGCCTGCGTTTTGCGGCCATGGATCGAAACAGAGCCATCCGCCGTGAAGAACGGCTGACTGTAGTAATAGGAGGCCTGTCCAGCCTCGGATTTGCGGCTGTAGCCGCCCTCGCCTTGCAAGACGATCGGTCCCGTGGCGGTCAGGTCGAGCGCATAGGCGAAATTTTTGTCGCCTGCCGAAACGCGCAGCCGCTCAATCCCGGCGCCCGCGGAATCGTCGCGCGTTTCGAGAAGCCAATCGTCGACATAAGCGCGAAACGGCGTCGCCTCGACGCCCGCCTGGCCAATTCCGCCGCGCGCGAATTTTTGCGCGAAGAGATGTTCGCCGGCGTTCGTCGCCGCCGCATGGGCCATCCATACATTGCGGTCGTCCCAGCCGGCGCGCGTCGAATTCGGCGCCAGCGCGAAGCGAAAGAGCGTCCATTGGACGCCGTATGAGGCGCCGTCCGCGCCAGTCAAATTTGCGGTGAGGTACCACCATTCGGCGCCAAAATCCGGATGCGCGCCATGGTCTTTGGGAAAGACGAGCGGCGTTCCCGGTTGGGGAATCGCGAATCCCGGCCTGTTTGCGCCAAGTTCGCCAAAGCCTTGCGCCAGAGCGCCGCTCGACGACAGCGCGAGAAGAAGCGCCGACCGCCTCGAAATCGCGGAGCCAATGCATTCGCGCGAACCATTCGGGCGATCAGCGCTCATTGGAGAAGACTTTGAGCAGTTCGGTCGGCGCGGCGCGGGCGAGCCTTGCGACAGGAACGAGCGCGGCAAAAAATGCGGCGCATAGCGCGATAAGGAAGACCACGAGCCATTGCGTCGGAAACATCTGGAACGGAAGCCGCCAGCCAAAGGCGGCGACATTGACGATGGCGACGAGCGACCATGTCATGAACAGGCCGAGCGGCGTCGCCAGAACCGCGGCGCCGGCGGCGAAGGCGATGACCCGGATCATCTCCAGTCCCGCGAGTTCTCGGCGCGTCGCGCCCAGAGCCCAGACCGGCGCGATGCGCGCCTGCTGCATGTCGCTGAGCGTGAGCAGACTCGCAAAAAGCGCGACGCCGGAGACGATCAGCGTCAGCGTGTTCAACGCCGTCGTCACGGCGAATGTGCGCTCGAATATTTCTGTCGACAGCGCTTTGATCTCGGACTGATCGACGAGGCGCGCGACTTTCCCGCCAAAGCGCCGCTGCATATTCTCGACGACGCGCGTCGTCGCTTTGGAAGCGACGCGCAGGCTGTAATGCACGCCGGAGGCGTCGTCAAAATAGCGTTTCAGCTTCTCGTGATCGATGCGCAGCTGACCCTTCGGATTACCGTAATCGGGAAAGACGCCGACGATGCGCGCGCGCCAATCTTGCGTTGAGGTTGGAATGTCGAGCGTAGCGCCGAGCCCGACGCCGAGCCGCCGCGCCAGTTGCTCGCTGACGAGGACGCCGTCCTGCGCAAAGAGGGCGATCCACACGTCGGGCGCCGCCTCGATCAAGGGAAAATGCGCCGTATAGGTTTCGTGAGGCGTCATGCCGACAACATCGACCGGCCATTCGCCGATGCGCGTCCTGGCGCGCCAGACAGGCAGGATCGCCACTATGTCCGGTTGCGCGCGCGCCCATGACTCAATATCGCGCGCATCGGCCGGCGTCGCCGCTTCGAAATAGATTTCCGCGACAAGACGCGCGTCGAGCCAGCGCAGGAACGTCTGGCGAAAACCCTCGACCATGCCGCCGACGCCGATGTTGGCCGCAAGCGCAATGAGCAGCGCCATCAGCGCAAGCGACAGGCCGGAGATTTCCTGACGCCCGTCGGCGAAGAACCAGCGCGCGAGCGGTCGACGCGCCAGGCGTTCGCCGAGCGCCAAGACGCCGGCGAGCGCCACCGGCAAGAACAGGGCGGCGGCCAGAAGCGAAAAGCCGATGACGGCGAATCCGGATGCGACGCCCTCGCCAAAGCGGTAGGCGCAAGCCGCGGCGACAAGGGCGAGGACCGCGAGCGCCGCCTGCCGCCGCAGATAGCGGTGATGCGCGGCGCGCCAGGCGATTGGCCGCGCGACCGACAGCGGCGGCAGCCGCAAAGCTTTTATGAGGCCGCTCGCCGCGGCAAGGACCGCGCCTGCGCCGGCCATGACAAGCCCGGACAGGCCCCAGCGCGCATCGGGCGCCAGGCTTTCCGAAATCTGCGCGCCATAAAGGCTTTCGAGGCTTTTTGCGACGTCGGGCAGAAGCGTCTGCGCGATCGCATAGCCGCCGATGACGCCCGCCCCGCCGGCCACGCATGTGAGAACCGCGATTTCCAACGTCATTGCCGCGACGAGGTTTGGCCCCGCGACGCCGAGCGCGCGCAAAGTGCGCAGGGTCGGCAACCGCTGCTCGAAGGCGAGGCCGTAGGCGGCGTGGACGATGAACAGTCCGACGAGGAAAGCAAGGAAGCCGAAAGCGGTGAGATTGAGATGGAAACTGTCGGTCAGGCGAGAAAGCTCGCTTTCATCGTTGGACGCGACGAGCCGGAGCGCATCGCCGGCGACGCGCTTAAGCCGATCCTCGTCGAGCGCCTCGTCGTCGACGATGACGAGACGCGAAAGCTTGCCGGGTCGATCGAGCAGGCGCTGCGCGACGCCGATGTCGACGACGACGGCGCCGGGCGGCGCTTCGGCGAGCGCCGCAAGCGGCGGCAGTTGCCGACCGCGCGCCGTTCGAGGCTGCGCGCCCTCGGCGAGATCAAGTCGCCGCAGAGTTTGCGGCGCGGCGAAGGCGCGGCCCCGATCTGAAAAAAAGTCCTCAAGAACCTCCGCGCGCCTTCGGCTGTGCGCGATCGGCGAATGGCGCGGCAGAGACACCGGCTCGACGCCGATGATGTGAATATGCTGTTCTCCGATCTGGGCCGCGCCTTCCAGGACCGGCGAAACCTCGACGCCGGCGCGACGCAGCTTCACGAACAGGTCCTGGTCGAAAAGCCCGCCGCGAGAAGCGAGCAGCGTTCGTCCGCCGCCGCCCGAAATCGCGGCCGTTGCGGCGTCGTAGCTCTTGCGCGCCTGAGCGTTCAGCGCCTGCACGCCGCTCCACAAAGCCGTGGCGATGGCGAGGCCGAGCACAAGCGTCGCGAGATTTCCCGGGCGTCGCCGCCAGTGGCTGATCAGCGCGGCAAGCGTCCAGAACGTCTCTCTCATTGCGCCGCCAGAACGCCGGAGTCGAGCCGCACGCGGCGCTGGAGCCGGGCGGCGAGCCGTTCGCTGTGCGTCGCCATCAGAAAGGCGCAGCCGGTTGCGGCGACGAGGTCGAGGGCGAGCGACATGACCTTATCGCCGGTCGCTTCGTCGAGATTGCCGGTGGGCTCGTCGGCGAGCAAAAGTTTCGGGCGCACCGCGAGCGCGCGGCCAATCGCGACGCGCTGCTGCTGTCCGCCCGAAAGTTCTTCCGGATAGCGCGCAGAGAGTTCCGCCAAGCCAAGACGATGGGTCAGCTCCTTCTGCCACGCAGCATCGTAGCGCCCCCCAAGATGCGCTTGAAAGCTCAAGTTCTCGGCGACGGTCAGGCTCGGGATCAAATTGAATTGCTGGAAGACGACGCCGATCTTTTCGCGTCGTATGGCGGCCCGCGCATGTTCCGACAAAAGCGTCAGCGCGACGCCGTCGAGAATGACCTCGCCGGAATCCGCGTCATCAAGCGCGCCGACAAGATGAAGGAGCGTGCTCTTGCCGCTGCCGGATTCGCCGGTCAGCGCCAGGCTGGCGCCGGCGTCGAGCGTGAAGTCCACGCCGCGCAGCACGGGAATGCGCCCCTGCGGCGTCGGATAGGATTTGCGAAGCCCCTCGACGCGCAGCATCGGCGCGCTTTCGCGCGTAGCTTCGAGATTTTCCGGCATCGCGTGAATCGACAAGCGCTGCGCCCTGATCGGGCCGGCGAAGGCGGCCGGCGCGCCAGCCCTATATATGGCCCGCGCCGCCGATCGCCCAAATGCGTCGCCGCGCCCAGATCACGCTGCATTTGGGCGGATCGCCCGATTGCAGATAACGTGATCGCTCTCAAAAGTTTGGAGCGCGCTTTACGCGAAAAGTCGGCGTCCACTTTTTCGCGAGCCGCGCTCTGGGCGCCTAACGATCGTTACGAATGTTGGCGCGTTCGACGTCGCGAGCTCGATATTCGGGCGGACGAGCCGCCTTCAGGTGTTGAACGGTCCTAACGTGTCGCCAGTGAGTTCGAGGGCTTGGAAAAAAATCCATTCCTGGCGCCCTCTAACCCAAAGTTGAGTCTCGGCCATTGCCTCAACCCGTCATCGCGAGTTTCTTGAGCAGCGCGTCGCGCGCCTCGACGATGCGACGGTAATGGGCGTCGGCGCCGCCCGCGTCGGGATGCGCGGTCTTGGCCAGCTGCCGGAAGGCGGCATTGATGTCCGACTTTTTGAGAAGGCCCTCGACTGGCAGGTCCAGGATTTCGCGATCTTCATGGTCGTCGACATCCGTCTGAAACAGGAAGGTCCGGCGCTTCTGTCGCGCCTCTAGACGCAGATTGACCTGATCTTCCCGCCATCTCTCGTGCGACATGACGAGGCATTCGCCAAAGGCGATCCGGCCCCGCGTTTCAAGTTCGTCGAGACTGAACGGCCCTACGACGCCATAGGGCGGCGCCAGACAGGCCATCCTGCCGGCCTCGCCATGCCGGATATCGCCGATCGTCGCCATATCCAGTATTCCCATCGAGCCGTTCCAGACGACCCATTCCTCTTTGTCCGTCATACGGAGCGCTTTCATTCATCAGCCGACTCCGCGCCTCGGCTTGTTTGTGCAAAAGGGCTCACGAAGCGGGTCCGGCCACGCGCCCATGCATGTTCGAAGCCAGGGACTCGCGCCGCGCCGCCGACAGAGCTACCGACATTCGCAGCGGCTGCGCCCTTCGCCTCCAAATGGCTCAATCCTTGCGAACTATCCCGCAACCGGAGCGGCGCGCCGTGCTCGACGCTACACAAACACGCAGCCTCACGACGGAAAAAGACCTCGAACATCCGATCGAGGCCGTTTGGCGCGCCGTGACCGATTCCGAATGGCTCGACGTTTGGTTCTTTCCAAACGACATCGAGCCCGTGGTGGGCCACAAGTTCACGATCTGGAGTCGTCCGATTGAGCGTTGGGACGGCGAATTCAAATGCCAGATTCTCGCTGTCGAGCCCGGGGTCATGTTGCGTTTCAGCTGGTCTGGCGGTTACGACGAGCTCAAGGGTTTTGGCCTCTCAGACCGCGTGTAAAACCCTAACTTCGGTCATCACTGAATTGGCGATGAAGCATTCTCGATGCGCCTTGTCGTGCAGCCACTCGAGATCGGCCTGCGTCGGCCGCTTGTCTCCGCCGTAAACAACTCTCGGACTTAATTCAACGCGTGTTACGGCCAGTTTGCCGCTGGCGTTCTTCTCGAGGCGCCCGATGGCGTTGTCCTCGTAGCTGTCGACGACAAAACCCTTGTTCGAAGCCAGCGCGAGAAAGGTCAGCATATGGCAACTCGACAGCGCCGCGACAAAAGCGGACTCGGGATCGACGCGCTGCGGATTGCCCAAATAAGCCGGCGCGGCCGAAGCGAGCGTCTCGACGCCATTTTCGAATCGCCAAATATGATCGCGGCTGTAATTCTTGTAGCCGAAATCGACGCCGTTGCGCGCCCATTTGATTGTGGCTTTGTGCTCGGACATTTAGACCTCCGATATGCAGATTTGCAGTCTGATGCGCTCCTGTTGCTACACTGAGGCGATGTCGAGCGTAGCGCTAAATCACCGTATGATCTCTGAACGCTCGTAGACTGATGGTCCGGTGCAGTGACGCTGTTTGATGGGCTACGTTTGAAGTCAGTCCGTTGCAGCGCCACCCCTCATCAACCGCTTGGAAAATTCCTGGTTCACGCGGGAGGTCCCGGCCGCGTGAGATACTCCTCTGTTAGGGAGGCGAGGTAGTTCTTAAGCCACTCGGCCATCGCCTCCTCTCGCCGCAGAATCGCATTGCAAACTGCGCGGGTCTCGCTGTCTCCAGCTGCTTCGGCCGCCGCAATCAACATGTTGTAACTGGAAATCTCTGTCATCGACTTTTTGGCGGACTCGGTGCCTACGAAGGCGCCGCTGAGGGCCCTCTCCGTCGCGCCTGGCTGACCCTCGTTCAAAATCGACGGGTCTCCTCCGCGCTGCTCTATAGCATCTTGCACTACAGCCGCCTGTTCGCTTGTTTCTTTTAGGAGGCGTTTGGCTTCGGCTTTGACATCCGGATAGTTCTCAATGTGCCGAGCTAGCGCCTTTAGCATGTCCCCGGTTTGCTGTTCGATAGCCTGCGAGTCATGAAGCCACTGCAGCAGTCGTTCATTTGTAGTCGCCATGCGCTCTCCTAGTCTGCGCCCCTCCTCGTTACGCCGTGTCCTCGGTTAATTGGCGGTGACCAGCCCAAAATCAACGCGTTTGGCGTCACGCTCGCGCGCCGTCGACGAGATAGACGCGCCGCTTCATTCCGCCGCGCGGTCGGGCCTCTGTTGTCGCCCTGGCCATTGCAGGCGATCCTCTTCTATGAGCGGCGACAGCTCTCATTGCAGGCGATCCTCTTCTATGAGCGGCGACAGCTCTCTCGGCTCGAAGTCGTCGACAGAGATAATATCGAAGACGGCGGACTCCGCCGTCCGCAAGCGCTCGGCCTCATTTTCGTCGATGACGCCTTGTTGCAGACCATCTTCGATCGAGTCGAGCCTTGCTTCGCGTAGCTTTCGGCGCAGTCGCTCCGTTTCGATCGCCAGCTCAAACGTCCGCTCCAGTTGCGCAACGGCATCGCCGCCGCAGCCTCTGAAAACATCGGCGGTGAGCCGCTCGCGCGCCTCGCTCGGTCGCGTCAGGATCGCCGCGCAGCGTTGCGCCAGATCGTCCGATGGTCCAAGTCGCCTCGCGCCGAACGGGAGAATGATGAGTTTCGCCATCCGCGCGATGAATCGGTTTGGCAAATTGGCGAGCGCCCGCCGTTACGCTATAGTCAACGAGAGGCTCGTCGGACTGGCGCCCACCTTCGTCATGAAACCGTTTGAGCACAGCCGACAGGAAATAGAGCTCGGCCAGAACGTCGCCGAGTCTTGCCGAGATCATTTCCCTTCGTTTGAGCCGGCCGCCTAGCGTCAGCAAGGCGAGATCGGCGACCAAAGCGAACGACGCGGCATATCGGGACAGCTGCCTATAATGATGTGTCATTGCGCCCGCGTTTGGAACCGGGCCGACAAGACCTCCACTCCAGCTTTGCAACCACGCGCGGCCGAGATTGGAAAAGAAATGGCCGACATGGCGCCAGAGCGCCCGGTCGAACCGTTCGAGCCCTTCATCAGGATCAGCCAGCGCGAGCATTTCCTCGAGAAGATACGGGTGGCTGCGGATCGCCCCCTGTCCGAAAATGATGAGGCTACGCGTCAACAGATTTGCGCCCTCGACGGTAATGGCGATCGGCGTCACCCGGTGGAGATTGCCGAGATAATTTTTCGGCCCATCCATGATGGCCTTGCCGGCGTGAATATCCATCGCGGCGTCTACCGCCTTGCGCATGCGCTCGGTAGCGTGAGCCTTCATGATCGCCGATATGACGGCGGGCTTGCAGCCATGGTCCAAGGCGGCGCAGGTCAGCCGACGCGCCGCGTCGATTTCATAGGCCGTGGCGGCAAGGTAGCCGAGGCGATCTTGCACGGCTTCCAACTCGCCGATGGGGACCCCGAACTGTTCCCGAATTCGCGTATAGGCGCCGGTCGAACGGGCGGTGAAAGCCTGAGGGCAACGAGATTCCACGCCCGGCGGCCAGCGCGCTCATCAGCATCTTCCAGCCGTCGCCGATCCGATCCTTGCCGCCGATGATCCAGTCGAGCGGCGCGAATACGTCGCGCCCGCGATTGGGGCCGTTCTGGAAGGCCTGAAAAGCCGGGAGGTGCCGTGCGCCGATCTCGACCCCCAGCGTATCGGCCGGCACGAGCGCTACGGTGATGCCGAGATCTTCGTCGCCGCCGAGCAAACGATCCGGATCATAGACCTTGAACGCGAGACCAAGCACGGTCGCGACAGGACCCAGAGTGATGTAACGTTTATCCCAGTTCAGCTTCAGACCGAGCACGCGCTCCCCATGCTGCTCGCCGTAACAGACGATCCCTGTGTCGGTCATGGAGGCGGCGTCCGAGCCGGCCTGCGGACTGGTCAGGCAGAAACATGGGATCTCGCGCCCGTCGGCCAGGCGCGGGAGCCAGCGCGATTTCTGGTCCTCGGTTCCGAACTCGAGCAGCAGTTCGCCCGGTCCGAGCGAGTTCGGCACCATCACCGTGACAGCGGCTGTGGGACTGCGGCTGGCGATCTTGCGAACCACTTGTGAATGCGCATAGGCGGAAAAGCCCAAGCCGCCATATCTTTGCGGAATAATCATTCCGAAGAATTTGTTCTGTTTCAGAAAGGCCCAAACTTCGCCTGGCAAGTCGCGCCGTTCCCACTGGACGCTCCATTCGTCCAACATCTCGCACAGTTCCTTTACGGGACCGTTCAGGAACGCCTGCTCCGACTCGCTCAAACTTGCCGGCGGCATGGCGAGAAGTTTGCTCCAGTCCGGCGCGCCGGTGAACAGCTCGGCGTCCCACCAGACATCCCCCGCTTCGATTGCGTCGCGTTCAGTGGCCGACATTTCCGGAAGAGAGCGGCGCGCCCAGCTGAAGATAGGCGCCGAGACCAGTTTGCTCCTGATCGATACAAGGCTCAATTTTTCATGCCCACTATCACCGCGCCAGCAATCCGCTCAGTTTCAAGACCGCATTGTTGTGGATGCGGCAGTTGATTTCCCAAAGTTGGCGATCCTTACATGGCGCACGCGCAAAGCCTGACCAGCCCGCAATTCCGCCAATCTTGCTGGACTATAACAGCGTCTATGCTGAAATCATTTCGACGTGCGGTTTCATTCTTGTTCAAGTCCGTTTTCCCGGCTCGCCTATTGGAGATGGTGATCCTGTTCGAGATGGTGATCTTGCTCATTTTCCGAGGATTTTTTGATCTCGCTCTCCATCGCCTTGAATTGCTCGGCGGAGAGTCGAGGCAGGCGGCGAACGAAGCCGACAATATTCCATATTTGCTCGTCCTGATGCGTGGGTCCGAATGCGGGCATTGCAGTCATCTTGACGCCATTCTTGATGATCCAAAACAGTTCCGCGCTGCTCCATCGCTCGGAAGTTTCGGCAAGATTCGGAGGCTCCGGTCGCAGGCCTTTGTTAATGTAACTGCGCTCTTTCCCCGGCGCGCTGTGGCAAATGACGCACATGGCGTCATAGTCTCTAAATCCCTTTCTCACCTGATCATCGCTCCATGTTTCCGGCGACTCGTTCCCCGCATGGGCCCGCACCGAATTACGCATGGTCCAATTCAAAACGACGCGCATCAAACCCGTGTGAGGCGCGGTTGCGGCGACGTTGTAAACGCCGCTAACGATGACAAGAAAAGCGCCGAGCGCGCTGACGACGAACGCTGTCACGAAACCGGCAAGAAACTTCATGGCGCGCCTCCCCGACAGTCATTCTTGAAAGGCATATCCTACAAATCTAGCGCACTAGAGCAAGTTCCGAAAAAGTTGACAGACTTTTTCGATCAGAACTTGCTCCAGTTCATTCATTTGGCGCGATTTCTTATCGATCGGACGATTCCGTGCGAATCTCGGTTCCTTGAGCTATGCGCCGCGACGAACCTCTTGAACTGAGCCGCTGCGCGGGGTTGTCCATCGGGCGCCCTCGCGGCGTCTTAGGGGTTTGCCAATGGCAGCACGAAGCTGAAGATTGCGCCACCGCCGGGATTGGGCTCCGCAGTCAATTGTCCGTGGTGCGCTTCAATAATGGACCGGGAAATCAAAAGCCCGACGCCCAAACCATGCGGTTTTGAGCTGGCGAACGGTTCGAACAGGTTCATGCTGAAGGATTCCGGCAGCCCTGTTCCAGTGTCTGCGACGTCGGTCCTTATTTTGTCGCCGTCAACCAGTCGGGTCGAAACAGTTAGCTCTCGTCTCTCGCTACCTTGCATCGCCTCGATCGCATTGCGCTTCAAATTAACAATTACTTGCTGAATCTGAATCTCATTTATCATTACCAGATCATTTTCTACATCCAGACGCACTGTGGTGTTCACGCCAAACTCCTTCGCCATGGCGTCAGTGAACTCGCACGCTGTTCTGACGACGTCGTTCAAATGCTGGATAGTTTTTACCGTCTCGCCGCGCGCAATAAATTGCCGCAGATTGTCCATTATTTCTGAGGCGCGAAAAATTTGAGCGGCCGCGTTGTCCAGCGCCTGGGCGATTTCTTTCTTGGCCTTGAAATCCTCTTTGTCGAGAATTCGGCGCGCAATGTTTTGATAAGCGATAGCGGCGGCCAGCGGCTGTTTGAGTTCGTGCGCCAAGCCAACCGTCATATTCTCGATCAAACCCAGCCGATTAGCCTGAAGTTCCTGCATGCGGGCTTCAAAGATGCGGCGCTCGCTCAAATCGTGGATAAAGCCCACAAAAGCGCGTTTCCCGTCGTTTTCGATGGCGGTGACGCCGAGCTCCATCGGAAAAATCGTTCCGTCCTTGCGTTGCCCTTCAACCTGGCGCCCGATGCCGATTATTTTCGCGATTCCGGTCTGCAGATAGTTGCGAATGTACTTGTCATGCTCGCTTCTGTATGGCTCCGGCATCAGCATGCGGACATTTTTGCCGATGACTTCTTCCGGCGTGTAGCCAAAAAGCGTGGCGGCGGCCGGATTAAATGAAAGCACGCAGCCGGTCTCGTCAACGGACACAATGCCGTCCAGTGCGCCACTAACGACCGCGGCAAGAAACGCGGCGTCGCGACTTATCCCCATAGTCGTCACCTTTCACGGTAAGCGATGGCGGCTGCTTGCGGCTGCGCAAGCGCGCGGCAAGACCGGAAGGCTATCCTAGCCTTTATCAATTTCAGATGACTCGCAAGATTAAAATCAGCGCTTCGTCCCGCCGGGCGCTTCTCGCTTAAGATCGCCGTATCAATCAGAGCGCCGCCGTGTCTGGAAAACGCGCCGTTTCAGGAATGACACGCCGTTCTTGCGCGCGCCGCGCCAAGGCGCAGGGCCCTGGCGGCTTATCGATGGCGCTCAATTGTCCATCGCGCCGATCGGCGTCACGTTCCCCATGATCAAAATCGGGTGAAGGGGCAGGAGCGCGCGCCGCGTTCGAATGTGCTCTGCGCCGCCGATCAATTGCGGAACGGAGCGGCGAAGCGTCAATGGCGTCGGCAAGACCGGACGAAGTCGCCAAGCGGATTGGCCTCGGAATGAGCGAATTACAGTCTGGGATATGCAAACGGGCTGCTCGGCGAATATAACGATGCGCATTGTCACCTATGGAACGCGCGGAGCGCCTGATGACGGTAGTTACGAAAGACAGCAATGGCGCGGAACTCAAGGACGGCGATTCCGTGACCTTGATAAAGGACCTGAAGGTTAAGGGCTCGTCCGTCGTCCTAAAACGCGGGACCTTGATCAAAAATATCCGACTCACGGATGATCCGGCCGAAATCGATTGCCGCGCCGAGAAAGTAAAAGGGCTCGTGCTGCGTACTGAGTTCGTCAGGAAAGCCTAGCGCTACTTTGGCGGATTCATTCGATGGGACGCCGCCTTCGTCGGCGCCGCATGTTGGCGGCGGCAGGGAAGAGGGGCTTCCGGAGAAAAATAGAAGCGCGCGGCGCCTGGTCCGGCCGTGATCGGGTCACTAGACTGCGGCTCACGAAAAAGTGGGAACCGGTTTTTCGCGTAAAGCGCGCTCTAAACCTCGAGAAAAGACCACGTTATCTGCGTTCAGGCGAGTCCGCCTGAACGCAGCGTGATCTAGCGCCGCGCGTTGGTCAATGCGCGGCGGCTTCGTTGCTCGGGAGCACGTCGCGGATGCGATTGCCTTCCACCCAGTAGAAAGCCCCGGCGGGGTCGGCGCAGGCGATATCCTGTTCGACGATCAGCTTGTCGCAAAGCATGACGCAAATGGCGTCGATCGGCGCGGCTCTGTCGTTTTCCTCGGTCATGCGGTCGATCGAGATTTCGCCCATCTCCTCGTCGTCGACCAAATGGATGATAAACACTTCTTCATGGCCGGGAGCGCCATGGGCGTTCACCCGGAACGTTTCTCCCTTGTAGCGGAATTCACGTATCATTCCTGTCCCTTTTTTCGTTAGCTTTGTTGTCTTTGCGATTTGGCGCCTGAGCGTCCAAAGTGTTCAGGCGACGACCATCGCATGCCCGGCGCGCAAGCAAACTGCGTGCCGTTTGTGCGTCGGGGATCGGAAAAGCGCCATGCCAATGCCCGCGAGGGAATCCGACGTCTGATAACTGACGCCGCTCGCCGACGACAAATATCACTGGGCCGCGACGGTGACGTCGCCGGCGTTTCAAGGTTTGAGTCGGGTGCGCCAGCATCAGCTGGTCAACGCCGCCTTCGGCGGGCCGCAGCTCTACGTGAACGGCGAGTTCATCGGTGGTTGCGACATCACGCGCGAAATGCATCAGTCGGGGGAGTTGATGGCGCTCTTCGACAAGGAAGGCATCGCCTAAAAGCAAGGTCTGAAGGCGTAGCGCGCGTTCATCGGATGCAGCGAACTTGAATGCGAGCTGGAGACTCGCGGTTCAAGGCGAGCAGTGGACTGCAAACCCCCACTCCCGCATCTTACTCAAAGGCTGCGCGCCGCGCCGACGCCGTTCTCATCGAACAAAATTTCCGTCTCTTCGCCCGACATGTCGATGTGCGCGCGGGCGAGGCGGCCATCGGGGCGGTAGTGGTAGGCGTGGCGCAACTCGACTTCGCCATAGACGATCTTCTCGCAAGTGATCATGCGACCGTCGGCGTCGAAGCCGGCGCGAAAATAGGTGTTGCGATTTTCCAGCGCGTCTGGTTCGATCGGCGAAACCATGTTGAGCGGCAGTTTGACGCCGCTGTAACTTAAAAAATATTTGAACGTCGGCGCCGCTACGGTTTCCATGACGTCTCCCCGCCCAAGTGGCTCAGTGCAAGTGGCTCAGTGATTGCTTCAGGCTGGCCATGAACGCTCCGCGCGCCGACGCCGATGCCGTGAACTTCGGCGAACTCGATCCAAGGACCAACGAACTCCTGCAGCGGGGCGTCGTCGCCTATCGGACCGACCCCGAGAAGGCCGACAGCTTTTTCAAGCAAGCGCTGGCGCTGACGCCGCAGGAACTCGCGCCCTATTACTGCCTATACAAAATTCACACCTACATGGGCAGTCTTGACTACGCCGCTGACGTCGCCGCGGAAGGCATGAAGGAGGCCACGCGGCAGGCGGGTTGGCCGAGCGATCCCGCGGCTTGGCCGGCTGAGGTCGAGGCGGCTGACGGGCCGGCGCGCTTCGCGCTCTATACGCTGAAGGCGCTGAGCTTCATCGAATTGAAGCGCGGCCGCCCAGAAACCGCCAAGGACTATCTCGACATCCTCTCCCGCGCCGATCCGCAGGGCAGCGTCGGCTGGAAGGTGATCGAGGAGCTGGCGCGGGGCAGTGTGCAATAAATGCGCATGACGCGACCGTGTCATAAACCAAACAAAGCGTCGCGCAAGTGTCACGCTTCGGCCGTGCCGCCATGGCGCATGTCGAAAAACCAACATTGTGCGTTGCGTTTAAGCGGCACAATGCGGTTTTGCGTGTTTTTTGCATAAAGCCAATGATGATTTGCGGGAGACAATCAAAATGATCTCGCAGGTGCGAACGAACGCCGGGCTCGGACCTGATGGCTGTTCGCAAGGAAGGCGGCCATGGACGATGTAGCGACGTCACGCTCTATGCCCACCGGGGGCTTGGCCGTGAAACCGCCACGGGCGAGAACCCCGTCCGCCGACACGGCGCTGCTCGGCGTCTATGAAATCTCCAAAATCCTGACTGCGCCGGCCCGCCTCGAGCAGACGCTGGCCAATGTCGTCAGCGTGCTCAGCTCCTTTCTCGACATGAAATTGGGGATGATTACCATCCTCGACCAGCACGGCAATCCGGAGATCGTCGCGACCTCGGGGTGGATCAGCCACGATCACAGCAAGCCGATCGACACGCTGCCGACCAAGGTGATCGACCGGCTCGTCGCCACCGCCATGCCGGTCATCGTCGAGGATGTGACCCGCGACGCCCTGTTCGCGACGGCGGCCGAGACGATCACCCAGGCGGTCGGCGCGAGGGTCTCCTTCCTCGCCGTTGCGATCAAGAGCGACAGCCGCGTCGTCGGGACGTTGTCGATCTACCGCACATCGGAAGAGTTCATCGCCTACACCTTCGACGCCGATCTGCGCCTCTTGACGATGATCGCCAATCTGATCGGCCAGACGGTGAAGCTGCACCGAATGTTTTCGGCCGACCGGCAGCGCCTGCTGAACGAATGCAGCACGTTGGAGAAAGCGCTGGTCTCGTGCATGCCCAAGGAAATCCGTGGCGAGCGGCCCGACGTCGCCGGCATCGTCGGCGAGAGCCCGGCGATCATGGAGGTGCTCGACACCATCGCCGTCGTCGCCAAGTCCAATTCGACCGTGCTGCTGCGCGGCGAGAGCGGCACAGGCAAGGAGCTTTTCGCGCGCGCGGTGCACGACCTGTCGCGCCGCAGCGCCAAGCCCTTCGTTAAGGTGAACTGCGCCGCTCTGCCGGAAAGCGTGCTCGAATCGGAGCTGTTCGGTCATGAGCGCGGCGCCTTCACCGGCGCCGTCGCGCAGCGCGCGGGCCGCTTCGAACTCGCCAATGGCGGCACGTTGCTGCTCGACGAAATCGGCGAAATATCTCCCGCCTTCCAGGCGAAGCTGCTGCGCGTGCTGCAGGAAGGCGAATTCGAGCGGGTTGGCGGCGCCAAGACCTTGAAGGTCAACATCCGATTCGTTTTCGCGACCAACAAAAACCTCGAAGCGGCCGTCGACAAGGGCGAGTTCCGCGCCGACCTCTATTACCGCATCAGCGTCGTGCCCGTGTTCCTGCCGCCGCTGCGCGAGCGGCCCGGCGACGTTTCGCTGCTGGCGCGCAATTTCATCGAGCGTTTCAACAGTGAAAACGATCAAAAGCACGAGCTCTCGGCGAGCGCCATAGAGACGCTGCAACGCTGCTACTTCCCCGGCAACGTGCGCGAACTGGAAAATTGCGTGCGCCGCACGGCGACGTTGGCGCGCGCCGAAACCATCGTCGATCACGATTTCGCCTGCGCCTCCGGCAAATGCCTCTCAGCCTTGCTGTGGACCGGAAGCGCCAGCGGCGCCTTTTCGCGAGCCTATCCCGAACCGGCCAAAATGCGCGCCGCGCCGCCCGAGGATATCGCGCCGGGGCGGCGCGCCGAAACCGCGCCGGTTGCGACCTTCTTCGATGAGCCGCCGCCGCTTGCCGCCGCCGGCGAAGGGGACGGTCTCGGCTTGGCGTCGTCCCGCAAGATGATCGATCGGGAGAGCCTCATCGAAGGCATGGAGAAAGCCGCCTGGGTGCAGGCGAAAGCGGCGCGGCTTCTTGGCCTGTCGCTCCGCCAGGTCAATTACGCGCTGAAAAAATATAACATTGAAATAAAGCGCATCTGAGCCCATCCGGCGATTGTCGCATTTAGGATATTTGTCCAAATTCGCGGGGGCCGAGCGGACTGCATCGGTTCACACAAGCGGGTTGAACAGGCGTTCCTGAAGGCGCGCGGACCAAAACGGTCCTTGGACCGCGAGCCTCAGGGAACGCATCCGATTCCTGCTTTCAATTCCGCCAGTTGCAATTGGCGTTGGACATCGCCGGGTTTGCGACTGGCATGGGATTTGAAAGGAGCAGAAACCCACAATTGAATGGATGGAAATCGCGACATGGCCTACAAAATTATAGCCTCCCAATGTACGGTTTGCGGCGCGTGCGAATTCGAATGTCCGAATGCGGCGATCCGCCTCA
Source organism: Methylocystis sp. (assembly GCA_016177005.1). Classification (GTDB taxonomy): domain Bacteria; phylum Pseudomonadota; class Alphaproteobacteria; order Rhizobiales; family Beijerinckiaceae; genus Methylocystis. The sequence goes on from JACOWC010000008.1 coordinate 27,217, forward strand.
AGAACGACATGTACATCATCGACCCGAAGAAATGCACCGAGTGCGAAGGGCATTTCGACAAGCCGCAATGTGCGGTCGTCTGCCCCGTCGAAAACACTTGCGTGCCGGCGTAGCGCTGAAAGCGTGGCCTGGCGGGACGACGCATCGCATGGACGCCGTCGACTGGCTCGGAAACTTCCTGTCCTGCCGCGATTGTCCGCATGTGGAGATTCGCGAGAAAGGCCTTTGCGATCTCGGACAGATTTGCGTGCGCGATCGAAGGGCCCGCCGCATAGACAGGTTCTTCGCCGCGTGTCCGCAAGAATCCGCAAAATATCTCGATCATCCCTATTTCGAGCTGCGCGTCGGCGCGGTGAAATATGCGAGCGTGTTTCAACTGCGCGCGCTGATCGATGATGAGGAGCCGGACGTCAGAGCCATGGTGGCGCAGCGTCTGCCGTTGCGTCTGGCTGAAAGGTTGATCGACGACCGCGACCGCAAAGTGCGCATGGCGATGGCCCAGCGTGTCGAGGGCGCGGGCCTCGTGAAGCTGCTCTTCGATGAAGACAGCGGCGTGCGCCTGATTGCAGCGCGTCGCGCGCCGCCCGAGATTCTCGCAGGCGCGACCAAGGATGACGACCCGCAGGTGCGATGCGAAGCGGCGCGGCGGATCGCCCTCGACAAGCTCCCGGCCATGGCGCGCGATCCCGAAGCGCGCGTGCGCATGATTATTGCAGAGCGGTTGGAGCCGGCGCAATTGGGGCTGCTCATCGCCGACGAAGATTTGCGGGTCCGCTTCCTGGTGGCGGAGCGATGTGGAGCGGAATTGCTGGCGCGTCTGCGCGACGATCCTGATCCGGAAGTGAGGCGCCTCGCCCAGGCGCGACTGGACGAAGCGCAACAGTAAACGGAGAGCGAAATGGCGGCGGTGCAAGAAACAGTTGAACAGGTTCGTCGTGTCGGCGCCGATCAATATAAATACGGTTTCGTCACCGACATCGAATCCGATCTCGCGCCCAAGGGTCTCTCCGAAGAGGTGATCCGCTTCATTTCCGCCAAGAAGAACGAGCCGGAATGGATGCTCGAATGGAGGCTCGAGGCCTATCGCCGCTGGCTGACGATGACCGAGCCGAAATGGGCACGCGTCGACTATCCGGCGATCGACTATCAGGATCTTTATTATTACGCGGCGCCGAAATCGACGGCCGGTCCGAAATCGCTCGACGAAGTGGATCCGGAGCTGCTGCGCACATACGAAAAGCTCGGCATACCGCTGCATGAGCGCGAAATTCTCGCTGGCGTCGAGCGGCCGGAGGGCGAGGAGCGCCCGCGCGTCGCCGTCGATGCGGTCTTCGACTCGGTCTCCGTCGCAACGACCTTCAAGGAGGAGTTGAAGAAGGCCGGGGTGATCTTCTGCCCGATCTCCGAGGCGCTGCGCGAGCATCCCGATCTGGTGCGCAAATATCTCGGCACCGTGGTGCCGACCTCCGATAATTTTTTCGCGACGCTGAACAGCGCGGTGTTTTCGGACGGTTCATTCGTCTATATCCCGCCCGGCGTGCGCTGCCCGATGGAATTGTCGACCTATTTCCGCATCAACGAAAAGAACACCGGGCAATTCGAGCGCACGCTGATCATCGCCGACCGCGGTTCCTACGTCAGCTATCTCGAAGGCTGCACCGCGCCCAAGCGCGATGAGAACCAGTTGCATGCGGCGGTGGTCGAACTCGTGGCGCTCGACGACGCCGAGATCAAATATTCGACCGTGCAGAACTGGTATCCGGGCGACGAGAACGGCAAGGGCGGCATCTATAATTTTGTGACGAAGCGCGGCGATTGCCGCGGCGCCAATTCGAAGATCAGCTGGACACAGGTCGAGACCGGCTCGGCGATCACCTGGAAATATCCGAGCTGCGTGCTGCGCGGTGAAAATTCACGCGGCGAATTCTACTCCATCGCGATTTCCAACGGTCGTCAGCAGGTCGATTCCGGCACCAAGATGATCCATCTCGGCAAGGGAACGACGAGCCGCATCATCTCTAAGGGCATTTCGGCCGGCCATTCCTCCAACGCCTATCGCGGCCTCGTCTCGGCGCATCGCAAGGCGGAAGGCGCCCGCAATTTCACCAATTGCGACTCACTGCTCATCGGCGACGCCTGCAGCGCGCACACGATCCCCTACATCGAGGCGAAGAACCCGTCCTGCGTGTTCGAGCACGAGGCGACGACCTCGAAAATCTCCGAGGACGTGTTGTTCTATTGCATGCAGCGCGGGCTGTCGCAGGAAGACGCGACCGCGCTGGTGGTCAACGGCTTCGTGCGCGACGTGTTGCAGCAACTGCCGATGGAATTCGCGGTTGAAGCGCAAAAACTGATCTCGGTCAGTCTCGAAGGCAGCGTCGGCTGACGCCTCAATGAATTGGGAGTGATGGAATGACGGCGCTACTGGAAATTCGCAACCTTAAGGCCGAGATCGCCGGCAAGCAGATTCTCAACGGCTATGATCTCACCGTGAAGGCGGGCGAGGTCCATGCGATCATGGGGCCGAACGGCTCGGGCAAATCGACGCTCTCCTATGTGCTCTCTGGCCGGCCCGGCTATACAATTACTGAAGGGCAGGCGCTGCTCGCCGGCGCCGATCTGTCGCAGATGAGCGTCGACGAACGCGCCGCGGCGGGGCTGTTCCTCGCCTTTCAATATCCGCTGGAGGTGCCGGGCGTCGCCACGATGACCTTTCTGCGCGCCGCGGTGAACGCGCAGCGCAAGAAGCGCGGCGAGGAGGAAATGTCGTCGCCCGATCTGATCAAGAGCGTCAAGGAGATCGCCAAAATCCTCGACATGGACATGGAGATGCTGCGGCGTCCGGTGAACGTCGGCTTCTCCGGCGGCGAGAAGAAGCGCGCCGAGACGCTGCAGATGATGCTGCTCCAACCCAAGCTGTGCATCCTGGACGAGACCGACTCGGGGCTCGACATCGACGCGCTGAAGGTCGTCTCCAATGGCGTCAATCAATTGCGCTCGAAGGACCGGGGCATCGTCGTCATCACCCATTATCAGCGCCTGCTCGATTACATCACGCCGGACGTCGTCCATGTGCAGTCGGCCGGCCGCATCGTGCGGACCGGCGGGAAGGAGCTTGCCCTGGAGCTTGAAGAAACCGGGTACGCCAGCTACCAGAGCGAAGCGGCTTAAGTCATGAGCAACGCACCCGCCACACCCTCGCGCAAACTCACCGACGCCGAGACTCGGCTGGCGGAGATCTTCGCCACGCAACAGAGCGCCGGCGCGCCGCAACTTGCGACGTTGCGCACCGCCGCCTTTGACGCCTTTTCCAAGACGGGCCTGCCCAACCGACATGACGAAGCATGGAAATACACGGATTTGCGCGCGCTGCTGCGCGACGTGAAGCCCCTGGCCGCGCCGCCGGAAGAAAGCGCGGCGCAAAGCATGCGCGATGCGGCGGTTCTTACGGGCGTCGCTGCGCGGCGCATCGTCTTCGTCGGCGGCTATTTCGTTCCGACGCTGTCCGATCTCGGCGATCTGGAAAAAGGGCTGAGCGTGATGTCGCTGTCCGAGGCCTTGGCCAAGGGCGACGCCGCGACGACCGCCCTACTTGGGAAAGTGGGCAAGGTCGACGATCCGGCCTTCGCGCTCAATACGGCCTTTATGGGCGAAGGCGTCGTCATCCGCATCGGCGCCGGCCGATGCGTTGAACGACCGATACAATTGGTTTTCGTCGCGGGCGAACAGCCGGCGACCTATTTTCTGCGCTCGCTCATCGTCGTCGAAAAAGGCGCGCGAGCGACCCTGATCGAGAGCTTCGAGGGCGCCACGACGCAGGAATATCACGTAAACGCCGCAACAGAGGTCGTGCTGGAAGAAGGCGCGACGCTTGAGCGGCTCAAAATCAGCCGCGAAGGCGGCGCCGCGATGCACGTCTCGACCTTCGTCGCCTCGCTCGCCGCCAACGCCCGGCTGAGCGACTTCGGGCTCAATCTCGGCGGCGCCTTGTTGCGCAACCAATCCTTCGTCAGTCTGAACGGGCAGGGCGCCCATGCCGGCGTGCGCGGCGCCAACATATTGAAGAACAAGGAACACGCCGACGCGACCTTGTTCCTCGATCATGCGGCGGAACGTTCGGAAAGCAAGGCGCTGTTCAAATCCGTTCTGGAGGATTCGTCGCAGGCGGTGTTTCAGGGGAAGATCCTGGTGCGGCCCGGCGCGCAAAAGACCGATGCGCGCATGATGGCCCGCGCGCTGTTGCTGTCCGAGGGCGCGCAGGCCAATTGCAAACCGGAGCTGGAAATCTTCGCCGACGACGTGCAGTGCGCCCATGGTTCGACCGTCGGCGCGCTCGACGAGAACTTGGTGTTCTATCTGATGGCGCGCGGAATTGGCCGGATCGAAGCCGAAGCGCTGCTGACGGAAGCTTTCATTGGTGAAGCGATCGACGCCGTCGAGAATCGCAGCGTTCGAGAGGCTCTCGCCGCGCTCGTTGCCGAGCGACTGAGAGCGCGAAAATGATCTGACAGCCGGTGAGCGACAGGTCATATGACGTTGCGCGGCGGCGTCGTGACGTCACAATTCTGGACGTTAGGATTCATGCTCTGCCGCTCGTCTATCTCGACAATGCGGCGTCAGCGCAAAAGCCTCAGGCGGTTCTCTATCGCATTTAGCGCGCTATGCCGGCGAATATGCGAAGGCGATCGTTCGGGAATCGCCATCGGCGTGGGGACTCGCTGCGCCAGCCCATTGCTGAATCGCTTTGGCGCCGCCGCCTGCCGGGCGTCGTTCCCACCGCACAACACGAGCGAAGAAGCGGACCTGTTCATTCAGTCGACAGGGAAAGCGCGTCAGATGCTGGTCTGAGTTCGTGACGATTCCGGCGCCGGGCTGCAAGCGATGACGATGTTAAATTTGTTACAGGGAACCCGCGCGCGATGTAAGGACGTGTTTGCATATTGACATTATTTAGCCTCGCTAAGACTTTGAGTTTTAAGCATATTTGCGCCGCTGAAGCACTGGCATGGTTGTTGCGACCCTTCCGCCAAATTCACGCAACGCTCCGTCTTAGCCGAGAGTCGGCATTGACGACTTTGCAGCGACAAAAGGATGCATGCCATGACGTCTCTGGATGTTGGAACGGCGAATGCAGTTGAAGGGGTGAACGCAGCAGTCGCGATGGACGACGTGATGCAGAAGCTCGCCGAGCACAAGGGCTGCGGCACGTCGGGCGGCAGCGGCAAGGCGAGCTGCGGTTCGGGCGCCGGGCAGGGCGACCTGCCGACTGAGATTTGGGAGAAAGTCAAGAACCACCCCTGCTACAGCGAAGAGGCGCATCATCATTATGCGCGCATGCACGTCGCCGTCGCGCCGGCTTGCAACATCCAGTGCAACTATTGCAACCGCAAATATGATTGCGCCAACGAGTCGCGTCCCGGCGTCGTCAGCGAGAAGCTGACTCCCGAGCAGGCCGCCAAGAAGGTCTTGGCCGTCGCCTCCACCATTCCGCAAATGACGGTTCTGGGCATCGCCGGCCCGGGCGATCCGCTCGCCAATCCGGAAAAAACCTTCAAGACATTCGATCTGATCTCGCGCACCGTTACGATCACCATCAACATGGTCGATCCGGAAATCGGCGCGAAGATCTATCCTTGGGTGTTCTGGAAGCATAAGCGCTACACCGGCGTCGAAGCGGCGAAGCTGCTCACCGACCGGCAGCTGCAGGGCCTGGAAATGCTCACCGAGCGCGGCATTCTGTGCAAGGTGAATTCGGTGATGATCCCCGGCATTAACGACAAGCATCTCGTCGACGTGAACAAGGCCGTCAAATCCCGCGGCGCGTTCCTGCACAATATCATGCCGCTGATCTCGGCGCCGGAGCACGGCACGGTGTTCGGCCTCAACGGCCAGCGCGGTCCGTCGGCGCAAGAGCTGAAGGCGCTGCAGGACAGCTGCGAAGGCGAGATGAACATGATGCGCCATTGCCGCCAGTGCCGCGCCGACGCGGTCGGCCTGCTCGGCGAGGATCGCAGCGCTGAGTTTACCACCGAAAAAATCATGGCGATGGAGGTCGACTACGACCTCGAGTCCCGCAAGGCCTATCAAGAGAAGGTCGAAGAAGAGCGCGTCGCGAAGGTTGCCGCGAAGCAGGAAGAGCTGGCGACGCTGGCCGGCGCGGCGAGCGACATCAAGTTGCTGATCGCGGTGGCGACCAAGGGTTCGGGCCTCATCAACGAACATTTCGGTCACGCCAAAGAGTTCCAGGTCTACGAGCTCTCCACCTCGGGCGCGAAATTCGTCGGACATCGCCGCGTCGATCTCTACTGCCAGGGCGGTTATGGCGACGAAGACAGTCTGGAGACGGTTATTCGCGCCATCAACGACTGCCATGCGGTGTTCGTCGCTAAGATTGGCGGTTGCCCGAAGAACGACCTCATCAAGGCCGGGATCGAGCCCGTCGATCAATTCGCGCATGAGTTCATCGAGAAGTCGGCGATCGCTTGGTTCAAGGCCTATCTCGACAAGGTGAACAGCGGCGAGATCGAACATCAGGAGCGCGGCGACGCCGAAATCCGTCAGGGCGCGCTCATCAACGCAGCCTGAGAGATGCGTCAAGGAACCAAGCCAGGGAGCATGATATGACGCTTAAGATCATCGCCTCGCAGTGCACGAGCTGTTCGGCCTGCGAGCCGGAATGCCCGAATGTGGCGATCACCGAGAAAAACGGCACATTCGTCATTGACCCGAAGAAATGCACGGAGTGCATCGGCCATTTCGATGCGCCGCAATGCGCCGCCGTCTGTCCGGTCGACAACACCTGCGTGATCGACAATGCCTATCCACGCTACCAAGCGCCGGCTTGAGGAGGCCTGCAATGAAATTTACGCTTACGCCGGCTGCACAAAAATTCGTCCGGCGAATGATTCAGTTCAGCGCTAATCCGGGCGGAGGCTTTCGCTTATTGGTGTCGCCGGGAGGGTGCTCGGGGCTCAGCGCGGTGTTCGACGTCGAAGCCGCGCCGCGCGCCGGCGATCAGGAATTCGTCGTCGAAGGCGTCAAGTTCTTCCTTCCGGCCGAAAGCCGCCTGCTGCTTGATGGCGTAACGATCGATTTCGCCGATTCCTCTTCAAGCGGGGGGCTCGTCTTTCACGATCCGAAGAACACTGGATCGTGCAAGAGCGCCAGCGCGCCTATCGTGGAGCATACGCATTAAAGGCGCGGGTAATGGCGAATGGCGAGCAAGCCGCTCTGAGCCCCGACGAGAAAGAACTTCTCGCCGGGGCGCTTCTTGGCGAGGGCCTGCCGCCGGAGGCGGAAGAATTTCTCCATCTGGCCAGCGAAGCCTACGCCGACTCTGAAACGGCGGAGCGCTATTTGCGCCAGGCACAGCAATGGGCCCCAGATCACGCCGCCGTGCTGATCGGCTTTTATCGCTTTTACTTTTACAAGGGCAGATTGCGAGAGGCGTTGGAGATCGCCAATCGCTGTCTCGAAAAAGCCACGCGCGAAAACAACCTGCCGCGGGATTGGCGACGCGCCTCGGCGCAGGACGCGGTTTTCGATCGCTACGACGAAATGCTGCCGCGCTTCTTCCTCTTTACTTTGAAGGGCTACGCCTATTTGCAGATGCGCCTCGGCGCGCTCGAGGAAAGCCGGGTCGCAATCGCCAAGCTTCTTGAACTCGATCCGACCGACAAGATTGGCGCTAAGGTTCTTCTCGGCGTTCTCGACAGAATCGGCTTGGAAGATGACGCGTGAGATCGACGAAGCGCGCGACTGGCGCGGGTTGGAAATCGATTGTGCGAACTGCGCGCATCGAGAGCTGCTGGTCGCGGGACGATGCGAATTGCGCAAAGCCTGCGTGCACGACCGTTATGCGCGGCGTATCGATCGTTTCTTCAATTGGAATCCCGAACTCGCCGACGGCTATCTTGCGCATCCACATTTCGAAGTGCGCGCGATAGCGGCGAAATTCGCCAATCCTTTTCTCCTGCCGCGCTTATTGTCGGATCCCGACGAAACCGTGCGCTGGGAGGCCGTGCGGCGGCTGCCTGCGCGATATCAATGCGAATTGCGCAATGACCCGCATCGCGAAGTGCGCATTCGCGTCGCCACGCTGCTCGACGATCCGGATCTTCTGCCGATGATGCAGGACGAGGATTATTACGTGCGGATCGTGATCGCGCGTAAGGTCGCTCCGGCGTTGCTGGTGATGATGATCGACGATGCGGAAGTCGAGGTGCGACGCATTGTCGCGCAACGCATCGACGCGCAGTGGCTGGGACGGATGTGTCGAGATTCGAACGCCGAGGTGCGTCTTGACGCTGCGCGAAGGATGACTCCGGAACAATTGTTGGATTTGAAAGAAGATGACGATTGGCGCGTGCGCCATTACGTCGCCACGAGATTGAATGTGGAAGAAATCGGACATTTGATCAACGACAGCGATCCGCTCGTCGCGGAGGCGGCCCGCGAGCGGCTCGCGGACGAGGCGTCGAAGCGCTGAGATGCCTGGCGCCCGCGCTCCGCCAGCGCAGTTTTAGTTCACCTCAACCCGCGGCTCGATCCACGACGAACTCCAGGGACGCGTCGCCAGCAGTCAGGGTCGTCCCGGCGGCCAGGGCGTCGGCGAGCCTGTCCAGCCGGATCAAGGCGAGGCCCCTGTCGCCGCTGTGTGATCCCGCCACGCCGATTTCGATCTCGCCCGCCATTACTTTTGTTCCGGGCGCCGGCGCCTCGCCGTCCACGTGGTAAGGCGTTATGCGCTTGCGCGCGAGGTTGCGATGCTTGGTGCGCGAGACGACTTCCTGGCCGACATAGCATCCCTTGGTGAAATCGACGCCGGCGAGCAGGTCCATGTTCGCTTCGTGCGGGAATGCGGCGCCATAGGCGAAATCGACCCCGCCTTGCGGAACCCCGGCGGCGATGCGCGCCGCTTCATAGTCTTCGCGAGCGTCTTCCGCCTTTGTGCCGCGCGGCGCGATCAGTCGCCAGCCCAGCGTCTCGGCGCGCGGATCGCGCGCCATCGCCAGCGCGGGAATGTCCGGTTTCGACTCGCCGAGAACGCAGAAGACGGCGAGTTCGTCGCTTTTCGACGTGAGCGTCACCGCGGCGCGCAATTTGTACTTGCCGAGGCGGCCAAGGAGGTCCGGCTCCAATTCGCGCGGGCAATCGAGCAAATAGCGGCGCTTCTCGCCCTCGCCGTCCGCGAAGACGAGGAAATCGGCCAATATCTTCCCTTGCGGGGCCAGCAGCGCGCAATAGCGTGCTTCGCCCGGGACGAGTTTGGCGATGTCGTTGGTGACCAGATTATGCAGGAAACTGGTTGCGTCTGCCCCGGCGATTTCGATAACGCCGCGATCCCCCAGGCTGATGACTGCTGACATTGTTATCGCGCCCCAACCGCGCCCGTATTCTGGCGCTGTTTGTTGTAAACCGGGCTAGCGCCGGATGCCCGATCAGGAAGCAACCATCTTGCCATTGCCGCCGAGGCTAAATCTCCATCGCGGCATGCAATCGAGCGTCAGCGGGCGGCGCGCCGGTTTCGATGCAGGATGAGACGAGGGATGCGATCCGGTCGTTCGTCATCAAGACGCAAATCCTCCCGCGCGCCGCCTCGAATCCCTATCGCACGAACGCCCTACATTAGCGCCCACGCCAAGTCGATGTTAGCTTTTCGACATTGACGCAGCGTGCGTGGGCGTCAAACAAATAATTGAATATATTATACTATTTCTCGCACAAACTCTCCCCGCGCCGCTGGCATGGACATTGCGAGCCAAGGGACGCGACAGCATCGAGAGCCGTCGAAGAGAGCCTCTTGTCGGAGAGTCCTTCTCTAACTCGGCAGCGAACACAATGCGCAGCAAGAGAGCTGCGACAGAGGGTTAAGGGCTCAACAGGAGAGAAACATGTCGTCACTACGGCAAATCGCATTTTACGGCAAAGGGGGCATCGGCAAGTCGACGACGTCCCAGAACACTCTGGC
>JACOWC010000190.1 GCA_016177005.1 Methylocystis sp.
AGCGGTCGACAGGAACCTGGCTGGTGATGACGAGGGAGCCGGCGTCGTAGCGGTCCTCGACGATTTCCAAAAGGTCGCGCGCCTGGTCGCTGGTGAGCGTCTCAGGCCCCCAATCATCGAGGATCAGCAGTTTCGCGCGCGCGATGGAGCGCAAGAGCCTACTGTAGCGACCGTCGCCATGCGCGACAGCGAGATCGGTGAGCAGCCTCGGCACGCGATAATAGAGGACGGAGATGTCTTGCCGGCAGGCCTTCTGGCCGAGCGCGCAGGCGAGCCAGCTTTTGCCAAGGCCGCTCGCGCCGGTGATCAGCAGATTGCGGCGCTCAGTGATCCAATCACAGGCGCCGAGTTTGAGGAACAGCGTGCGGTCGAGCCCACGCGGGCTCTGATAGTCCACGTCTTCGACGGCGGCGGCCTGACGCAACCTGGCGGCGCGCGCGCCTCGAAGCGCTTTTGCCGGCGCAGCGTCAGTTCGTATTCGAGCAACAGACCGAGCCATTCGGCGTGCTCGAGACCGCGCGCCTCTGGCTTGTGTTCGAGGTCCTTGAACCCCTTGGCGAGCCCGTAAAGACCGAGCGCATTCAATTGATCGAGGGTGGGATGAGCGAGCATGACGGGGTCCTTTTCAATGGTAGTAGCCGGGACCGCGCAGATTGGCGTGGTCGAACAGCGTCGACGGCGCCCCCTCCCTGGCGGCTGCGGGTTTGCGCGCAAGAAGAGCGGCGACGCTTTTGCAATTGAGCGCGCCGATCTCAAGCGCGCGGGCGGAGACGGCTTCGGCGAGCGAAGGATCGACGCCGCGATAGAGCTTCAGAATGCCGAGGCAGGTTCGAAAACCCTGTTCGGGATGGCGTCGGCTGGCGAGCACGGCGACAATCAGCCCCTCGGTGTTCGGGCCGATCTGGGCGGCCCAGCTACGGAAGCGATCCGGCGTCCAGGCGGCGTAGCGCCGATGTGAACTCGGCATCAGCAGTTCTAAAAGTATGCCAATGACGGGCGTCATTCGATTTTTTGGGTTTTGAGGAGGTCCGGGGGGATTGTGAATGTGGCGAGGGATTCGAGG
>JACOWC010000009.1 GCA_016177005.1 Methylocystis sp.
GCCCGGAGGCGGCGAGACGACGCGATCCGTGTCCGGGAGAAACCGGGCGTCGAAGACATTTCTGCGCTGCGGCCAAGCGATGGCCGGGGCGTCCCGGACCGCTCGCCCCCGCGCCTCACGGCGGCGGGAAATCTTCGCGCGCCCGTATTGGCGCGCCTCTCATGCGCCATCCGTTTGAACGGGCCCGCTGTCATTCCCGACGCGCGAAGCGCGATCGGGAATCCAGAGCAAAACCAGCATTCCTGCGGCGGTTCTGGATTCCCGGACAGGCCTGCAGCCTGCCGGGAATGACACTATCCGTGTCGCTTGGCGCGCCCCCGCATTTGCCGCGCGCCTCAGCGCGCCTCCATCACCACCATGGCGACGTCGTCGGTCGCCGGCGCCGCGCCGCGAAAGGCCCCCACGTCGTCGAGCGCCGCCTTGATCAACGCCTCCGGCGAAAGGGCGCGATGCCGCCTGAAGGCGTTGGACAGCCGTTCGAGCCCGAAAAATTCGCCCTGGCGATTTTGGGTTTCGGTGATTCCATCGGTGTAGAGCATCAGCCTGTCGCCCGGCGCGAGTTCGACGCTGCGCTCCTCGAAGTCGACGCCGCGCCTGACGCCGAGCACCAGACCTTCGGCGTCGAGCTGCGCGCAGGCCGAATGCCCCGTGCGCAACAGCAGCGGCGGATTATGGCCGGCGTTGGCGTATTGCAGCATGCGCGTCTGCGGCAGAAAGCGGCAATAGAACATGGTGATGAAGAGATCGGACGCGAACAGATCGTCATGCAGCAGCGCGTTGAGGTCGCGCAGCAGGTCGGCCGGCCCGCTCAGGGCGTTGGTCGCCCGTCGCGTCTCGGCGCGCAGCGTGCTGCGCACTTCGGTCATGATCAGCGCGGCGCCGACGCTGTGGCCGGAAACGTCGGCGATGACGACATCGGCGACGCCGGCGTTTTCGAAATAGTCGAAATAGTCGCCGCCGACATGCGTCGCCGGCGCGCAGATTCCGGCGATCTCCATTTGCGGCGTGCGCATCGGCGCGCCGGGCAGCAGCGACAGCTGAATCTGCTTGGCGATTTCGAGTTCGTGGCGGCTCTCCTCGATCCGGCGCCGCTCGGAAATGTCCGCGTGAACGCTGACGAAATGGGTGATGCGTCCCGACTCATTGGCGACCGGCGAGATGAGGAGTTCGTCCCAGAAGGAGACGCCGTCCTTGCGGTAGAATTTCACCGTCACCTGACAGCTTCGGCGATTGGCGATCGCGTTGCGGATCTCTTCGAGCGCCGCCGGATCGGTCTGCGGCCCGCGCAACAGATGCAGGCTGTGCCCGAGCAGCTCCTCGCGGGCGAATCCGGTGATCCGGCTCAGCGCCGGATTGACGTAGACGTTCGGAACCCCCGGCGCCTGCGCGTCCCAAATCGCGATGCCGATGGGAACCGCTTCGATCGCGCGGTTGCGCACGCGCAGCTCGTCTTCGAACCGTTTGCGCGAGGTGATATTGTGGTCGACGCCGCGCCATTTGATGAGCCGGCAGCTTTCGTCGAAAACCGGCGCGCCCGTCGACTCGGTATAGACGTCGCCGCCGTTCTTATGGCGATAATGGTTGACGAGGCGGTGGAACGGCCGACGCGAAGCGGCCGGTATCTGCTTGTTCTCCGCAGCGGAATCGCTCGAAGACTTCGCGGCGAAGAGATCAAGATAACTCTTGCCGATGACCTCATCGGGGGTCATGCCGAGCACGTCCTCGACGGCGTTGCTGCTAAAGGTGTAGCGACCCTGCTGATCCTGTTCCCACAGCCAATCGCCCGCCATCTCGGCGACCTGGCGGAAACGCTGTTCGCTCTCGAGCAGCGCCTCCTTATCGCGCTTCTGTTCGGTGATGTCCTGCTGGATGGCGAGATAATGGGTGATCGCGCCGGCAGCGTCGCGCAGCGGCGTGATGATTTCCGAGGCCCAGTAAAGCTCGCCGTCTTTTCTGCGGTCCTGAATCTGACCGCGCCATTCGACGCCGGCCTGAATGCTGTCCCACAGGCGCCGATATTGATCGCTCTCCGTGCGCTTCGATTGAAGCATGCGCGGGTTCTGCCCGATGAGCTCATGCGGCTGATAGCCGGTCAGGGTCGCAAATCTGCTGTTCACATATTCAATTTCGCCATCTTTGTTGGCGATCATCACCCCGATTGGACTTTGCTCGACGGCGGCGGAAAGCGTCAGCAGCCGATCCTCGGCGCGTTTGAGCCGGGTCAGATCGTAGGTGACGCCGACGAAGTAGCGCGTTCCTTTGAGCCAGAGCTCGCCGATCGAGAGATACATCGGGAAGGTCGCGCCGTTCTTTCGGCGTCCCACGACCTCGCGGCCGATGCCGATGATCTTCTTGACGCCGGTTTTCTTATAGGCGGCGAGATAGCTGTCGTGGGCCTCGCGATAGGGCGAAGGCATCAACGCCTTGACGTTTCTTCCGAGCGCCTCTTCGGCGCGATAGCCAAAGAGCTTCTCCGCGCCTTTGCTGAACATCAATATGTCGCCGGCCTCGTTGATCAGGACAAGGCCGCCTGCCATGCCGCCAAAGATCGTTTCGAGCTTGTCCTTGATGTCGTCGAGCGCGTCCTCTTCGCTCAGCCCTTCGCCAATCGGCCGAAGTTTGAGCAGCGCGCCGCCGCCGCCATCGCCGGCAAGCGGATCAATTTCGCACCGCACGTCGATCAACGCATTGTCCTTGCGTCGAATGCGCAACGACAGCCGGTCGCGGGCATGCGCCGGCCATGAGGGTTCGCCGTCGTCGCCATTGCGCGCGACGAGTTGCGAGAAGAAAGGTTCGCCGCGAAGCTCGCTCTCGAAATAGCCGGTCAAGCGCTCGGCGGCGCGATTCATCGATCGCAGAGCCCCTGACGACTCCAGAACGCAGAGCGCCTCATCGAAAGCGTCGAGAATAGCGCGATCGGCCGTTAGCGCTTCCATTCGGCTAAGACACTCCTGATTGCGTCGAATCGCCTTGGCGCCTTCGCTCCCCTTCCGCTGGCTCGCGGGAACGGTTGCGGTAGGCGGCGTCGCAAGCGTCGACGAGCGCGTTCACCTCCGCGACGAATGCCGCAAGGGGCGTAAGCGTCGTGAAAAGCGCGGTCTCCAGTTTGAACGCCAGCCGCTCGAGACCGGCAAGCCGAAACTCCAGGCCGACGCTCCGGAACAAAGCGCGAGGGTCGGCGACCCCCCTAACGAACTGCATGGACGCGATGCGCGCCGCCGCATCCCGCATCCTTGTGTCGAGCGCGGCTTGCAACTGCTGCTCCCAGCGGTCTCTTGGCTTCACGTCCTCCAGAAAGGCGGCGAGCTTTTGCAATCCGAAAAGATCGGCCGCCTGATCGAAATAGGCGCCGGCCTTGCGCATGCCTTCTCCCGATTCCCGGGCGAGCGCGACAAGGAAAGGAAAATCGCCCAGCCGATCGAAGTAGGGCGCTCCCAGCCCGCCTGTCGGTTCGGCGGCTCCCACGCGCTCCCGGTAGTCACGAAGATCGGAACGCCAATGTTCGATCTCTTCGTCATCGGGGCACAGTCGATAGCCGCGCCGCATCGCCCAGCGGCACATGTAGGCCAAAGCGTCTTCAAGCTGAAGCAGCAGGCCATATTCGTGCGCGGCGGCCAAATGGGCGTCCAAGTGGGCGTCCAAGTGGGCGTCCAGGTGGGCGTCCAAGCGGGCGTCGGACCGAAAAGCCGCACGCCATCTGTCGCCGTCGAAAATTCGATCGAATGAAAGGTAGAGCTTCACGGCGTAGCTGAGCAGAGCCGGCGTCAGACCCTCGCCAAGCAGAAGAAAGCGGACGCCCGCCTGATCGATCACCTTATTGCATATCGTCGTGACGGCGATTTCTCGGGCGAGCGAATGACTCTTGATCCGCTCCGGAAAATGAAACCGCACATATTCCGGAAAATAGCTCGCGAGAAATTCATCGGCCCAAGTCCCTTGCAGGAGCGACTCATCTTCAAGCAGCGCCTGTTTCAGCGCCAGCTTCGCATTCGCCATAAGCACGGCGAGTTCCGGCCGCGTCAATTCCTTCGTCTCGCGCGCAGCGACATCCTTGCGCGTGGGGAACGCATCCGCGGTCGCATTGATGTAACCGGCGTTTTCGAGCTGCTCCGCAACATCCATAAATGGATCGAGGTTGGCGCGACAACGCGCGCGGTCCAATGACAGGCAAAGACTCTGCTGATCATTGTCCCGCAATACGAACGCGCAAACTTCCTCGGTCAGAGTTTCAAGAAGCCCGCTTACGTTGCCGAGTTCTGGCGCGTTCTTGTCCGGGCGCATGCGCAGCAATGTCTTCAGATTGACTTCGTGATCGGAGAGATCGACGCCTGCCGAATTGTCGACGGCATCGGTGTTGATGCGGCCGCCCTTCAGCGCATATTCGATGCGCGCCCGCTGCGTGAACGCGAGGTTGGCGCCTTCGCCGACGACTTTGGCGCGCAGTTGCAGCGCATCGACCCGCGCGCCATCATTGGCGCGGTCGCCGACGCTTTCATTCGTCTCCGAACTCGCTTTGACATAGGCGCCGACGCCGCCCATCCACAACAGGTCCACGGGCGCGGTCAAAAGCCAGCGAACCAGCGCTTCGCCGTCGGTCGTGCTGTGCCGCATGCCAAGCCAGGCCTGCGCCTCGGGGCTGAGCGCAACATCCTTGGCGTCGCGCCGATAAACCCCGCCGCCCCGCGACAGCAGCGCCGGGTTGTAGTCGCGCCACGTCGACTGGGGCAATTCAAACAGGCGGCGGCGCTCGGCGAAAGACGCCAGCGGGTCCGGGTTCGGATCGAGGAAAATATACTGGCCGTCGAACGCGCCGAGCAGCCTGATATTTGGCGAGCGCAACATTCCATTGCCGAAGACGTCGCCATCCATGGAGCCGACTCCGACGACGGTAAAGGGCTCGGCATCGATGTCGCGGCCAAGCTCATAAAAATGCCGTCTTACGCATACCCACGCGCCGCGCGCCGTAATGCCCAATTTCTTGTGGTGATAGCCGTTGGCGCCGCCGCTGGCGAAGGCGTCGCCGAGCCAGAAGCCATAAGACTGTGAAATCTCATTGGCGACGTCAGCCCAGGTCCCCGTCCCCTTGTCGGCCGCGACGACGAGGTAGGGATCGGGATCGTCATAAGCGACAAGCTCCGCCGGCCGAACGATTTTCGAATCTTTCAGATTGTCGGTAAGATCGAGAAGACCGCGCAAAAACTGCGTATAGGCCTCTTTCCCCAGTCGCTGCCGCTGCGTCTTGTCCTCATAGGAACGTTTCAGGACAAAGCCGCCCTTGGCGCCCTGCGGCACAATGAGAGCGTTCTTGATCATCTGGGTTTGCATCAGCGCGAGAATTTCGCTGCGAAAATCCTCCGGCCTGTCCGACCAGCGCACGCCGCCGCGCGCAACCTTCGCGCCGCGAAGATGTATGCCTTCCATCAACGGCGCATGAACGTATATTTCCGCCATCGGCTTTGGCGGCGGCATGTTGAAGACGCCGAGACTGCTGATCTTCAGGGCGATGAAGTGACGCGCCCACTCGCCGCAAAAGTAAAAGTTCGTGCGCACCGTCGCGTCGATGAGGTTGAAAAGATCGCGAAGGATACGATCGTCGCCGCCGTCGACAATCTTATCGAGAACGTCGACGAGCTGGGCCCTGATGGGCGTGAGCAATTCGAGCTCGATCTCAATAGAGTCGCGCCCCCCGCGGTCCGGTTTGAACCGCGTTTCGAAATAGCGATAGAGCAGTTCGACAGCCGCCGGACTTCGTAACAGCGCCCGGTGGATGCGGGCGCGTCCGAGCCGCATGCCGAGCTGCTGATAGTAATTGCAATAGGCGCGGAAGAGATCGATCTGACGCCAATCGAGCTCAGTGGCCACGACCAGGCCGTTCAAGTCGTCGCTTTCGACGTCCTCGGAAAGTACGGCTTTAAGCGCCTGCAACAATCGATGACGACATCGCGCAAGGCTCATTCCACCACTCGACATCGAGGGCTCAACGGTAAAGCTGCGAATGAAACGTGGCCCCATGCTGAAATTGAGTTTGAACTGAATTTGATCCGCGACGCGCAATCCCAGATTCTGCAGTATCGGCAGGAATTCATCGAGCGCTCGCTCCTTCTTGCCGATCAGGCGAACCTCATAGCGCGCTTCGCCGGCGCCGCGCAGCGGATGTAGCTCGACGATGTCGCGCTCGGCATCCTCGTTGGCCTCAATCAACGCCATATCGCGAGCGGCGCGCGTCGCCGGCACGAGATAGCGGTAGGAGTTAGGCAGCCCGAAAAGCGCATCCGCCGACAGTTCGCGCCCGACGCGACGTCCGGCGCGGCGCAGGAAGAGGCGAACCGCCGTATCCCAATCAGCGGGGCGGGTTGTGGTGGGCGCCAATATTTCCGGAGAGCCAAGCACGGGAGGCAATCGGCTAAGCGATCTTCTTGCGCATTTCGAGCACATGGCCCGAATCCGTCTTGCGATATTGAACCCAGTCCATCACCGAACGGATAAAGAATATGCCGCGGCCGCGTTCGTGAAGTTCGTCGAAGTCGGGCGTCGGCACGGCGGCAAGGTCGAAGCCTTTGCCATGATCGAAAACGCGAACTGAAAGATAGGCGTCTTCGACGGAAAGACAGATTCGCACGGAGTCGTTCGCTTTCGTCGGAGAGCTATATTGAATTGCGTTGGCGACAGCCTCGGTCAGCGCCAGATTGAGATTGAACGCGAGGGCGTCACGTTTGTCCTCTTGAATATCCAATTCTTTCGCGAGCTGCTCGGCGATCGCGCCAACGAAACGCAAATATCGCGTTTTATTGGGAACGACGATGTCGAGGTTGACCGCCGTCTCGCACATGTCGATCACCGCCCGTTCCCATTCAGGCGCTCAGCGCCAGTTGCAGGCTAGGATAAATGTCGAAAACCCTGTGCAGCCTCGTCAACTCGAACATCGACCTGACGCGCGGCTGCAGCCCCGCCAACGCAAAGCCGCTTGAGCGCAGATTGGCGTTCTTGTAGCCGGAGAGCAGAGCGCCCAGACCCGAGCTGTCGATGAATTGAACTCTCGCAAGATCGATCACCACGTTTTGTGCGCCGCCTTCGAGAGTTTTCAGCACCAGATTCTTAAGCTCGCCGGAGTTGTGCGCATCGATGCGGTCTTCCTCGATGCTCAAAACGGTGCGGTCGTCCCGCATTTCCTTAGCTACTCTCATTGTCCAGTCTCGGCTCGACTTCGACCATAAACAGACAATTGAATACATATGCCGCGCGCCTGCATTTAACAGGGCCTGGCGCGAAGCTTTCGGCCGCCTCCGGACCTTAAATGCCTCAAGCTGGCGTTTTTTCAGCTGAAAGCCAGGGTGAGGTCGGCAATGAGATCGTCCGGATGCTCAATGCCGATCGAGGCGCGAACGAGGGAGGGCGTGATGCCGATTTCCTGCCGGGCTGCCTCGGTCAGCCCCGAATGCACCGTGGTCGAAGGGTGGCAGATCAGGGATTCGGCGCCGCCGAGGCTGACGGCGAGCTTGAAAATCTGAAGTCGATTGAGAAAGGCGAAGGCCTCGGCCTGTCCGCCGACGACCTCGAATGAGAAGGTCGAGCCAGCGGATGTCGACTGACGCTCCATCAGCATTCGTTGAGGATGATCGGGCGGCAGCAGCGGCGGGTAGTGAACGCAAGCCACTTTGGGGTGGCTCGCGAGAAAATGCGCGACGATCACCGCGTTCTCCGCGGCCCGGTTCATCCGCAACGACAGCGTTTCGAGCGACCGGCCGAGCATCCAGCAGGAATGCGCGTCGAGCTGCGTGCCGATGGCGCTGCGCATTGCTCGAATAGGCTTAAGGTGGGCGCAGGCGCCGACGACGGCGCCGCCGATGAGATCGCTGTGACCGCCGACATATTTGGTCAGCGAATAGAGCGACAGATCGGCGCCGTGGCGCAGCGGCGACTGGAATACAGGGCCAAGCAGCGTATTGTCGCAGCAAATGACCGGGCGCGCGCCCTGCTTCGTCGCAATGTCTTCGGCGATGCGCCGCACCAGCGCGATGTCGACGAGACTGTTCATCGGATTGGACGGCGTCTCGATGAAGATCATCGCGATGCGCCCGATGTCCATCGCTCGGGCGGCGGCGGCGCGGATGTTTTCCTCGTCAAGCCCGTCGGTGAAGCCGACGCCCGTCAAGCCGAACGGCGCCAGGGTCTTGTCGATGAGAACTTCGGTGCCGCCATAGAGCGGACGGCTGCGCAGAATCGTTTCTCCAGGCCGCGCGAATGCAAGAATCGTCGTGACGATCGCCGACATGCCGGAAGAAAAGACGAGACCGCATTCAGCATGTTCGTAGATCGCCAGACGATCCTCGACGATCTGGAGATTGGGATGGTTAAAGCGCGAATAGACGAGGCCGGTCTCTTCGCCTTCTGGCGGCGCCCGACGGCCGGCCATGTAATCGAAGAAGTCGCGCCCATCCTCCGCGGTCCGAAACACGAAGGTCGAGGTCAGAAACACCGGCGGCTTGACCGATCCTTCGGAGAGCGCCGGGTCGTAGCCATAGCTCAGCATCAGCGTTTCCGGCTGAAGCAAATGATTGCCGATGCTGGCCTTATGGTAACGCGCGCTGTCCATCGTCCTGTCCCCGACTCTCGTCCGCCAGAAGGATCAGGCGGCGCCGCCACCTTAAGAATAGCGCGCTAAAATTGCGCTAATCGGGAATCGCGCCGAGCCAATATCCGCTCAAGGCGTTGCTTCCGGTTGAAGCGAGGCGATGCTCTCGAACCCAAGCGCCTCCAGACTTGCCGTTAAAGAGCGCGTTTCCGCCTCTTGATAAAGCGCGAGTTCGTCAAGAACCGGCGCGCCGAGCACCGCCTCGAAGGCGCGTCGGTCGGCGCGCTCGATGAATTCTTCAGCGCCTTGGTCCCCAAGATTCGAGCGAAAGATGCCGGCGGCGCTGACCGGCAGGAAATCCTCATAGAGGATCGGTTCGGCTTGCAGGGCTCCGGCTCGTAGAAGATCGTCCACCGAAGAAGAGGACGACGGCTCCCCTGCCCTCACGCTTGCGTCGGACGAATAGCGGAAGAAAGCGAGCTTGTCGCGCCGCAGCGTCACATCATCGTCGGGGAAGGCCGCAAAGCGCCGGGTCAGCTCCTCACCGAAGGCGGACGCATTCGCACCATCTGCCGCCAGCGGCGCCGCGGCCTGAGCCTCAGCGAGAAGCCTGTCATAAAGAGCGCGGCCCTTTGCCGTCAGCGCGGCGCCTCTTTGCTCGATCTCGCCGAAGCGCGCGGCATGCGCGCCGCCGCTCAAGCGCCTGCCGTCTTCCTCGATGAATTCGACAGGCTCGGCGCGCGCCTTGAAGCTCGTCTGGCGCAAAAGGATGGGGCGGCGCCGGCGCGGCGGCCCTTCGATGATCGCCTTCGGATTCAAACCACGCGCCTCCATCGCCGCGTGCGAAGCGTCGATGTCGAGCGCATGCAAGGTGAGATGGTTGATATGCGGCCCTTTGAAGCAAACAATGTCGGCGAGCAGCGGATGCGCCGCATAGAGCTGCTGATAGACAGCCGATGAAACCGTCGCTCGCCCGTTCCAGCGGAATGCCTTCGCCGCTTCAATCACAAATTCGCGCGTCTCTTCATCATCGAACCCGCGCCTTTCAAAGAGATCGATCAGCGCCCGACAGCGCGGCGTGAAAATGTCGCGCTGAGCTAGAATTTTCGTGGCGATCTCACGCGCTTGCGCATCGGCGATGAGATCAGGTCTGAGAAGCGAGGTGAAGATGCGGAACGGGCTTGCCCGCATCGCACATTCGCCGATCGGACGGAAAGCGGTCGAATGCACCGGGATCCCGGCGACCGACAGGTCGTAATAGCCGACCGGCGCCATTCCCATGATCGCGAAGAGCCGGCGCAAACTCGACAGCTCCTCGGCCGTTCCGACGCGAATGGCACCATGGCGCTCGACGTCGAGTCGCGCGAGTTCGCCGCTCTCAAGAAGGCGCCGCTCGAGCTGTGGGTCGTCGGCCAAGCATTGCCGATTCGTCTCGGCCACGAGCGCCTTCATGGCGCAATACTGCGGCGCTTCGGCCTGATACATGTTCGAGATCGCCGACGCGAACTTCGCCCGAATGGCGTCAGCGCAGGGTGAAGAACCGTTCATCGCAACTCTGACTGCTCGACTGTTGCTTCCCTATTTAAGTCGCCGGCGCCGCAAAATCACGAAGGGGAAGGCGCAAGCGCCAGATCACGCTGCGTTCAGGCGGACTCGCCTGAACGCAGATAACGTGATTGATTCTAATCGTTTAGAGCGCGCTTTACGCGAAAAACCGGTTCCCACTTTTTTCGCGAGCCGCGCTCTAAGCGTCGAGGTCGAATTTGACGCCCTGAGCCAGCGGCAGCTCGCCGGAAAAATTGATCGTGTTGGTGGCGCGGCGCATATAGGACTTCCAGCAGTCGGACCCCGCTTCGCGGCCGCCGCCCGTGTCCTTCTCGCCGCCGAACGCCCCGCCGATTTCGGCGCCGGACGGCCCGATGTTCACATTGGCGATGCCGCAGTCCGATCCGTCGGCGGCCATGAAGCGCTCAGCTTCATCTAGGCGCGCCGTGAAGATCGACGACGCCAGGCCATGCGCGACGTCGTTATTCAATCGGATCGCTTCCTCAAGGCTGCGGAACTTCATCACATAGAGGATCGGCGCGAATGTCTCCCGCCGCACGACCTCGGTCTGGTCCGGCATCTCCACAAGCGCCGGACGCGCATAGAAGGCGTCGGGATATTTTTCCGCAAGCACGCGCTCCCCGCCGAAAATGACGCCGCCTGCGCCGCGCGCTTCGTCGAGCGCGGCGCCCATCGCCGCATGGGCGCTCTCGTCGATCAGCGGCCCAACAAGCGCGGCGGCGTCGCGAGGATCGCCGACCGGAACTGAGGCGTAGGCGCGCCGCAAGCGCGCAAGAAGCTCGTCATAGACTTCTTCATGCGCGATCAACCGGCGCAGCGTCGTGCAACGCTGACCAGCCGTGCCCATCGCTGCGAAGGCGATCGCCCGCACAGTGAGATCGAGCGGCGCGGAGGCGCAAACGATGGCGGCGTTGTTGCCGCCAAGCTCGAGAATCGATCGCGCAAAGCGACGCGCGAGGCGTGGCGCGACAGCGCGGCCCATGGCCGTCGAACCTGTAGCCGAAACGAGCTGGACTCGAGGGTCCTCGACCAGCGCTTCGCCGACATCGCGCCCGCCGACCAGCAGGTTGGTAAGCCCGGCAGGCGCATCGCCGAAACGCGCGGCGGCGCGTTCGACCAGCGCTTGCGTCGCCAGCGCGACGAGCGGAGTCTTCTCCGAAGGCTTCCATACAAGCGAGTTCCCGCAGACCAGGGCGAGCGCCGCATTCCAGGCCCAGACTGCGACAGGAAAGTTGAAGCTGGTGATCACCGCGGCGACGCCCAGCGGATGCCAAGTCTCCATCATCCGGTGACCGCGGCGTTCGGTGGCGATGGTCAATCCGTGCAGCTGACGCGAGAGGCCGACGGCGAAGTCGCAGATGTCGATCATCTCCTGAACTTCGCCAAGACCCTCGGTCGTGATTTTGCCGGCCTCGATCGTGACAAGACGGGCCAACTCGGCCTTGGCCGCGCGCAGCTCCTCGCCGAGCAGGCGCACGAATTCGCCGCGACGCGGCGCGGGAACGTTGCGCCAGATGCGAAACGCCTCCTCGGCGCGCGCGACTGTCTGCTGCGCGATCGTCGAATCGGCGCTTTGAACATGGGCGATCATCTCGCCGGTGATCGGCGAATGCCTAGTCAGAGAGCCGCGCCTGAACCTGTGGGATTCGACTCCGAGCCTTTCCAGAAGGGCCGCAGCTTCAGCTGCGACGCCAGCATGCGAAACGCGCGCCTCCATTTCGACTCCCGATGATCGCCATTATTTTCCGCGGCTGGCGCCGCCTGTCCCATCTGCCTATCTATGCATTGAACACGGGAATTTCCGCCACCCACTATCTCATGCGGATGCGCGCAAAAAGCTCTCGGATATGAATAGCTCGGCGTTCAGGAACCCGCACGTCGCCAAAAACTACGATCCGCTGCCCGTCATGCTCACGCGCGGACAGGGAGCATATCTGTGGGATGTGGACGGTCGGCGCTACATCGACATGATGAGCGCCTATTCGGCCGCGAGCCTCGGTCACGCTCACCCCCGAATTATTGCCAAACTTGCTGAGCAGTCCCAACGGCTGGCGGTGCCGTCCCGCGCCTTTTACAATGACAGGCTCGGCCCATTTCTCGACGAGCTTTGCAAAGTGACAGGGCTCGACGTCGCTCTGCCGATGAATACCGGGGCCGAAGCTGTCGAAACGGCGATCAAGGCGGCCCGTCGCTGGGGCAATCACGTAAAGGGGATCGCCAGCCCGGAGATCGTCGTCGCCGACGGCAATTTTCACGGCCGCACCACGACGATCATCAGTTTCTCGTCCGAGCGCGAATATCGCGACGGGTTTGGTCCGTTCATGCCGGGCTTCCGCGCAGCGCGCTTCGGCGATCTCGCGGCGTTCGAAGCCGCCGTCACGCCAAACACGGCGGCCATTCTCGTCGAGCCGATCCAGGGCGAAGCGGGCGTCATCGTGCCGCCCGACGGCTGGCTCGCAGGGCTGCGCCGACTGTGCGACGAGCGTGGGATATTGCTGCTATCGGACGAGGTGCAATCCGGGTTGGGACGCAGCGGGACGTGGTTCGCCTTCCAGCACGAGAATATCCTCCCGGACGGCGTCATGCTCGGAAAGGCGCTCGGCGGCGGCGTATTGCCCGTTTCCGCCTTTGTGGCGAAACGCGAGGTGATGGAGGTGTTCACGCCGGGCTCGCATGGATCGACCTTCGGCGGCAGCGCTCTCGCCGCCGCTGTCGGGCTCGAAGCGCTGCATGTCATTCGCGACGAGCGCCTGGTCGAGCGCAGCCAAGCGCTCGGCGCGAGAATGCTGCAACGGCTACATACGATGCGCATGCCGGCGATCAAGGAGGTTCGCGGGCGCGGCCTATGGGCGGGCGTTGACGTAGACCCGCGCTATACAAACGCGCGAGACGTCTGCATGGGCCTGATCGGCAAGGGCGTGCTGACGACCGCGACGCATCACACGGTGGTTCGCCTGGCGCCGCCTTTCGTCATCTCAGAAGACGACCTCGATCTTGCGCTCGACGCCGTCGAAGAAACTATCGCGACGTTTCGTGCGCCGAGCAATGGTCGCCGCGTCGAGAACGTTAATCACCGGCTCGACGCCTAGCCGCAAAAGTTAGGCGCGAATGCGTTCGCCTTTCGGATCGTAGAACGGCGAAAGCGAGACGGCCGCCGGCCGGCGCTCGCCGGCGATTTCGAGTTGATATTCGCCCGAGAGGACGAAGGCCGGATCGACGCCGTCGGGGCTGCGAACGTAACCGTAGCCGATCGCCTTGCCGATCGAGTAGCCATATCCGCCGCTCGACAGCCAACCGACGCGCACGCCGCTGCGATAAATCGTTTCGCGCCCCAGCAGCGCGCTTTCCGGATCATTGACTGTGAAACCGGCGAGAAGGCGCGGCAAAGGAGCGCCGGCGGATTGAACGAGCGCTTCTCTTCCCTGAAAGGGCGCGCCGGACTTCATTTTGACGGCGAAGCCCAGCCCCGCCATCGGCGGCGTGTGATCGGGACCGATATCGGCGCCCCAGGCGCGGTAGCCCTTCTCCAGACGAAGCGATTCAATCGCTCTGTAGCCGGCGTCGACGAGCCCAGACGGCGCGCCCGCATCGATCAGCGCGTCATAGACCGTCGCCGCGAATTCGACAGGAATGTGAAGCTCCCAGCCGAGCTCGCCCACATAAGTGACGCGGATCGCCAGCACCGGCGCGCCGGCCAAACGGATTTCACGGGCGCTCATAAAAGGAAAGGCGGCGTTCGACAAATCGTCGTCGCAGCGCGACTGCAGAATATCGCGGGCGCGCGGACCCATCAGCGCCAACACGGCATTCGCCGAGGTGACGTCGATGAGGGTCGCGTCCAATCCTTGAGGAATCGATCGCCTGATCCAATCGAAGTCATGCGTTCCGAAGGCCGTCCCGGTCACGATATAGAAACGGTCCCTGGCCAAGCGCGTGATCGTCAGATCGCATTCGATGCCGCCCTTAGGGTTCAATAACTGCGTATAGATGACGGCGCCGGGCGGTTTGGCGACAGTGTTGGCGGCAATCCAGGACAGCGCCGCTTCGGCGTCTTTGCCAATAACGAGCGCCTTGGCGAAGCTCGTCTGATCGAAAAGCGCCGCCGCCTTCCGGCACGCGCGATGCTCTCGTCCGACGGCGTCGAACCAGCCCGGCCTGCCAAAGCAATAGCGATCCTGCGGCGCTTCGCCGGCCTCTAAATCCGCGAACCAATTGGGCCGTTCGAAGCCCATTTTTTCGCCGAAGCATGCGCCTTTCGCCTTGAGACGGTCATAGAGCGGCGAGCGCCGCAACGGTCGGCCCGACGTAAACTCTTCGAAGGGCCAGGCGATGCTGTAATGGCGCGCATAGGCTTCGAGCGTCCGCACACGCACCCAGTTTGGATCCCGATGCGGCGCGCCGAAGCGGCGGATGTCGACGGGCCAGAGATCGAACGGCTGTTCGCCGTCTGCCGCCCATTCCGCAAGCGCCATTCCGGCGCCGCCCGCCGACGCGATGCCGAAGGCGTTGAACCCGGCGCCGACGAAGAAGTTTCGGACCTCCGGCGCTTCGCCGATCATCCAATTGCCGTCGGGCGTGAAGCTCTCGAGGCCGTTGATCATCTGTTTGATCCCGGCCTCGGCGAGCGCCGGCACCCGGCCGAGCGCGAGGTTCATGATCGGCTCGAAATGGTCCCAATCGTCTTCGAGTAGCCGGAAGGCGAAATCCTCGGGCACGACGCCCGACGACCAGGGCACGGGATTGGGCTCGTAGCCGCCCATGACGAGGCCGCCGACCTCTTCCTTGTAGTAGGTCAGCCGATCCGGATCGCGCAGCGTCGGCAGATCGCTGGTCACGCCACTGATTTTTTCGGTGACGATATATTGATGATGCACCGCCGAGAGCGGAACGGCGACGCCGGCGCGCGCGGCAAGCTGGTGCGTCCACAGGCCGGCGCAGAGCACGAGCTTTTCGCAAGCGATGACGCCGCGATTGGTGACGACGCCGCGCACGCGTTCATTCTCGATGATGAAATCGGCGACGGCGACGCCCTCGACAAGCTTTGCGCCGGCCAGCCGCGCCCCTTTCGCCAGCGCCTGGGTGATGTCGGACGGATTCGCCTGTCCATCGGTCGGCAGGAAGGCGGCGCCAACGACGTCATCGACATTCATCAGCGGCCACAGCGCCTGCGCCTCCTTGGCGCTGAGGAGCTGCATCTCCAGGCCGAAGCTCCTTGCGGAAGTGGCCTGCCGTTTGACTTCGATCCATCGATCGGCGTTGCAGGCGAGACGCAGACCGCCATTGCGTCGCCAGCCGGTCGCATAGCCTGTCTCTTTCTCGAGCCGATCGTAAAGCTCCACCGAATAGCCGAGGAGCTTGGTGATATTGGCGTTGGTCCGCAGCTGGCCGATCAGTCCGGCCGCATGCCACGTCGAACCCGACGATAGTTGATGACGTTCGATGAGCAGCGTCTCGACGCCACGCTTGGCGAGGTGATAGGCGACCGAGCAGCCGACGATGCCGCCGCCAACGACGACGATCTGAGCGCTTCGCGGGAGGTCTGTCATGCTTTTTCCATCTGCCGGAACGCCGCCCAGGCGCTCGCGAAACGCGTCAGATTTTCATCAGAGTAAGCGACGTAGTCGAAATCGATCGCGGATCGACTTTCCGAGACAAAACTCCACAGCGCTTCCCGCAACAGCGAGGCGCAAACCATCGCCTTGAACCGGCGGCGCAGCGCATCGGTCATAGGCGCTTCGAAATATTCCTCGAGCATCGCATCGTCATCCGCGGCGTTGAAACCATTGTTCGACGAGAGTCCGCCGAGGTCGAACAGCGGCGTGTTCCAGCCCGCATAGTCCCAATCGACAAGCCAGAGCCGTCGCCCGTCATCGATGAAATTGGCGGCGAGGAGATCGTTGTGGCCAAAAACGAGATCGATCGCGCCCGTCGCCTTTTCCAGACTCTCGCTCGCCGCGAGCAATCGCGGCAATTGCGCCGAAATTCTGCTTTTATCCTCGACGAGCGTATGAGCGTAGTCGCGGATAATATGAAAGACGTTGAACGCCAGAGTCGGCCCACGTAGATGCCGCGCAACCTCGCGATGAACGCGCTTGACAAGATCGACGCAGCGCTGACGATTTGCGCCGACATCCTGCGGTTCATAGGTGCGGCCGGAAACATATTCGAGCGCCATCGCCATTGGCGCGGCATAAAGAACTTTCGGCGACACGCCGGCGGCTCCCGCAGCCCGGCTCGCCGCCAATTCGTTAAAGCGCATGACGCCATGAACGGGGATGTCGCCGCCAAGGCGAACGACGACGCGTCGATCGCCGTCGGTGACGACGTAATTCTTGTTCGTGATGCCGCCGAGCAAGGGCGCGATGTCGATCGGGCCACGCCAGAGCGGAAGCGCGCGTATCAGAGTTTCGGGGTCTGCATTAGGGGCTGACATCGGCTCCGGCGGCGCGAAAACAAACTGTGAATGCGCTAGTATATGCGGGTTGGGCGTAAAGGCCATGGGCCCTGCATGAGCGCTGGGGAAAACCTTACGACCGTAAGGTGACATGTTCGCGCAGGCGCCATAGCCTGAGACACAGTCGTTCGAGGTCGAGCCATGTATGGGACGACGATTCGCGGAACGCGCTATAGGTTTCCCGATCTCAAATCGCTGATGGCGAAAGCGACTCCGCTGCGTTCGGGAGACTGCCTCGCCGGAATCGCCGCGACGAGCGCGGCGGAGCGAGTCGCGGCGCAGATGGCGCTCGCCGATCTTCCCCTCAGCGTGTTCTTGAATGAAGCGCTCGTTCCATATGAAGAAGACGAAGTCACGCGACTGATCTTCGACAGTCACGACCGGAAGGCCTTTGCGCCGATCGCCCCGCTGACGGTCGGCGAATTTCGCGACTGGCTTCTCTCCGACGCCGCCGATGAGGACTCGCTTGCGGCTTTGACCTTCGGGCTCACGCCCGAAATGGCTGCGGCGGTCTCGAAAATCTGCCGCAACCAGGACCTCATTCTGATCGCCGCCAAGCGGCGCGTCGTCACCAGATTTCGCAATACGCTCGGCCTGCGCGGAGAGACGCTGAACATTCCGACGCAGTCCTGCGTCCTCGCTCATGTCACGACGACATTGCAGCTCATGGCGCGGCAGGCGCCGGTCGATCTGGTTTTTCAATCGATCGGCGGCACGCAAGCCGCCAATGCGAGCTTCGGGATCGACCTCGCGCTGCTCCGCGAAGCCCGCGAAGCGGCGCTCTCCCTAAAGCGCGGGACGATCGGCGACAATGTCATGTATTTCGAAACCGGCCAGGGTTCGGCGCTTTCGGCGAACGCCCACTGGGATTGCGATCAGCAGACGCTTGAAGCGCGCGCCTATGGCGTCGCCCGGATATTCGATCCTCTGCTGATCAATACGGTCGTCGGATTTATCGGGCCGGAATATCTTTTCGACGGCAAGCAGATCACCCGGGCGGCGCTCGAAGACCACTTCTGCGGCAAGCTGCTCGGACTGCCGATGGGCTGTGACGTCTGTTACACCAATCATGCCGAAGCCGACCAGAACGACATGGACGATCTGCTGACGCTGCTCGCCGTCGCCGGCGTAAATTATGTCATGGGCGTCCCCGGCGCCGACGACGTCATGCTGAATTACCAAAGCACCTCCTACCATGACGTGCTTGCCGTGCGGCGCATGCTCAATCTGGCGCCGGCTCCGGAATTTGCGCAATGGCTGACTGATGTCGGACTGAGGGACGCGCGCGGCGAACTGCAGCCGCAGGCGCTGCCCGCGTCCTTTGCGCCGCTTCTCGAAAGAGCATGAGAATGGCGGACCGACGCCCGGCGCCTCCCGACATGATTTCGAAGCTGCGCTCGGCGACGCCGGCGAGAATTTTCCTGCCGCGCGCCGGGACGGGGCTCACCACGCGCGCCACTCTCGATTTTCAACTGGCGCACGCCGAGGCGCGAGATGCTGTCGAAGAAAGGCTCGACGCCGAAAGCCTCTTCAATGACATCACGTCGCGCGGACTGCCGGCCGTTCGCGTAAGAAGCGCCGCACGCGATCGGCGCAGCTTCCTGCTGCGCCCGGATCTTGGTCGAAGACTGGATGATGAGTCCCGCGCGCGGTTGAAATCCTTGGCGGGCGACTACGACCTAGCGTTCGTCATCGCCGAAGGACTGTCCGCCCGCGCGATCGCCCGCCACGCCACTCCAGTGCTCGAAAAGGCGCTGCAATCTCTCGATCAAACATCGTGGAAAGTCGCGCCGATCGTTCTCGCTGAACAGGGACGCGTCGCGCTTGGCGACGACATCGGAGAAACGCTCGGCGCAAGACTCGCAGCGGTTTTCATCGGAGAAAGGCCGGGACTTTCCTCGCCCGACAGCATGGGCGTCTATCTCACCTTTGCGCCGCGCGTCGGCCGCACCGACGCCGAGCGCAATTGCCTCTCGAATATCCGCCCGCAAGGCCTCTCTTATGCCGAGGCTGCGCGCAAGCTGCTTTATCTTTGCAACGAGGCGCGCCGACGCCAGCTGACCGGCGTCGAACTCAAAGATGAAGCCGAGGCGCTTGCGTCAGAAGAGCTACGCGCCATCGACGCCAAGAATTAGCGCCCTCAGGCCACAGGCGACCAGCGCCGCCGGCCGCGACGAGCCTCAAGCTGCGCAATGTGGGCGCCCTTTGGAACATAGAACGGTCCTGTCGGTTTTTATTTTGGCGACCGACGCCGTCGGTCGTCCGAATTGAATTTCAGGAGAGTGAATTAATGGCTGCATTGACTGAGGCTGGCGGCGACCGTCTAATTTGCGCCGACGACAAATGCCGTAGCGGCGACGCCCTGAATTCATCGCCGCTGTCCCAAGGAAACCCCATCACTACCGAACCGCCGGCGCGGGCGCTCTATTCGGTCGCCCAACCGAAGGATTCGATGCGCGAGGCTCTCAACAGCATCGTGCGATCTGGCGCGGCCGACCAAATGCGCGGCTACGCCAATCAAGCGATGGGCAAGACCAAGTTGACGCTCGGCCTGGCCACGCGATCGTCAAATCTCACGCTCTCGGGATTGGCGCAGATCGTCGTCGGAGAATTTCAAAAATCGATCGGCGAGGCGAAGGTCGCTGAGGATGAGAAGGATATTTTCCCTTGATGGTAGCGGCAAGCGCTCGGCCAGCGCCTGCTGGTAAGGAGATGGAACATCGGCTGTTCCTGCAGAGTTACGTCTTCGTCAAATCGCCGCGCCTCCTTGGCGCTCAAAGCCAGTGGGGCAGTAGAGCGGAGAAGAGAACATGAGCCTAACATCGCAGATCACGAATAGGGCCCAGGAGGCGCAGGACGCCATTGCCAAGGCGTCGGCGAACGCCGCCGCCAGGGCGGCCTCTTTCGCGGAAGACGTGAGCGCCAAAGTGGACAACGCTGACACCGCGCTGGCGACAGTCGCGCAGCAGTCGCGTGACGTAGCAGAGAAGGCGAAGACCGCGACCGAAGGCTTCAGGGCGACCGTTGAGGATACGGTGCGTGAGCAGCCGATAACCGCGCTGTTGCTCGCGATCGCCGGCGGATTTCTGGTCGGCGCGATGTGGAAGACCCGTAGCTGATATCGGGTAAGGCCATGTTCCTGGATTCGATATTCCGCCGGGTTGACGAGACCATCGAAAACGCTACTCGGGGCGCGTCGCGTTTCGCGATCGTAATCATCTTCGCTTTGTTCGCTCTCGGCTTCGCCACAGCCGCCGCCCATGCCTACGCCACGGCGATCTGGGGCGAGATCGCGGGCAATCTCGTCATCGCCGGCGTCTTTCTATTTGCGGCGATCATCGCTTATTTCGTCGCGTCGAAGCGGGGCTCACGGCGAGTCGAGACGCAGACCGCCGCAGCCGAACTCGAAGCCAAAGGCTTATCGGCCCTGGCGATCGCCGACCAGCTTCTCAAGCCGGATAGCGACATGATCAAGTCCATCGGGTCGCTCGCCCCGGTCGCCGCAAAGGCCGTCGCTGAACGGGTCGGACCTCATCTCCATCTGATCATTGGCGCCGCGCTGGGCTTGGCGGTCGCCTCGAAACTTGCAGAAGCGCTTGACCGGACAAAGGCCCCGGAAGCGTAATGCGACAGCCGCGCCCCATGGTCCCGCAAGCGTAAGAGGTATGCGTTGCGCCCGAGAGCGAATTGGAAGGGCTCTCTCAAGATCGCTGAACTCGCCTGTCCCGTCGCGCTCTATTCCGCGACTTCGACATCCGACAGGATCGCCTTCCATACGATCAACCGAGCGACCGGCCATCGCGTGCGCCGGACTTTCGTCGACAGCGAGACCGGCGCGCCGGTTGACTCCGGCGATCAAGTCAAAGGCTATGAGGTCGACAAGAACGAATATGTCGTGCTCGAACCCGAAGAGATTGCGCAGGCGAGGCCACAAAGCGACAAGACTCTGACGATTGAATCCTTTTTGGACGACGCCGAAATCGACAATGTCTATTTCGACAAGCCGTACTATCTCGCGCCGGCACAAAGCGACGCCAGCGAACTCTTCGTGCTGATACGTGAAGGGCTGCGCAAAAACAAAGTCGTCGCGATCGCCAAGACGGCGCTCTTCAGGCGCGCGCGCACCGTTCTGATCGGCGCCTACGGCGATGGACTGCTCGCGATCACGCTGAATTTCGACTACGAGGTGCGATCGGCGCAACAGGCGTTCGATGACGTGCCCGACGTCAAGATAGAGGGCGAGATGCTTCGGCTCGCCAAGCATATCATCGACACGAAGAGAGGAACCTTCGATCCGTCGAAATTCGAAGATCGCTATGAACAGGCCCTCGCCGAACTCGTGAAGGCGAAGCTCGAAGGCAAGCCGATCGCGCCGCCGCGCAAGGCGCGCGAGGGCAAAGTCGTCAATCTGCTCGAGGCGCTGCGCGAGAGCGCCGCTCTATCGGCGCGGAGCGGCAAGCCTGCGACCAAAAAGCGGGCGGCTCAGCTCCGCAAGACAGGCGCGACGCGCAGGA